>NZ_QKTH01000013.1:0-106797 GCF_003234485.1 Curtobacterium sp. MCLR17_034
ACCCCCGCCCACCCGCGATCCGTCGACCGCCGGACCGCCGTCCTCGCCGCGCTCACGCTCGTCGCGTTCGGCGTGGCGGCGACCGCCCGGGTGCTGGTGGACGTGACGACCTCTGCCGCAGCGTCGCCCGCCCGGTACGCCACCGCCGCGATCGCCCCCGAGTCGTGGAACGGCTTCGACACCGCGAACGTCATCGCCGCCGTCGGGGCGAGCTGCGCCGGCGCCGGGGTGCTGCTGTTCGGTGCCGCACTGGTGTCGGCGGTGCGGCGTGATCGCGGCCGCCGGCTGGCGCTGGCCCTCGCGGTCGTGACGCTCGCGATGGTGGTCGGCGCCGTGGTCGCCGGGGTGGCCTCCGGCGAGCAGACCGACTTCGACGCGGCTGCTCACTGGGCCATCCTGCGGACCGCACTGGCGGGACTGGCCGCAGCGAGCCTCCCGGCCCTCTGCCTGGCCGCCCTGCGGGCTCGCGCCCGCCGGACCGGCTGACCCGGCGCTACTTCTTCTTCTCTTCGACGTCGCCGGAGAGCGCCGCGATGAAGGCCTCCTGCGGGACCTCGACCCGACCGATGGTCTTCATGCGCTTCTTGCCCTCCTTCTGCTTCTCGAGGAGCTTGCGCTTGCGGGTGATGTCACCGCCGTAGCACTTCGCCAGGACGTCCTTGCGCATCGCGCGGATGCTCTCGCGGGCGATGATGCGGGCGCCGATGGCGGCCTGGATCGGCACCTCGAACTGCTGGCGCGGGATGAGCTTGCGCAGCCGCTCGGTCATGAGCGTGCCGTAGGCGTACGCCTTGTCGCGGTGCACGATCGCGCTGAAGGCGTCGACCTGGTCGCCCTGCAGCAGGATGTCGACCTTGACGAGGTCGGCGGCCTGGTCGCCGGTGGGCTCGTAGTCGAGCGACGCGTAACCCTGGGTCTTGCTCTTCAGCTGGTCGAAGAAGTCGAAGACGATCTCGCCGAGGGGCATCTCGTAGCGGATCTCGACGCGGTCCTCGCCGAGGTACTCCATGCCGAGCAGGGAGCCGCGGCGCTGCTGGCAGAGCTCCATGATCGCGCCGACGTAGTCCTTCGGGGCCAGGATCGCGGCGCGGACCATCGGCTCACGGACCTCGACGATGCGCCCGGTCGGGAACTCCGAGGGGTTCGTGACCTCGGTCACGGCGTTGTCCTCGGTCGTGACCTCGTAGATGACGCTCGGGGCCGTGGTGATGAGGTCGAGGCCGAACTCGCGGGACAGCCGCTCGGTGATGATCTCGAGGTGCAGCAGCCCGAGGAACCCGCAGCGGAACCCGAAGCCGAGCGCGACCGAGGTCTCCGGCTCGTAGACCAGTGCGGCGTCGGAGAGCTTGAGCTTGTCGAGCGCCTCGCGGAGCACCGGGTAGTCGCTGCCGTCGATCGGGTACAGGCCCGAGAACACCATCGGCTTCGGGTCCGTGTAGCCGGGCAGCGCCTGGGTCGCGGGCTTCTGCGCGCTCGTGACGGTGTCGCCGACCTTGGACTGGCGGACGTCCTTCACACCGGTGATCAGGTAGCCCACCTCGCCGACGGACAGCCCCTTCGTGGGCTTCGGCTCCGGGCTCGAGACCCCGATCTCCAGGATCTCGTGCGTCGACTTGGTCGACATCATCTGGACCTTCTCGCGGGGCGAGATGGTGCCGTCGATCATGCGGACGTAGGTGACGACGCCGCGGTAGCTGTCGTAGACCGAGTCGAAGATCATCGCGCGGGGTGCCGCTTCGGCGTCGCCGACGGGGGCCGGAACACGACGGACGACCAGGTCGAGGAGCTCGGGCACCCCGACGCCCGTCTTGCCGGACACCCGAAGGACGTCCTCGGGCTTGCCACCGATGAGCTGTGCGAGCTCGGCGGCGTACTTGTCCGGTTCGGCCGCCGGGAGGTCGATCTTGTTGAGGACCGGGATGATCTCGAGGTCGTTCTCGAGGGCCAGGTACAGGTTCGCGAGCGTCTGCGCCTCGATGCCCTGGGCGGCGTCGACGAGCAGGATCGCGCCCTCGCAGGCGGCCAGGGAGCGCGAGACCTCGTACGAGAAGTCGACGTGCCCGGGGGTGTCGATCATGTTCAGCGCGAAGGTCTCACCGTCGAGTTCCCACGGCATGCGCACGGCCTGCGACTTGATCGTGATGCCGCGCTCGCGCTCGATGTCCATGCGGTCGAGGTACTGCGCACGCATCGCGCGGTCCTCGACGATGCCGGTGATCGACAGCATGCGGTCGGCCAGCGTCGACTTGCCGTGGTCGATGTGCGCGATGATGCAGAAGTTGCGGATCGCGTCGGCCGGGGTCGCTGCGGGCTCCAGCGGTGCGGATGCTTGTGGGCTCACGGTTCCTCAGGTGGGTCGGACGGTCGCAACAGTCTCCCACGCTTCACCCGACCTGGAGGCACGGCGCGCGTCCGCCACGCACGGTGCGCGTCCGGTGCGCGTTCGGTGCGCCCTCGCGCCGGCGTCCTGGACCCCGCACGGTGCGAGGGCGGCGGGGCCGTGCGCAGTTGACCGCCCGGTGACCGGATGCTGCGCGGCACGGGGCGAGCATCCTCGCACCAGGTGGAGGACTGCGCACCGTGCGCTGTCGTGCCGACCGGCACCGGGCCTCCTGGCCGTGTGGACCGCGCGTCAGACGGTCGCGTGCGCCGGAGCCGGCAGGGCACCCAGGCCGCGCCGGAGGTCGTCCGCGGTGGCTGCGAGGCAGACGCGGATCCAGCCCTCGCCGGTGCGGCCGAAGGCGCTGCCCGGTGCGACGGCGACCCGCTCGCGCTGCAGGAACCCGAGCGCCCACTCGGCGATGTCCCCGTCGGAGGCGTGCGACATGTCGACCCACAGGTAGAACGCCCCGCGCGGGTCGAGGTACCGGATGCCGGCGGCGTCGAGCGTCTCCTTCGCGACCTCGAGGTTCGCGCGGTAGTGCTCCCGGGCGTCGCGCACCGCGGAGTGGTCCCCCACGATCGCCGCGAGGGCCGCGTACTGGTCGGGTTCGGCGACACAGCTGATCATGGCCTCCTGCGTGGTCCGCATCGTCGCGCCGAGCCCCTTCGGCGTGACGAGGTAGCCGACGCGGACGCCGGTCATCGCGTACGTCTTGCTGAGCGAGAACGCCGAGAACACGCGGTCGTCCTCGTCGAGCGCCGCCAGGCTGACGTGCCGGGTGCCGTAGGTGAAGTACTCGTAGACCTCGTCGCTGATGACCCAGAGGTCGTGCCGCTTCGCGAAGGCCAGCAGCGCGCGCAGGGTCTCCTCGCCGAAGACCGAGCCGAGCGGGTTCGACGGCGAGTTGACGACGATCACCCGGGTGCGTTCGGTGACGCTCGCCTCGAGGGCCTGCAGGTCGGGTTCGAACCCGTGCTGCGGCTCCAGCCGGTACGGCACCGGGGTCGCCCCGATGATGTGGGCGTTCATCGTGAAGGTCGTGTAGCCGGGGTCCGGCACGAGCACCTCGTCGCCCGGGCTCAGGGTCAGCGTCATCGCCTGGAACAGTGCCTGCGTCGCACCGATCGTCATCCAGATCTGCTCGAGGTCGGCCTCGATCCGGTTCTCACGGCGGAGCTTGTCGCGGACAGCTTCGCGGAGGGGCGCGATCCCGCCGTTCGGGGTGTACCCGGTGCGGTCCTCGGTCCAGGCACGACGGGCTGCCTCACCGATGTGCGGTGCCACCGGGACGTCCGGCTCGCCGATCACGAGCATCGTGACGTCGGTTCCGCTCGACTGCAGCAGGGCTGCCTGCTCGAAGACCCTCCGGATGCCGGAGGCGGGCACGGTGTCGATGCGCGGTGCGAGGGAGGGCATGTCCGTCACGGTATCCGGTGCGTGTTGCCGTGGGGTTTCGGCGCGGTCGGCCGCGGGCTTCCGCCGATCCGGCGGTGTTTCGTGCTTTGGTGGCAGCCCGCTTGCCTGGTAGTGTTGGTGGCTGGCTTCCGCGTTCCCCGCCCACGGGTGGAACGCGATGCGACCAAGGGCCCCTCTACCCTGCGGTCGCGCCCACCCGTACGAGACGAGCAGGAGCAATTCATGGCGAACATCAAGTCGCAGATCAAGCGCATCAAGACCAACCTCAAGGCCACCGAGCGCAACAAGGCGTACAAGTCGGAGCTCAAGACGCACATCCGTCGTGCCAACGACGCCGTCGCCGCCGGCGACAAGGACAAGGCCGTTGCTGCCCTGGCCCTCGCGTCGAAGAAGCTCGACAAGGCCGTGAGCAAGGGTGTCATCCACAAGAACCAGGCCGCGAACCGCAAGTCGGCCATCGCGAAGAAGGTCTCGTCGCTCTGACGTCCTGACCCTTCTGGTCCGAAGGCCCCGCACCGTTGGTGCGGGGCCTTCGTCGTGCGTGGGGCTTTTGGTTTGGTGCGGTGGTCGGCGTGGGGTGCGTTGGGTTCGCTTCGTGAGCAGAAACGGTCGGGTCGCGAGGGCGCACCCGACCGTTTCTGCTCACGAAGTGCCGGCCGACCGGCGCGGGACAGCCGGGAGGCCCGGCTCGCCTCAGCGGGGCTCGCCGCGTCGGGCGATGGTGCGGACCATGACCTCGAGCGCGTAGTGCGCGTCGCGCGAGCCACCCTTCACCGCGGTGTCCGCCTCGGCGATGCTGATGATCGCGTTGGCCAGCCCGGACTCGCTCCAGCCGGCGACGTCACGCTGCGCGCGCTGCACCTGCCACGGCGCCATGCCGAGCGCCGAGGCCGCCTGCCCGCTCGGACCCCGGAAGGCGCTGACCTTCGCCATCGTGCGGATCTTGCTCGCGAACGCGGCGACGATCGGCACGGGTGCCTCGCCGGTGGCCAGGGCATGCCGCAGCTCGACGATCGCCGGTGCCGACCGGCCCGCGAGCGCGATGTCGGCGACCTTGAACGCGTTCGTCTCGACGCGACCGCCGTAGTACTTGTCGACGACCTTGTCGGTGATCTCCTCGGCCTCATCCGCCAGGAGCTGTCGGCACGCGGCGGCGAGTTCGGCGAGGTCGTCGGCGAACGCGGTCACCAGGGTCCGGACGGCGGAGGGCGCGATCCGGCGGCGTGCGGCGCGGAACTCGGCGTTCACGAAGTCGATGCGGTCGGTCTCGCGCTTGAGTTCGTCGCACAGCACCTCGACCCCGCCGCCGACACCGCTGCGGATCGTGTCGAGGAGCTTCTTGCCGCGCACACCACCCCCGTGCCGGAGCACCAGGGTGACGTCGTCGGCGGGGGCTTGCAGGTACGAGATCGTCTCGGTGATGAAGGCGTCGGTGCACTTCTCGACGTTCGTGACCTGCACGAGTCGCGGCTCGCCGAACAGCGACGGGCTGGCGAGGGTCGCGAGGAGCCCGGGGGCGTACTGGTCGGCTTCGAGGTCGTGCACCTCGAGCGCGGGGTCCTCGCCCTGCAGCAGGTCCTTCAGCACCCCGCGGGCGCGGTCGGCGAGGAACGCTTCGGGCCCGGTGATGAGCACGACGGGCGCCGGACGGATCCCCGACCAGGGCACCTGGTCGATCTTCGCTGCGGCGCGCGCGGGCTTCTTGGCGGCCATGTGGTCCTTCCGGTGGTGCCGGCCCGGACGGTGCCGGGTCGAGTGGTGCACCGTAGATCCTACGGGCGGCCGCCGACGACGAGCGCTCCGTCCACACCCGCACCTCGTCGCTGCCGGACCGGGCGAGCACCACGGTGCCGAGCTCGTCGGTGCGGAGCGGCGGTGTGCCCGCGGCCTCGAGCATGCCGAGGGCCGATGCCGTCGGGTGTCCGTAGGTGTTGTCCGCGCCGACCCCGATGAGCCCGACCCGCGCGGCGAGCCCCCGGTAGAGCTGCGGGTCCTGGTCGGCCGAGCCGTGGTGCGCCACCTTCACGACGTCGATCGGCCCCACCGGAAGCTCCCCGGTGTTCCGGAGCCGACGCTGCGACGACTCCCCCAGGTCGCCGAGGAACACCCCGGTCAGGCACGCCGGACAGGAGTCTCCGTCGGCCGGCCCCGTGACCAGCACGATGCTCGCGTCGTTGCCGGCGGCACGGTTGCCGACCAGCGGCCACACCACACGCCAGGCGAGCGGCCCGAGGGTTCCGGAGACCCGGTCTTGAGCCGTCCGGACGTCGACACCGGCACGCCGGAGGTCGTCGACCACCCGCTCGTCCGACGCACGGCCCACGGGTCCGACCAGGGCGGTCTCGACGGTGCCCGCCACAGCGTCCACCGCACCGACGTGGTCGCGGTCGAAGTGCGTCAGGACGAGCAGGTCGATCCGGGAGACCCCGAGCAGGTCCAGGCACGCCCGGAGCCGTTCCTCGTCGTCGCCGGTGTCCACGAGCGCGACGGCGTCGTCACCGCGGAGCAGCACGGCGTCCCCCTGCCCGACGTCGCACGCGGCGACCGACCAGTCGCCCGGTACCGAGCCCCGGACGACGAGCACCGGGACGGTGACCGCGGCGACACCGACCACGACCACCACACCCGCGGCGAGCAGGAGCCGGGAGCCGAACCGCCCCCGGACCAGCACGGCGACCGCGATGCAGCCGCACACGAGCACGGCGGCGGCCACACCGAGCACCCCGGCCGGCCAGGGTGCCGAGGCGTAGGGCAGGGCCGCCGCCCCGTGCGCGATGCCCCCGACCGCGGCGGCCGGGACCCACGCGACGGCCGCGAGCCCCTGCGCGCCCACCGGCCACACGGGAGCGAGGCCACACGCGGCGAGCCCGATCACCGTGACGACCGGCGCGAACGGCTCCGCCAACAGGTTCGCCGGCACCGCGTAGGTCGGGAGCGCTGCCGACAGCGGGATCGTCACCGGCCAGCACGCCACCTGCGCCGCGACGGGGATCGCGAGTGCTGCGGCGACCGGTCGCCACACACGACGAGCCAGGAGCTCGGTGAGCGGCGGGCCGAGCACCACGATCCCGCTCGTGGCGAGCACGGACAGGGCGAACGCGAACGACCGTGCGAACCAGGGGTCCACGACGAGCATGCCGACCGCGGCGAGGGCGACGAGCGGGACGCCCCGCACCGGTCGTCCGGCCAGGTGCACGACGAGCACCACGACCGCCATCACCGTCGCCCGGACGATCGAGGGGTCGGGCCGCACGAGCACGACGAACACCAGGAGCACGCCGACGGCCGCCGCGGCCCGGGGGCCTCTCGGCAGACCACAGGCGCGGCCGAGGACCACGACGAGCCCGACCACCACCGCGCAGTTCGCCCCGGACACCGCCGTCAGGTGCGTCAGCGCCGAGGTCTCCATCGCCGCCTCGGTCGTCGGGTCGAGGCCGGAGCGGTCCCCGATCGCGAGTCCGCGCAGCAGTGCCGCTCCGGGCTGCGGCAGGTCGGCAGTGGCCCGCACGAAGGCCTGTCGCGCGGTGTCGGTGGCGCCGAGCAGTCCGTCGGGCGGCACCGACGACGGCGTCCCGCGCAGGAACGCCACGAACGCGGTCGCCGATCCGGGTTCGTCCGGCTGCACGGCGGCGGTCACGGTGACCCGGGCACCGGCTGCCAGCACGGCTCCCGGTGCAACGCCGTGCTGGTCGGGGACGAGTCGGACCGGCACGCGGAGCCCGTCGAGCTCGTCGGCGCGCACGAGCGTCGCGGTGACGGAGCGGTCACCCGGCACGAGGTCGCGGGTCAGCACCGCCTCGACGTCGACGCGCGCTGCCCCCGGACCGGCGACGAGCGCACGCAGCGGTTCCGGAGCCCGCCGGGACTCCCCCACGGTGACCGACACCGCGAGCAGCGTCGTCAGGGCCCCCGCGACGAGCAGGAGCCCGGCGACGACCGGCACGACCCCGGTGCCCCGTCGCCACCGGAGCACGATCCCGCTGACGCCGGTGAGGAGCGCCGCGGCCCCACCGACCACGGCTGCCACGTCGGGCACGCCGACGAGCAGGGCGGTCGCGATCCAGGCGGCGGCGACGGGCACCGCGACCCGGATGTCGATCGCACTCGGCGCGAGCTGCACCGTCGCCCCTCAGACCCGCACGCGATCACGGAGCTCGGCGAACCGCACGTCGCCGATGCCGCTGACGTCGAGCAGGTCCTCGACCGTGGTGAACCGGCCGTGCTCGTCACGCCAGGCGATGATGCGCCCGGCCAGCCCCGGTCCGATGCCGGGCAGGGTCTCGAGCGCGGTCTGGTCGGCGGTGTTCAGGTCGACGACGGCCGACCCCTCGCCCCCGGTGCCCGCCGAGCCACCGCCGCTCCCGGCCCCGGCAGCGGCAGCGGCAGTCGGCCCGGCGGCAGCACCGTCCGCCACCGGCCCGAGCGCCTCCGGCACCTCCTGTTGCCCGACCCGCGGCACGTACAACCGCTCGCCGTCCGTCAGCACCCGCGCCAGGTTCAGCCGGTCGAGGTCGGCGTCATCGGTGGCCCCACCAGCACGTTCGAGCGCGTCACCGACCCGGCTCGATGCCGGCAACTCGACCACGCCGCTCCGCCGCACCGCCCCGAGCACGTGCACCACGACGCGCCCGGCACCAGGAGCGGACGGAGCAGCACCGGCAGACGCACCAGCCGACGGCGACGGGCCGCCCGACGCCGCACCGGCCGTCGGCGCCCCACGCACGACGACCCCGCCCGTTCCTCCGGCACCCTCGCCACCACCCGACACCAGCGCCCCGACGAGCACCACGAGGACGGCGACCACCACCACGACCGCCGCCAGCACCACGGCTGCCCGCGGTGACAACGCGAGACGGGACCACCAGGGTCCGGGAGACGACGGGGACGACATGCCCGAACGCTACGGAGCCCGGCCGATCGGCCGGGCTCCGCAGTTCGCACCCGTGGACGGGTGCCGCGAACGCCCCTGCTGTGAGGGACGACGCCAGCGACGGTCGCTACCCCTTGATGGCGATGTTCACGAGCTTCGGCGCCCGGACGATCACCTTCACGATCTCGCGGTCACCGATGTACCGCTGCACGTTCGCCGACGACCGTGCGAGCTGCTCGAGCTCGTCCGCCTCGATCGACTTCGACACCTCGAACGAGTCACGCACCTTGCCGTTGACCTGTACGACGGCGGTCAGGGTCTCCTGCACGAGCAGCGTCGGGTCGGCCTTCCGCCAGCCGTACGTGGCGACGGTGGCCTCGTAGCCCAGCCGCTCCCACATCTCCTCGCCGGTGTACGGCGCGAAGACGCTCAGCCCGAGCGCGATGGTCTCGACGGCCTCGCGCACGGCGGGGTCACCGGCACCGGGGCCGCTGTCGATCGCCTTGCGGGTGACGTTGACCAGGTCCATCAGTCGCGCGATCACGACGTTGAACTTGAACGACTCCATCATCCCGGGGGCGTCCGCGAGGAACCGGTGCGTGACCTGGCGGAGAGCCCGGTCGCCGTCGGCCCACACGACGTCGCGTGCGGACGTGACGTCGAGCGCCAGGCGGTACGCCCGCGCCAGGAACCGTGCGGAGGCGGACGGGGAGACGTCCTCCCAGTTGATGTCGTCCTCCGGCGGGCCGGCGAAGCCCATCACCAGGCGGATGGCGTCGACGCCGTTCGCGTCGAGCTCGTCACCGAGCGAGACGCCGCCCTTCGACTTCGACATCTTCGAGCCACCGGACAGCACCATGCCCTGGTTGAGCAGTGCCGAGAACGGCTCGGTGAAGTCGAGGTACCCGAGGTCGAACAGGACCTTCGTGACGAAGCGGGCGTAGAGCAGGTGCAGGATCGCGTGCTCGATGCCGCCGATGTACTGGTCGACCGGAGCCCAGCGGCGCGCGGCTGCCGGGTCGAACGCCTGGGTGTCGTCGTTCGCCGACAGGAACCGCAGGAAGTACCACGACGAGTCGACGAAGGTGTCCATCGTGTCGGTGTCGCGGAGCGCGGGCGTGCCGTCGACGGGGTTCGGGACGTTCACCCAGTCGGTCGCGCCACCGAGCGGGGACGTGCCCTTGGGCTTGAGGTCGAGCCCCTCGGTGTCCGGCAGCACGATCGGCAGCTGGTCCTCGGGCACCGGGTGCTCGGTGCCGTCGGCGCCGTGGATGATCGGGATCGGGGTGCCCCAGAAGCGCTGGCGCGAGATGAGCCAGTCGCGCAGGCGGTAGGTCTTGGCGGCACGGCCGGTGCCGCGCTCCTCGAGCAGCGCGATGGCAGCGGTGATGGCGTGCTGCTTCGACATGCCGTCGAGCGGCCCGGAGTTGATCATCCGGCCCTGACCGGTCAGCGCTTCGCCGGTGGCGACCGGGTCGAGGGTCGGCACGTCGAAGTCGTCGAGCGTCGCGCCCTCGGGGATGACCGGGATCGCGCCGGTGACGGCGGCGTTCGTGTCGACGACCACCTTGACGGGCAGGTCGAACGCCCGCGCGAAGTCGAGGTCGCGCTGGTCGTGTGCGGGCACGGCCATCACGGCGCCGTGGCCGTAGTCGGCGAGCACGTAGTCGGCGGCCCAGATGGGCAGGCGCTCCCCGGTGAGGGGGTGGATCGCCGACCGGCCGAGCGGCACGCCGGTCTTCGGGCGGTCGGCGTTCTGCCGGTCGATCTCGGACGTCTTCTGCGTTGCCGTCAGGTAGGCGTCGAAATCGTCACGGACCGAGGCCGGCACCGACGGGTCGGCGACGAGCTCAGCCGCCAGGTCGGAGTCCGGCGCGACGACCAGGAACGTCGCCCCGTGGATCGTGTCCGGGCGGGTGGTGAAGACCGTGACGGGCTCGTCGCGGCCCTCGATCACGAAGTCGACGTCGGCACCGACCGAGCGGCCGATCCAGTTGCGCTGCTGCGCGATGACCTTCGCCGGCCACCGTCCCTCGAGCTGGTTCAGGTCGTCGAGCAGCCGGTCGGCGTACTCGGTGATCTTGAAGTACCACTGCGTGAGCTTCTTCTTCACGACGACGGCGCCGGAGCGGTCCGAGGTGCCGTCGGCGAGGACCTGCTCGTTCGCGAGCACGGTCTGGTCCACCGGGTCCCAGTTGACCCAGCTGTCCTTGCGGTACGCCAGGCCCTTCTCGTACATCTTCAGGAACAGCCACTGGTTCCACTTGTAGTACTCGGGGTCCGAGGTGTGGATCTCGGTGGTCCAGTCGAACGACGGCGCGTAGCGCTTGAAGGACGCTTTCTGCTGCTCGATGTTCGCGTAGGTCCAGTCCTTCGGGTCCACCCCGCGCTTGATCGCCGCGTTCTCGGCGGGCAGCCCGAAGGAGTCCCAACCGATCGGGTGCAGCACGTTGAAGCCCTGCTGACGCCAGTAGCGCGCGACGAAGTCCCCGAGCGCCCAGTTCTCGGCGTGCCCCATGTGCAGGTCGCCGGACGGGTACGGGAACATCTCGAGGATGTACTTGCGCGGACGGGTGTCGTCGAGGTCGGTGGTGAAGAGCCCGAGCTCTTCCCAGCGGGGCTGCCACTTCTCCTGGATACGACGGAAGTCGTAGGCGTTCGGGTCCTCGGCGTGCTGCTCGGTGGTCACGGTCGTCAACGATACAAGCCGGGAGGCCCGTCCCGCGTCCGCCTGTCGGCTCACCCGGCGAGCAGGCGCCCGTCCCGCATCCGCAGGGTGCGGTCGACCAGGTCCGGCGCCACCGGGACGTGCGACACGATGACGACCGTCCGGCCCGCTGCGCGGGCCGTGGTGACGAGGTCACGCAGCACGGTGTCACCGAGGTCCGGGTCGACGTCGGCGGTCGGTTCGTCGAGCACCAGCACCGGGAACGCGTGCAGCAGTGCGCGGGCGAGCGCGAGCCGGTGCGCCTGGCCGCCGGACACGAGCACGCCGCGTTCCCCGACCGAGGCGTCCAGCCCGCCTCGCCGGACGACCCACTCCCCCAGGCCGACCCGGTCGAGCACGGCGAGCAGTTCGTCGTCGGTCGCGGTCTCACGGGCGAAGAGCAGGTTCTGCCGCACCGACTGGTCGAACACGAACGGGTCCTGTTCGATCAGGCCGACCCGGGCCCGCACCGCGTCGGGGTGCATCGCCTTCGCCTCGACGCCGTCGAGCGTGTAGGAGCCCTCGTGCTCCACGAACCGGACGAGCGCGTCGACCAGGGTCGACTTGCCGGCACCGCTCGGCCCCTGGAGGACGACGACCTCGCCGGGGGCGAGCGTGAACGAGACCCCGTCGACCGCCGGCTCGGCCGCTCCCGGCCAGCGGACGGTCAGGTCCTGCACGGCGAGCGTGACCGGCCCCTCGACCACGAGCGACGCCGGGTCGGCGTCCTCGTCGGGCTCGGGGACGATGCCGACGGGCACCTCGGCGGGCACGACCTGCTCGACCCGTTCGGCCGCAGCACGCACCCGGCGGAGCGTCAGGACGGCGAGCGGGACGGTCCCGACGACCTCGAAGAGCGCCAGCGGCACGAAGACCGCCAGGGCCCAGAGCGGACCGTCGAGCGCACCGGACACCACGGCGGGGGCACCGACGGCGAGGATCCCGATCACCGCACCGCCACCGACCAGACCGACCAGGGCACCGACGAGCGACTCGACCGTGCCACGGCGCCGGACGGCCCGGGTGACACCCGCGTCGAGCCGGGCGATGTGCGCGAGCCGCTCGTCCAGGGTGCCGTAGGCGGCGAAGACGTCGAGCGTCCGGACGGTGTCGAGCACCAGGTCCGCGACGCGACCCCGGTCGGCGGCGGTCTCGCGGTCCGAGCGCTCGGCGATCGCCCGGGTGACGATCGTGCCGACCAGGGCCGCGACCGCCAGCGCGAGGACGAGCACGAGCGCCGCCGGCACCGACACGAGCGCCACGGCGACGACCGACAGCACCGCGACGACCCCGGCGGAGACGAGCGGCCCGACGACGCGGATCGGCAGGTCCTGCAGCCGGTCGGTGTCGGTCACCAGGCGCGTCATGAGGTCGCCGCGTCCGGTCCGCCCGAGCCCCGCGGGCGCGATCGACGCCAGCCGCCGGTACATCTCCGTCCGCACCACGGCCAGTTGCCGGAAGGACGCGTCGTGCCCGGCGAGCCGGTCGACGTACCGCAGCACGGCACGCCCCAGCGCGAACGCGCGCACCCCGACCATCACGAGCGTCAGGTACAGGATCGGCGGGTGCTCGGCGGCACGGGTGATCAGGTAGCCGCTCGCGGCGAGGAGCGCGACGGCGCAGACCGCGCTGAGCGACCCGGCGGCGACCGCCTTCGCCCAACCCGACCCGTGCGGCATCGCGAGCCGCAGGACGGAGCCGCCACGGGCCTCCCGGCTCATGCGCGCACCTCCCCGCGGACCGTCACGGACCCGCCGGCTCGGACGTCCACGCGGACGTCGGCCGCGGCGACGACCGCTGGTCGGTGGCTGGCGACCACGACGACGGCGCCGTCGGCCGCCAGGCCACGGGCGGCCGCGATGACGCGTTCCTCAGCCTCGGCGTCCAGCGCGGACGTCGGCTCGTCGAGCAGTACGAGGGGCGTGGCGGCGCGACGCGCGCGGTACAGCGCGCGGGCGACGGCGACACGCTGGGCCTGGCCGCCGGACAGTCCGCTGCCACCGGCGCCGACCGGGAGGCCCGGGTCGAGTCCCAGCCCCGCGTCGCCCAGGGCGGTGCGCACGTCGGCGTCGTCGGGGGTCGCGCTGAGCGCGACGTTCTCGGCGATCGTCCCGCGGACGAGACGCGGCCGCTGGTCGGCCCACGTGGTGCGCTCGGCGACGGAGGCACCGGCCGGGCCGGGCACGGTGACGGCACCGTCGTGCGGCAGGACGCCGCGGAGTGCGGCGATGATGCTCGACTTGCCGGAACCGCTCGGGCCGGCCAGCACGACGACGGTGCCGGGCTCGGCGTGCAGGTCGAAGGGTCCGATCACGACGTCGGGTCGGCGGACGGTGAGCCCGCGGACGTCCAGCCCCCGGACGTCCACGGCGGTGGCGGGTGCTGCGGGGTCCGTGTCGGTCCCGCTGCCGCCGCTGCGGCCGGTCGCGGACGGTGATGCGGTCTCGTCGTCGGCCAGCACGTCGAGCACCGCGGCCGAGGCCTCGACGCCGTCCTGGGCGGCGTGGAAGTCGGCGCCGACCTGGCGGATGGGGGCGAAGGCCTCCGGTGCCAGCACGAGCACGAACATCGCGGCCCCGAGGCCGAGCGAGCCGTCCACCAGGCGGATGCCGATCGAGACGGCGACCAGTGCGACGGACAGACTCGCCGCGAGCTCGAGCGCGAAGCCGCTCACGAACGACAGCCGGAGCACGCCGATCGTGCCACGGCGGTACTGGTCGGTGACCGCCCCGATGCGACCGACCTGGCGGCGCGCACGGCCGAACACCTTGAGCGTGGCGAGCCCCTCGACGGCCTCGGTGAAGGCGCCACCGAGCTTCGCGAGGGCGTCCGACTGCTTCCGCTGCAGCGACTGCGTGGCCAGGCCGATCAGGATCATGAAGACCGGGATCACCGGCAGGGCGAACAGGATGATCAGCCCGCTGGTCAGGTCGCCCAGGCCGATCGCGACCAGGAGCATCGGCGTCGCGATCGCGGTCAGCGCGAGCTGCGGCAGGTACCGGCCGAAGTAGGCGTCGAGTGCGTCGAGCCCGGGGCCGAGCGTGGTGGCGAAGCCGGCGCTCGACCGGCCGGCGAGCCACGACGGACCGCGCTCGGCGGCGCGGGCGAGCACCGTCGTGCGCATCTCGCTCTTCACCTTCGCCGCAGCGCGTGCCGCCAGGTCGTCGGTCGCCCACGCGGCCACCGCACGCAGCACGAACGCCCCGCCGAGCAGCGCGAGCGCCTGCCCGAACGCCGCCGGCACCGTGCCCTCGCCGACGGCGTCGACCCCGAGGGTGACGGCCGCGGCGATCCCCCACGCGATCGCGATGGTCGCGAGCGTGCGGAGGACACCCGTGCCGGCGGCGGCGACGATGAAGCCGCGCGCCGTACGGGACAACCGCAGGAGTCGGGGGTCGAGGGGCTTCATCGTCGTCCGCCTAGTGCGCGGCCGCGGTGACCTGGGCGCGGGAGACGCGCTTGCGGAACACCCAGTAGGTCCAGGCCTGGTACGCGAAGACCAGGGGCACGAAGATCAGCGCGACCCAGCTCATCACGGTGAGCGTGTACGACCCGGACGAGGCGTTGTACACGTTCAGGCTGTTCGCGACGTCGTTCGAGGCCGGCATGACGTCCGGGAAGATCGCCGTGAACATCGCGAGCACGATCGCGGCGATGGTGACCGCCATCAGGGTGAAGGCACGCCCCTCCTTGCCCCAGGCGTTGCAGAGCACCGCGAGCACCAGGGCCAGGGCGGCGACCACGGAGAGCACCAGCGAGGCCGGGGTGGCCCGGACGAAGGCCATCGACACCAGGAACGCGGCGCCGACGACGATCGTGACGATGCCGGCCCGGGTCGCCAGGCGCTTGGCGCGGACGCGGATGTAGCCCTCGGTCTTCAGCGCGACGAAGACGACCCCGTGGGTGAAGAACACCAGCAGCGTCGCGGCACCGGTCAGCAGCGCGAACGGGTTGAGCAGGTCGAAGATCGTGCCGGTGTAGTTGTGCCCGGCGTCCATCGGGATGCCACGGACGACGTTGCCGAACGCGACGCCCCACAGGAACGACGGCACGGCACTGCCGACGATGATCATCAGGTCGAAGCGGCGCTTCCACTCGAGGTGCTTGTTCTGGTGCCGGTACTCGAACGACACCCCTCGCAGGATGAGTGCAGCGAGGATGAGCAGCAGCGCCAGGTAGAAGCCGGAGAACATCGTGGCGTACCACTCCGGGAACGCCGCGAACAGGCACGCCCCGGCGACGATGACCCAGGTCTCGTTGAGGTCCCAGACCGGGCCGATGGTGTTGATCAGGACCCGACGGTCGGTGTCGTCCTTGCCGAGGAACGGCAGGGACATGCCGACACCGAAGTCGAATCCGTCGAGGACGAAGTAGCCGACGAAGAAGACGCCGACGATCGCGAACCAGAGAACGGGGAGATCCATCAGGCAGCGTCCATTTCTAGTAGACCGTCACTTCGTGCTTGACCTCGCCGGTCTCCTCGTCGACCTCGTCCGGGTCGGCGGGCCCCTCTTGCGCGACCTTCTTGATGAGCTTGAACTCGACGACGGCCAGCGAGCCGTAGATCAGGGTGAAGACCAGCAGCGAGATGAGGACCTCGAGCCCGGTCACGTTCGGCGACACACCGTCCTTCGTCTGGAGCAACCCGAACACGAGCCACGGCTGCCGGCCCATCTCGGTGAAGACCCAGCCGACGATCATCGCGGCCATCGGCAGCGGCACCGTCCAGGTGGCGATGCGCCACACCCAGCGCTGCGTCGGGAACCGGCCCTTGCGGGTCAGCCACAGCCCGACCAGCGAGACCATGACCGCGCCGACACCGAGGGCGATCATCCAGCGGAACGACCAGTAGGTGACCCAGATGATCGGCTTGTAGTCGCCGGGGCCGTACACCTGCGTGTACTGCGCCTGCAGGTCGTTGATGCCCTCGACCGTGCCGTTGAACGTGTGCGTCGACAGGAACGACAGCAGGTACGGCACCCGGATCGAGAACAGCTCGTGCACGCCGTCGGGCGTGCCGAGCGTGAAGATCGAGAACGAGGCGTCCTTGCCGGTCGCGGTGTTGTACAGCGCCTCGGCCGCCGCCATCTTCATCGGCTGCGTGTCGACCATCGTCAGGCCGAGCTGGTCGCCGGTCAGGACGGTCAGCGCGCCGGCAGCGAGCATGGTCCACATGCCGAACTTGAGCGCCGGCAGCATCGTCTCGAGGTTCTGGTTGCGGGCCAGGTGGTAGGCCGCGACCGAGATGATGACCGCCGCGGCGACCATGAAGCAGGCGAAGAGCGTGTGCGGGAACGCGGCCAGGGCGACCTTGTTGCCGAGCACCGCCCAGATGTCGGTGAGCTCCGCACGGCCCTTGGCCTCGTTCATCGCGAAGCCGACCGGGTGCTGCATGAACGCGTTCGCGGCGATGATGAAGTACGCCGACATGATCGTGCCGGCGCTCACGCACCAGATGCTCGCCAGGTGCAGGCCCTTGGGCAGGCGGTCCCAGCCGAAGATCCAGATGCCGATGAAGGCCGCTTCGAAGAAGAACGCCAGGATGCCCTCGAGCGCGAGCGGTGCGCCGAAGACGTCACCGACGAAGCGCGAGTAGTTCGACCAGTTCATGCCGAACTGGAACTCCTGCACGATGCCCGTCACGACACCCATCGCGAAGTTGATCAGGAAGATCCGCCCGAAGAACCGCGTCAGCTGCAGGTAGTGCGCGCGGCCGGTCCGGTACCAGGCGGTCTGGAACACGGCCACAACGGCTGCCATGCCGATCGTCAGCGGGACGAAGAGGAAGTGGTAGATGGTCGTCAGACCGAACTGCCACCGCGACAGGAGGAGCGGATCGAGGAGGTCGTTCATGCGGCGATTCCGAGACGGGTGGCCGCGCGCTGTTCGTGCACGTCAGTTGCTTCCTGTGGAACGGATACATCAGGTGTCACAGCCCTTGGGACACCCCAACGCTATCGCGCTGCATCACACTTCGACAAGTTGTAGAACGACTCCGTGCACAAACGTGCACAGCCCTTGCACGGCACAACCGTGCGGCACGGATGTTCGCGCTGCCTGCTCCACGAACGACGACAGGCGCCGGGTGCACACCCGACGCCTGTCGCTTTGTTCGGAGGGCTGTGGTTACAGCAGACCCTCGGCCTTGAGCCAGTCCTCGGCGATGGTGGACGCCTTCTCCTTGTCGGCCGTGCTCTTGGTGTTGAGCTCGATCAGGGCCTCGGTCGTGAGCTTCTCGTTGACCGAGTCGATCGCGTCCGCAGCCTTCTCGTTGACCTTCTTCGAGACGACCGGCACGACGTTCTGCGGCAGGATCAGGTTCTCCGGGTCCTTCAGCGTGACGAAGCCGTTCGCCTTGATGCTCGGGTCGGCGGTGTAGATGTCGGCCAGCTGGACGGTGTCGTCCTTGAGCGCCTTGACGGTCAGGGCCCCGCCGCCGTCCTCGATCGCCTTGAAGTCGACGTCGACGCCGTAGACCGACTTGAGCCCCTTCGGGCCGTACGGCCGCGTCTGGTTCTCGGAGTTAGCCCCCACGGTGAGCTTCTCGTCGACGTTCTTCAGGTCAGCCAGGCTCGTGACGTCGTTGTCCTCGGAGAACTTCTTCGTGACGGTGTAGCTGTCCTGGTCGGTCGCGTCGGCCTCGTCGAGGACCCGGAGGCCCTTCGGCAGGGCCGTGTCGAGCCCGTCGTCGATCTGGTCGGCGGTCTTCGCGTCCGAGTCCTTGTCGAAGTACTGCAGCAGGTTGCCGCTGTACTCGGGCATGACGTCGATGGCGCCCTTCTCGAGCTGCGGGATGTAGACCTCACGCTGCCCGATGTTGAAGTTGCGCTTCACGTCGAAGCCGTCCTTCTCGAGGACCTGGGCGTACAGCTCGGCGATGATCTCGTTCGAGTAGTACTGCTGCGAACCGACGACGATGGTCTTCGAGTCGGACGAGTCGCTGGAACCGCTGTCGAGCGGGTCGCTCGACGCGCAGCCGGCGAGGGCGGCGACGACGCCGACCGCCATCGCGGCGGCGACACCGGCGCGGATCTTGGGTGCTGTGATCACGAGGGATTTCCTTCCGGGAGTGGATTGCGGGCTCGCTCACGCGACCCCTGACGCTGTCGGGCCGACGGGTCTGCGGTGCCCTTCGGCACCGCCGCCCGCTGCAGCACGGCGAACACGATCTCGAACGCGATCGCGAGGGCGATCACGAGGATGGAGGCGCCGAGCATCTCGGCGTAGTCCTGGGTCTTCAGGCCGAGGAAGAAGTACCCGCCGAGGCCACCGGCCCCGACGTACGCGGCGAGCGTGGCCGTCGCGACGACCTGCAGCACCGCGGCGCGGATGCCACCGATCAGGAGCGGGAGCCCGAGCGGGATCTCGACCTTCCACAGGATCTGCCAGCCGGTCATGCCCTGGGCCTTCGCGGCGTCGACGACCCCCGGGTCGACGGACTCGATGCCGGAGTACGCACCGGCGAGCACCGACGGGATCGCCAGGATGACGAGGGCGAGCAAGGGAGCCTGCAGCCCGATGCCGAGCAGCAGCCCGAACAGCGAGAGCACGCCGAGCGTCGGGAGCGCCCGCACCCCGCCGGACACCGCGATCGAGAAGCCACGAGCGCGGCGGGTGTGGCCGATCGCGTACCCGACCGGCACAGCGATGACCGCGGCGATGAGCACCGCGAGCAGGGTGATCCAGACGTGCTCCCAGAGGCGCGTGGGGATGCCGTTGTACCCGCCGTAGTTCGTGGGGTCGAACACCCACGCGAAGGCCTGACCGATGATCACGAGGAGACCTCCGCTGCTTGCAGGACTCGGCGAGCCTGTCGGCGTGACACCGAGTTCGTCCGGGTCCACGGCATGACCAGGCGCCCGAGCAGCACGAGGAGGCCGTCGAGGGCGAAGGCGAGCACGAGCACCATCACGATGCCGGAGAGGATCTCCTCGTAGATCCCGCGCCCCAGGCCGTCGGTGAACAGCAGGCCGAGACTCGGGATGCCGAGGACCGCGCCGACCGTGGTCAGCGAGATCGTGGAGACCGAGACCACCCGGAGGCCGGCCAGCAGGACCGGACCGGCGAGCGGGAGCTCAACACGGAAGAACCGCTGCGCTGGCGAGTAGCCCATGGCGGTCGACGCGGACTTGGTCTCGGAGTCGACCGAGGTCAGCCCGTCGACCGTGGAACGGACCATCAGAGCGAGGCCGTACAGCGTCAGACCGATGACGACGTTGATCGGGCTCTGCAGGCCGGTGCCGATGATGCTCGGCAGCGCCACGAACAGGGCGAGCGACGGGATGGCGTAGAGCAGACCGGCGAGGGTCACGATGCTGCTGCCCACACCCGAGGCGAAGCGCGACCCACCGGGGCGCTGCAGCCGGACCACCAGCCACCCGATCGGGATCGACAGCAGGAACGCGACGATGATCGGCGGGATCGCGATCGCGAGGTGGGAGACCGTGTTGTCCCAGATCGTGTCGAGGTTCGCCAGCACCCACTTCACCGGGTGCCCCCACCCTGCGCCGGGGCACCCGGTGCGTCGTGGGACGCTCCGGCCTCTGCTGCTCGGGAGTCGGACTGCGGAACGGCCTCGGCGGCGTCGACGACCCCGACGGGGCCCGTCAGCACGCCGGCTGCACGACCTTCGCCGTCGACGACGATCGGACCGGTCGGGGTCTGCTCGACGCGGAGCGCGCGGCGCCCGCGTCCGGCGCCGATGAACGTGGCGACGAAGTCGTC
Source organism: Curtobacterium sp. MCLR17_034 (assembly GCF_003234485.1). Lineage (NCBI taxonomy): Bacteria > Bacillati > Actinomycetota > Actinomycetes > Micrococcales > Microbacteriaceae > Curtobacterium > Curtobacterium sp. MCLR17_034. The sequence goes on from NZ_QKTH01000013.1 coordinate 20,101, forward strand.
GGCGGGCGCGGCGAGGATCTCGGCCGGTGTCCCCTGCTGGGCGATCTCGCCGCCCTTCTTGAGGATGACGACCTGGTCGCCGAGCTTGAACGCCTCGTCGATGTCGTGCGTCACGAACACGACGGTCTTGCCGAGTTCGCGCTGCAGGCGGATGAGCTCGTCCTGCAGGTCGTTGCGCACCAGGGGGTCGACGGCACCGAACGGCTCGTCCATGAGCAGGATGTTCGGGTCGACGGCCAGCCCGCGGGCCACACCGACGCGCTGCTGCTGGCCGCCGGACAGCTGTGACGGGTAGCGGTCGGCGAAGGCACGGTCGAGTCCGACGGTGTCCATGAGCTCGAGGGCGCGCTTGCGTGCGTCGGCCTTGGAGACGCCGGTCAGCAGCGGGACGGTCGCGATGTTGTCGACGACCTTGCGGTGCGGCAGCAGTCCGGAGTTCTGCATGACGTACCCGATGTGGCGACGGAGCTCGACGGGGTTGATCCCGGCGACGTCCGAGCCGTCGATCTCGACGGTGCCGGAGGTGGGGTCGACCATGCGGTTGATCATGCGGAGCAGCGTGGTCTTGCCACAGCCGCTGGATCCGACGAAGACGGTGGTGGTCCGGGACGGGATGACCAGATCGAAGTGCTCGACCGCAGTCGTGCCGTCCGGGTAGGTCTTGCGCACCGAGCGGAACTCGATCATGGGGTGCCCTTCTGTTCGGAGGTAGCCCGACTCCGGATGAGAGTACCCGGGGGTGCCGACATCGGTTCGCTGTGACGATCCGTGACGGACCCGCGGCGGTGCACCGGTCGGTGGGGATGCCGACGGGCACGACGGGATCGGCGGGGACGACGCCGCCCGCGCCTCGGTGTTCGGAGGCGCGGGCGGATCGGATCGGTCACCGGCGTGTCGCGCCGGCTGAGTGGGTGATCAGGACGCGGCGATCACCGATTCGAGGTGCGCACGGTTCATCCGGCGGTACTCCTCGATCAGCTCCGTGTCGGGGTGCTCGCGGTCGCGGTGCGCCCGTGCCAGCACCGCGTGACCGGACTCGGCGAGGACGACCCACGCGCGGGTGATGTGCTCGTCGTCCGGCAACCCGAAGCGGTCGCGCATGATCTGGCCCACGGTCGCGCCGAGCGCGCCCATGCGGTCCTCGGCGTCGCCCGTGCCGGTGTCCGCCGGGTCGCCGAAGCGGATGGCCCGGAAACCGGGCTCGGTGCGGTACATCTCGGCGGTCATGTCGATGAGCGCGTCGTTGGCGTCCTGCCAGGTCTCGGCGCCACTGGCGTCGAGCGCCTCGACGAAGCGGGAGGCGAGCCGCTGGGTGCAGCGGATCGCGAGTGCCTCGACCACGGCGATGCGGTCCGGGAAGTACCGGTAGACGGTGCCGATCGACGCCCCCGCGCGCTCGGCGACCATGGCGGTCGTGAGCCGTTCGAACCCGATCTCGTCGATCACCGCGGCTGCGGCGTCGAGGAGGCCGGCGAGGCGCGCCGAACTGCGGGCTTGGACCGGCTCGTTCCTGAGCAGTGATGATCCCCCCGGCAGAGCGTTCGTTACCTCGGTGACGAGCACGTGTTCTCCTCTTGCGCTCCAGCGCGGTTGGTTGGTGTGACGGGGACAACTTTCGCAGAACGCACCTGGAACGTGGCTGCGACTCACCAGTTGCGACGCACCAGTTCTGTGCAGCGCGCGGGTTTCGTCAGCCGCCCGTGGGAGGATGACGCCATGCCCGACCCGACGCCCCACGAGCCGTCGTTGGCCGAGCCGCTCCTGCACCGTGCGGCCCGCATCGAGGACGCCGTCCAGGAGTTCCGCGAGCACCGTGCACGCCGTCGCGGACTCGTCCCGACGGTGGTCCCGTACACCGGCTACGGCGCGCCCGGTTGGGTGCGCATCCTCTGCCGTGTGCTCCTCACGCGCCGGGGTCTCGCCTCGGACGTCTCCTACGCCGGAGTCCGCGGCTGGAAGAGCTTCACGAGCGTGGCCGTCGACCACGCCGAGGTCACCGTCACCGCCGGCGGTGTCTCCCACGTGGTGCAGACCGACCGTGGCGGCGTCGTCGACACCATCGTCCCGATCGACCTCGAGCCCGGCTGGCGCACGGTGCGGCTGTCGGCAGGCGGCGGGCGCGACGTCGAGGCCGACGTGTTCGTCGTGCACCCGGACACCCGCTTCGGGCTGCTGTCCGACATCGACGACACCGTCATGGTGACCTCGCTCCCCCGCCCCATGCTCGCCGCCTGGAACTCGTTCGTGCTGACCGAGCACGCCCGCCGCCCGGTGCCGGGCATGTCCGTGCTGTACGAGCGGATCCTCGCGCAGCACCCCGGCTCCCCGACGGTCTACCTGTCGACCGGGGCGTGGAACGTGGCCCCGACGCTGCAGCGCTTCCTGTCCCGCAACATGTACCCGTCCGGCACGCTCCTGCTCACCGACTGGGGTCCCACCCACGACCGGTTCTTCCGCAGCGGCCAGCTGCACAAGCAGGAGAACCTGCGGCGGCTCGCCAAGGACTTCCCGGACATCCGCTGGCTCCTGGTCGGCGACGACGGACAGCACGACGAGAGCCTCTACGGCGACTTCTCGCGGGAGCACCCGGACAACGTCGCGGGCGTCGCCATCCGGCAGCTGTCCACGAGCGAAGCGGTCCTGGCCGGTGGGCGGTCGCGGGCGCAGGAGCGCTCCCGTGACTCGTCGGCGCCCTGGGTGTACGCACCGGACGGCGCCGGCCTGTGGAGCGAGCTCGCACGGGTCGGCATCATCGAGTCCGACGCCTCAGACCCGGCCTGAGCGACCCCTCATCACGATCTCGGCCCGGAGCCCCCGTCGCCGACCGCGGCGCTCGGGCATCGGGTGTTCGATCGGTCCATGAGCACCGAGCCGGCCGCACCGCCCGAAGCCGCACCACACCCAGCCGCACCACACCCAGCCGCGCCGAACACACCGCCGAACCGCATCGAGGACCACGCCCTGATCGGCGACACCGGCACCGCTGCCCTGGTCGGCCGCGACGGGACCATCGACTGGGCGTGCCTGCCGCGCTTCGACAGCTCGTCCACCTTCGCCTCGCTGCTCGGCACCGAGGACCACGGCCACTGGACCCTGCGACCCGTCGACGACGACGCCACCGCCGAGTGGCTATACCACGGCGACACCCTGGTGCTCTCGACCGTGTGGACCACCCGTGACGGCGTGGTCGAGGTCACCGAGTTCATGCCCGTCGGCGCGCACCGCCCCTCGATCGTCCGCCGGGTGCGTGGGCTCCGCGGCACCGTCGAGCTCCGGCAGACGCTCCGGATCCGCTTCGACTACTCGCGCGCCCTGCCCTGGATCCGGCAGATCGGGGACGACGAACCGGCGCTGCTCGCGACGGCGGGCCCGGGCTCGGTGATCGTCCGTGGGCCGCAGTTCCGCGCCGACGACCACCGGCACACCGCCGTCACGACGATCCACGACGGCGACGTGCTCGACACGGTGCTCACCTGGTACCCGTCGCACCGCGAGCCGCCGGAGCAGCTCGACGTCGACGCAGCCCTCGCCCACACCATCTCGTGGTGGACGGCGTGGACCGCCCCCGCGCAGACCACCGGTCGGTACGCCCACGCCGCACGACGGTCGCTGGTGTTCCTCCGCGCGATGACCCACGGCGAGACCGGCGGCGTCGTCGCCGCCGCGACCACGGGCCTGCCGGAGGACCCCGGCGGCGAACGCAACTGGGACTACCGATACGTGTGGCTTCGCGACGCCTCCCTCGCGCTCGCGTCGCTCATCGCCCACGGCTACCGCGACGAGGCCACGCACTGGCGCGGCTGGCTGCTGCGCGCGATCGCCGGCGACCCCGCCGACGTCCAGATCATGTACGGCATCGCCGGCGAACGCGAGCTGCCCGAACGGGAGCTGCCCGAGCTGCCCGGGTACCTCGGGTCGACGCCCGTGCGGGTCGGCAACGGAGCCTCGACGCAGTACCAGGGCGACGTCTTCGGCGAGGTGCTCGCGGCACTGCACGACGCCCGCGAGCTCGGGGTCGAGGAGAACGCCGACTCCTGGGCGCTGCAGCGGGCGCTGCTCGGGTACGTCGAGGAGCACTGGCAGGAGCCGGACAACGGCATCTGGGAGATGCGCGGCCCCCGGCGCAGCTTCACGCACTCGCGGGTGATGATCTGGGCCGCGTTCGACCGTGGTGTCGCCGCGGTCGAGGAGTTCGGCCTCGAGGGCCCCGTCGACCGCTGGCGTACCCTGCGCGACACCGTCCGCGCCGAGATCGAGGAGCACGGCTGGAACGCCGAGCGCGGTTCGTTCCGCCAGCACTACGACACCGACGAGGTCGACGCGAGCCTGCTCGTCCTGCCGCAGGTCGGGTTCTGCCGCGCCGACGACCCCCGGATGACGGGCACGGTGCGCGCCATCGAGGAGGACCTGCGGGTCGGGGACGACGGCCTCGTGCTCCGCTACCGCACGACGGCCGGCTTCGACGGACTGTCCGGCGCCGAGCACCCGTTCCTGGCGTGCTCGTTCTGGCTGGTGGAGCAGTACGCCGCCTCCGGCCGGGTCGAGGACGCGGAGCGCCTGATGGACGTGCTCGTCGGGTACGCCAACGACGTCGGCATGCTCTCCGAGGAGATCGACGTCGCCACCGGGCACCACATCGGCAACACCCCGCAGGTGCTGTCGCACCTGACGCTCGTGTCGGCAGCGGACGCCATCGAGCGCGCCCGTGGCGCGACCGTCGGGCACCGCACGCGGTTGCCCGTCCACGACGGCGGCACCCGGTCGTGGACGGGCGAGGGTGAGCGCGCCGGCTCCCCCGCCTGACGTCCCGCTCTGCCCCCTGAAGACGCCGTCGTCTTCGCGCGACGCCGCCAAGCCGTCGAGACGCCGCCGGATCTGGCGGCGTCTCGATGACACGACGGCGTCTTGCGATGCTCTGCACGCGACCCCACGACGGACGGGAGGCCCGGTGCCAGCTGGCACCGGGCCTCCGTCCGTCAGGGCGTCCGTTCAGGACGTCAGCAGCGCGTCCGTCAGGACGACGACTCCCAGTCCGCCGGGCCGCGCGAACCGGCGCGGTACTCCTCGAGCGGGACCTCGTCGGCCTTCCAGGCGGCAACGACCGGCTCCACGATCTCCCAGCAGCGCTCGGCCACGTCACCGCGGATGGAGAGCAGCGGGTCGTCGTGGAAGATGCCGTTCAGGACCTCGCCGTACGGGGTGAGCTCGCCGTCGCTGAACGACGATGACAGGGTGACCTGGCCCATCTCGAACGGGTTGCCACCGCCGTTGGCCGAAACGGTCAGCTCGATCTCGTCCGGGTTCAGGACGATGCGGAGCGTGTCCGCCTTCGGGCGACCGCTCAGGCCGGAGGGCAGGCGGGTGACCGGCTTGAAGGTGATCAGCACCTCTTTCCGGCTGTTGCCGAGTGCCTTGCCGGAGCGCAGCGTGAACGGAACGCCCTTCCAGCGGGCCGTGTCGACCTCGACCGAGATCTCGGCGAGCGTCTCGGTGCTCCGCGACTTGTCGACGCCGTCCTCGTCCTGGTACGACGGCAGCTCCTTGCCGTCGATCGTGCCGGCCGTGTAGACGGCGCGACGCGACGCGATCTTTGGGTCGCCGCCCTTGAGCTGGGTCGAACGGAGCACCCGGGCCAGGGACGAGCGGAACTCGACCGCGTCGATGTCCGCCGGGGCGTCCATCGTCACGATGCCGAGGATCTGCAGCAGGTGCGACTGGATCATGTCGACCATCGCGCCGGCCTCGTCGTAGTACTGGGCGCGGTTCTCGAGACCGAGGGTCTCGTCGTAGAAGACGTCGACCTTCTCGATGTTGTCGGCGTTCCAGATGGGCTCGAACAGGCGGTTCGCGAAGCGCAGACCGATGATGTTCAGGACCGTGGTGCGGCCGAGGAAGTGGTCGGTGCGGTGCACGCGCTCTTCCGGGACGAGCTTGAGCACCGTCTCGTTGAGGGCCTGGGCGCTGGCGACGTCGGTGCCGAAGGGCTTCTCGAAGGCCAGGGTCGTGCCCTCGGGGAGCTCGACGTGCTCGAGCGCCTCACAGATGTCGGAGGCGATCTGCGGCGGGAGGGCGAAGTAGAGGATCGGCTCGGAGTCGGCCGCGGCCAGGAGCGCCTCGAGGTGCTTCGGGTCGGTGGGGTCGCCCTGGATGAACTGCGTCGACTCGATGGTCGCGTCGACCTCCGGCCCCTTGACGTCCTGCGACGCGAAGGACTGCGTGACGATGTCCTTCCACTTCTCGGGGCTGCGCTCGCTGCGGCCCGTGCCGATCAGCTGCACGGGGACGGCACGGCCGCTCTGCAGGAACGTGCCGAGGCCCGGCAGGAGCAGGCGGGATGCGAGGTCGCCCGTCGCGCCGAAGATGATGAGGGTGCGCTTGTCGGTCACCTGAGGTGACTCCTTTCGCTGTGGTGGGAGGTCCGCTCCAGTCAAGTCGCGGGCGGGCCCGTTTGTTCCGGATCGGGACCGGAGTTCGTCTCCTGGACGCACTTCGGGCGGCACCGTACTGGTGCCGCCCGAAGTGTCAGGTGCGCTGCAGCGCCGGGTCAGTGCCCGAAGTTGCCGCGGTAGTACTCGTAGACCCAGCCGACCAGGGTGATCGCCACGAGGACGAGCCCGATCGGGACGATCCACAGGCCGGCGGCCACGCCGAGGAAGCACACGGCGACCGCCGCGGCCAGCAGGATGGGCCACCAGGACCACGGGCTGAAGTGCCCGAGCTCGGCGTCGCCGTCCTCGATGTTGGCGTCGGGACGGTCCTCGGGCAGGACCCCGCCCTGGGACGACATGACCTTGCCGAGGTAGAAGGCGATGAACGCCGACATCAGGCCGGTCAGGCCGATCGCGACGGTGCCCACCCACTCGGGCTCGCCGTAGTAGATCATCGCCCACGTGGTGTAGGCGGCGTCCGCCAGGATGAAGAACCCGAAGAGGATCCAGAACAGGTTGGTGTTCGCGCGCATGGCGTTACTTCACCTCGCCCTTCGCGGCGTCGTAGGTCGGGGCATCGGGGGCGTCCTTCGCGGGACCCACACCGATCGGCACACCGGCCTCGGGGTGGTTCAGGTCGAAGGCCGGGGACTCCGAACGGATACGCGGGATCGACGTGAAGTTGTGGCGCGGCGGCGGGCAGGAGGTCGCCCACTCGAGCGAGCGGCCGTAGCCCCACGGGTCGTTCACGGCGACCTTCGGTGCGTTCCGGGCGGTCACGTAGACGTTGAAGATGAACGGCAGGAACGAGATCCCGAGGATCATCGAGCCGATCGTCGACAGCTGGTTCATCCAGGTGAAGCCGTCGTTCGGCAGGTAGGTCGCGTAGCGACGCGGCATGCCGATGACGCCCAGCCAGTGCTGGATGAGGAACGTGGTGTGGAACCCGATGAACAGGAGCCAGAAGTGGATCTTGCCGAGACGCTCGTTGAGCATCTTGCCGGTCCACTTCGGCCACCAGAAGTAGAAGCCGGAGAACATCGCGAAGACGACGGTTCCGAAGACCACGTAGTGGAAGTGCGCGACGACGAAGTACGAGTCGGACACGTGGAAGTCGAGCGGCGGCGACGCCAGGATGACACCGGTCAGACCACCGAAGGTGAAGGTGATCAGGAAGCCGAGGGCCCAGAGCAGCGGCGTCTCGAACGTGACCGAACCGCGCCACATCGTGCCGACCCAGTTGAAGATCTTCACGCCGGTCGGTACCGCGATGAGCATCGTCATGAGCGAGAACCACGGGAGCAGGACTCCGCCGGTGACGTACATGTGGTGCGCCCACACCGTGACCGAGAGGGCCGCGATGGAGATGGTCGCGTAGACCAGGGTCTTGTACCCGAAGATCGGCTTGCGGCTGAACACCGGGAAGACCTCGGAGACGATGCCGAAGAACGGCAGCGCGATGATGTAGACCTCGGGGTGCCCGAAGAACCAGAACAGGTGCTGCCAGAGCAGGGCCCCGCCGTTGGCCGGGTTGAAGATCTGTGCGTCGAACACGCGGTCGAGCCCGAGGCCGAAGAGCGCCGTCGCGAGGACCGGGAAGGCCATCAGGACGAGGAGCGCCGTCACGAGGGTGTTCCACGTGAAGATCGACATGCGGAACATGGTCAGACCTGGGGCACGCATCGTGATGATCGTCGTGATGAAGTTCACCGCGCCGAGGATCGTCGAGAAGCCGGTCATGCCGAGCCCGAAGACCCAGAGTGTGCCGCCGAGCCCTGGTGTGAACGTCGTGTCACTCAGTGGCGCATAGGCGAACCACCCGAACGAGGCAGCGCCCTGCGGGGTGAGGAAGCCGCCGACCGCGATGAGCGAGCCGAACAGGTAGAGCCAGAAGGCGAAGCCGTTCAGTCGCGGGAAGGCGACGTCCGGCGCACCGATCTGGAGCGGCATGATCGCGTTCGCGAAGCCCGAGAACAGCGGCGTCGCGAACATCAGCAGCATGATCGTGCCGTGCATCGTGAACAGCTGGTTGTACTGCTCCTTCGTCGCGACCACGTGCAGGCCGGGTTCGAAGAGCTGGGCACGGATCACGAGGGCCATCACACCTGCGAGCAGGAAGAAGATGAACGACGCGATCAGGTACATGTACCCGATGGTCTTGTGGTCGGTGGAGGTGATCCACCGGACGACGATGTTGCCCTTCCGACCCACCTTCGACGCCTGGAAGTCCGGCGACGAGGTCTGGGTCGGTTGGCCGACGAGTGACGTTGTCATCTGACGAGCCCCTACTTGTTCTCGCTGGACGCCTCGACCGGCGCCTTGTTGTTCGGTTCGTTGGAGTTGGTGTTGTACTCGTCACCGAGCAGGCCGACCTTGCCCTGGTCCTTCAGGGTGTCGAGGTAGTCCTGGTACTGCGCCGGCGTGACGACCTTCACCTGGAAGAGCATCAGCGAGTGGTACTCACCGCAGAGCTCCGCACACTTGCCCTGGTACGTGCCGAGCTTCTCCGGGATGAAGTACTCCCAGTTGGTCTTGCCCGGGAGCATGTCCTTCTTGTAGAGGAAGTCGATGACCCAGAAGGAGTGGTCGACGTCGCGCGAGGAGAGCTCGATCGCGACCTTCTTGCCCTTCGGCAGGTAGAGGGTCGGCAGCTGCGACTCGTCGATCGCCCCGTTGGCGTTCTCTTCTTCCTGGGCCTGGATGCCCTGGTAGTAGACGCTCTCTTCGGGGTTGTCCTTGTTGATGTAGTTGAAGTCCCACGCCCAGCGCTTGCCGTACACGTGCACGGTGGCGTCGGGGTCGGCGAAGGGCTTCTCGATCGCGGCCTGGTCCTTCGCGGTGAAGGCGAAGAAGCCCAGCACCAGGATCAGCGGCACGATCGTGTAGAAGATCTCGAGCGGCATGTTGTACCGCATCTGCACGGGCAGGCCGGTCTGGCCCTTCCGGCGGCGGTAGACGATCGCTGCCCAGATGACGAGGCCCCACACGATGAGACCGACGGCGAGGAGAACGACCCAGCTGGTGGTCCACAGGCCGACGATGCGGCTCGTGTGGTTGGTGACGTCCTTCGTCTCCTCCGTGCCGGGGAGCCATCCGTTCATCTGCTGCTGCGTGCAGCCAGCCAGTGCGATGACCAGACCGACGGCCACCGGGACGGCCGCCCAACGTATACGGCGATTCGAACGCACTGTTACCTCTCGCAAAAGACGTGAGCTTCGGAGGTCAGCCCGTCGAGTCCGACGGCGAGCCGCACGAAGGCGGCGCATGGCTGGCTCCCAGCTTGATTGGAACACTCCTAGCTTACTCGCAGCTCGGTACCGCTCGCGCACACACGACACGGTTCTGGCCTCGATCCGCACGTCTGCGGGCACGATTTCGCCCGGTCGCACCGCGCCCCGGCGCGCCACGTCCGGTCACACGAACGCCAGCGGGGAGCGACCCTTCCGGTCGCTCCCCGCTCGCGTGTCGGATCGCTGGCGATCAGTGGAAGCTGTCACCACAGGCGCAGCTGCCCTGCGCGTTCGGGTTGTCGATCGTGAAGCCCTGCTTCTGGATCGTGTCCTCGAAGTCGATCGTCGCGCCGTCGAGGTACGGGACGCTCATCTTGTCGACGACGACCTCGACCCCGTCGAACTCGGCGGTGACGTCACCGTCGAGCAGGCGCTCGTCGAAGTAGAGCTGGTAGATCAGGCCCGAGCAGCCACCGGGCTGGACGGCGAGGCGCAGGCGCAGGTCGTCGCGGCCCTCCTGCTCGAGCAGGCTCGCCACCTTGCCGGCAGCGGCGTCGCTCAGGAGGACGCCGTGCGACTGCGTTTCGGTCGCCGGTGCTTCGGTGATGGTGTCGCTCATCGCGCGTCTCCCTCCGGGCGGTGCTGGTCACCGCGCCTGGCGTCGATTGTAAGCACCCTCAGCTGCGCGTCGCGAGCCTGGCGAGCAGGATCGTCTCCGACGCGATGGCACGGTGCAGGACGCCGAGGTGCTGCGACTCGTTCGGGCTGTGGGCGCGGGTGTCCGGGTCCTCGACGCCGGTGACCAGGATCTGCGCGTCCGGGAACTCCGCGGCGAGGTCGGACACGAACGGGATCGACCCACCGATGCCCTGCTCGACCGCCTCGGCGCCCCACCCCTCGCGCATGGCCGTGCGGGCCTCCTGGACGGCCCAGCCGGCGGTGTCGACGAGGAACCCGTCGCCGCTGTCCGGCTCGGTGATCTCCATCCGTGCGCCGAACGGGACGTGCTCGCGCAGGTGCCGCTCGACGGCAGCGGACGCCTGCCGGGCGTCCTGACCGGGGGCGACGCGGACCGATACCCGTGCCGAGACCGTGGGCAGGAGGGTGTTCGAGGCGTTCGCGACGCTCGGCACGTCCATGCCGGTCACCGTGATCGACGGCTGGAACCACATGCGGGACAGCACGGCGCCGGTGCCGATCGGGCGGACACCGGGCACGAGCGCGGCGTCGACGGCGAGTTCGTCCTCGGTGCGCTCCGGCACGTCGGCCTCGTACGAGGACAGCCCCTCGACGGCGACCGAGCCGTCGGCGTCGTGCAGCGAGGCGAGCAGCCGCACCATGGGGATCATCGCGTCCGGGGCTGCTCCCCCGAACATCCCGCTGTGGCTGGCGTGCTCGAGCGTGGTCAGGGTGAGCTTGAAGGTGACGTTGCCGCGCAGGGAGACCGTGATCGACGGGACCTCGGTGGACCAGTTGTCGCTGTCCGCCACGACGATGACGTCGGCGGCGAGGTGCTCCTTCTGCTCGCGCAGGAACGTGCGGAACGAGCGGGAGCCGAACTCCTCCTCACCCTCGACGAAGAGCACGATCCCGAGGTCGAGGTCGTCACCGAACTGGGCGTGCACCGCGCGGAGCGACGCGATGTGCGTCATCACACCGGCCTTGTCGTCCGAGGCGCCGCGGCCGTACAGGCGATCGCCGCGGAGGGTCGGCTCGAACGGCGGCGTCTCCCACAGGGCCTCGTCGCCCTGCGGCTGCACGTCGTGGTGGGCGTAGAGCATCACCGTCGGCTTGCCGTTCCGCGCCGGGCGCACCGCGAGCACCGCGGGCTGGCCGAGCTCGGTCTCCGCGTCGGCCTCCGCGACGTCGGCCGTCGACCCGGACACCGCGGACCGCACGATCCGGACGTCGTCCGCGCCGAACACCCCGGTCGACCGGGCGAGGTCCGCGACGGCCTCGGCACTCGCGCGCACGTTCGCCGGGTCGAAGGCTGACCAGGACACCGACGGCAGGCGCACCAGCGCGGACAGGTCGGCGATCGTCGTGGGCAGTGCACCCTGCACGTGTTCGCGCAGGGCGTCGAGGAGCGCGGGGTCGGTCGCGGGGCTGTGCTGTTCGCTGTCGGTCATGCCCGGTAATCTAGAGGAGATCCCGCACGCACACCGCCGTTAGGAACGCACCGTGGCGAAGGCAGCCCCCAAGACCAACACGACCGTCAACCCGACCGAGGCCGAGCTCCTCGAGCAGGGCAAGGGCCGCCCCACGCCGTCCCGCCGCGAGCGAGAGGCAGCGAACCGCCGCCCCCTCGTCGGCAACACGCCGGTCGACAAGAAGGCCGCCCGCGCCCGCCTCAACTCGGAGCGCGAGCGTGCCCGGGTCGGCATGGCCAACGGCGAGGAGCGCTACCTGCCGGCGAAGGACCGCGGTGAGCAGCGACGCTTCGTCCGCGACTGGATCGACGCCCGCTGGAACGTCGGCGAGGTCATGATGCCCGTGCTCGTGCTGTTCCTCATCGTCGGGTTCGCGGCCGCGCAGACGGTCATCGCCTCCTACTCGCTCCTGCTCGTGTGGGCGTTCGTGGCGCTGTTCATCATCGACTGCGTGGTGCTGTGGCTGTCGCTCCGCCGCAAGCTCACCAACAAGTTCGGCGAGCTCCAGCGCGGCACGTTCCTCTACATCCTCACGCGGGCGTGGCAGCTGCGCTTCCTGCGGCTGCCGAAGCCCCAGGTCCGGCGTGGGCAGTACCCCACGCTCTAGCCACACGCACACGACGAAGCGCCGCCCGGCCTGCCGGGCGGCGCTTCGTCGTTCCCGCTCCCCCACTCCCCACTCCCCCGCTCGTGCTTCGTGAGCAGGAATGGTCGGGTGGGCGCGGCGCACCCGACCATTGCTGCTCACGAAGCGGCCGTGGGCGCGCCCACAGGACGGACTGGAGGCCCGTGGCGGTGTCGCCACGGGCCTCCAGTCCGTCAAGTGGTCGCGTCTACCGCGCGGCGCGACGCAGCCGCCGACGGCGCAGCCGGTTGATGCGCGCGGCCCAGGTCGGTCCCTCGTAGAGGAACGCTGTGTAGCCCTGCACGAGCGTCGCGCCGGCGTCGATGCGGTCCTGCACGTCCTGCTCGGTGGTCACACCACCGACGGCGATGACGCAGAAGTCGGCGGGCACCGCGGCGCGGACGCGACGCAGGACCTCGAGCGAGCGAGCGGCGATCGGCGCACCGGAGAGGCCCCCGGCACCCATCGCCTCGACGTCGGACGGATCGGCGGTCAGCCCGTCGCGGGAGATCGTCGTGTTGTTCGCGATCACCCCGGACAGCCCGAGCTCGACCGCGAGGCCCGCGATCGCGTCGATCTGCTCGTCGGTCAGGTCCGGTGCGATCTTGACGAGCACGGGCGTCCGGCCGGCGGCGTCGCGCACCGCGGACAGCAGCGGTCGGAGCTGGTCGAGTTCCTGCAGTCCGCGCAGACCGGGCGTGTTCGGCGAGCTGACGTTGACCGCCAGGTAGTCCGCGAACGTCGCGAGCCGACGGGTGGACTCGAGGTAGTCGTCGATGGCGTCCTCGACGGAGACCACCCGGCTCTTGCCGATGTTCACGCCGATGACGGGGCGACCGGGGTTGCGGCGGGCGCGCTCGAGGCGCCGGGCGGCCGCTGCGGCGCCGTGGTTGTTGAAGCCCATGCGGTTGATCAGGGCGCGGTCGCCGATCAGCCGGAACAGGCGCGGGCGCTCGTTGCCGGGCTGCGGCTTGGCGGTGATGGTGCCGACCTCGACGTGGCCGAATCCGAGCAGGCCGAGACCGGCGATGCCGCGGGCGTCCTTGTCGAACCCGGCCGCGAGACCGAAGCGCGACGGGAAGTGGATGCCCATCGTGGTGATGCCGTCGGCCGCCGCGGGACGGCAGTACCGCTCGACGACGCCGCTCAGGAACGGCACGCGGGGCAGCCCCGCGATGACGGCGAACGCCAGGTGGTGGGCACGTTCCGGGTCCATGTTCGCGAACACGGAGCGGAACACGACGCGGTAGCCACCGCGCACGATCCGTTCGGCGATGCCGCTCACGCGCGCGTGCCGGACGATGTGGACGACCCGGCGGCCGTGTCGGATGCCCCGTGGTGGTCGCGGCGGAGCTGACCGATGGCGTCCTCGAAGTCCTCGAGCGAGTCGAACGCCTGGTAGACGCTCGCGAACCGCAGGTAGGCGACCTCGTCGAGCTCCCGCAGGGGTGCGAGGATCGCGAGGCCGATGTCGTTCGCGTCGATCTGGCTGGATCCGGAGGACCGCACGGTCTCCTCGACGCGCTGCGCGAGCACGGCCAGGTCACCGTCGGTGACCGGGCGCCCCTGGCACGCCTTGCGGACGCCGGAGACGATCTTGTCGCGGCTGAACGGCTCGGTGACACCGTTGCGCTTCACGACGTTGAGCGATGCGGTCTCGGTGGTCGAGAACCGTCGACCGCAGTTGGGGCACTGACGACGGCGGCGGATGGAGGTTCCGTCGTCGCTCGTCCGTGAGTCGACGACGCGGGAGTCCGGGTGGCGGCAGAAGGGGCAGAACATGTCGTTCCCCAGGCTATCGGTTCGTGCGCTCCGTCACGGCGGCCCCGTGCGCGGGGAGCTGCTCCTCGGTGGACAGGGCGACGATGTGCGGCGCGACCTCGGCCAGGGCCTGGGGCGTGTACCGGACGATCTGCTGGGGTCGCAGGAACGTCGACGCGGACAGCCCGGACCCGAACCGGGCCTGGCCGCCGGTCGGCAGCACGTGGTTGGACCCGGCCAGGTAGTCCCCCAGGCTCACCGGCGTGCTCGGACCGACGAACACCGCACCGGCCGCGTCGATGTCGGCCAGCACGGCGTCGTCGTCGACCGTCTGGATCTCGAGGTGCTCCGGCCCGTAGGCGTTGCTCACGGTCGCGGCGTCGGTCAGCGAGTCCACCAGGACGATCGCGGACTGCGGTCCGTCCAAGGCGGTCTGGAGGCGCGCAGCCGTCCCGAGCACCGCCGTGCGTTCCGGGATGGCGGCTTCCACCGCGTCGGCGAACGCCGCGGACGTCGTCACCAGCACGCTGCCGGCCTGCTCGTCGTGCTCGGCCTGGCTGATGAGGTCGGCGGCCACGAAGCCGGCGTCGGCGGTGTCGTCCGCGATCACGAGGATCTCGGTCGCCCCGGCCTCGGAGTCGATGCCCACCACCCCGCGCACCAGGCGCTTGGCGGCGGCGACGTAGTTGTTGCCCGGACCGGTGACCAGGTCGACCGGCTCGAGGTCGATCTCGGCGACGCCGTACGCCAGCGCTCCGACGGCTCCGGCGCCGCCCATGGCGTAGACCTCGTCGATGCCGAGCAGCCCCGCCGCGGCGAGGATCGTCGGGTGCACCGCGCCGCCGTGGTCGCGCTGCGGCGGCGACACGAGGGCGATCGAGGGCACGCCCGCGACCTGGGCCGCGACGACGTTCATCACGACGCTGGACGGGTAGACAGCCTTGCCACCGGGCACGTAGAGCCCCACCCGGCGCATCGGCTGCCAGCGCTGGTGGACCTCGGCGCCGTCGGCCAGGGTCGTCACGGACGGGGCGGGGATCTGCGCGGCACTCGCGGCCCGGACGCGGCGGATGGCCTCGTCGAGTGCCGCTCGAACCTCGGGGGTGAGCCCGGCCACGGCGGCGGTGATCTCGGCAGCGGGCACCCGGACGTTCGCGGGAGCCCCGCCGTCGAAGCGCTCGGCCTGGTCGTGCAGGGCCGCGGCCCCGCGGTGTCGGACGTCCTCGATCAACTCGCGCGCGGCGTCGACCGCGTGGGTCACGTCACCGGCGGCGCGGGGCATGAGTCGGAGGAGTTCGGCACGGGCGGGGAGGCCGCCGCGGAGGTCGATTCGCTGCATCATGAGGGGTCCGATCCTACCGAGCCGAACGCCGACGCCCAGTAACGTGAGGGCTGATGAACTTCGAGAAGGCACGGCGCCTCGTGAGCGACCTCGTCCGGGTGAACGAGCGGTACGCACGCGACGGCCACTACCGCAACGACGTCCGTGAGCGACTCGGCCGGACGGTGTCCCGGGTCGACGTCGGTGTGGCTCGGCGGGAACGCGATCGTGCGCCGCTGGCCGCGCGCCCGTTCGACGGCCTGGTGGAGACGAGCCTGTCGCTCGCCGGCATCCGCACCGTGGACCGCGATCCCGAGGTGGTGCTCGTGGTCGACGAACTCCGCGAGGGTGCCGCCTTCGCCGGGGTGCAGACCGCCCTGGCCGTCGCACTCGCGCTCGGCGACCGGCTCGGCCGGCGGGTCCGGGTCGTCATGGTCCGGTGGACGACACCCGGCAACAGTGCCGCTGCAGCCGAGGCGCTCGTCGCCGACCGGTTCCCGGAGTCGCGGGTCGACGGACGTCCCGGCGTCCGCGTGGTCCGGCGCGAGGACGTCCTGGACACCGAGTTCGGCCGCGACGACGTCTGGGTCGCCACGCACTGGAAGACCGCGCACCCGATCGACGTCGCCGTCACCGCCGGTGTCGTCCCCCGACACCGCGTCGTGTACTTGGTGCAGGACTACGAACCCGGCTTCAGCCCGTGGTCGACCGAGTACGCGGTCGCCGCCTCGACCTACCGCGCCGGCTTCCGGATGCTCGTGAACTCCGAGCCGCTGCGCCGGTACCTGGCCGACGTCGAGGGCCTCGACGTCCCCTCCGAGCACACCTTCGCACCGCACCTCGACCTCGAGCTGCTCGAACGCGTGGCCGCTGCCCGCAAGCACGAGGACGTGGTCCGGGTCCTCTTCTACGGCCGTCCGAGCAAGCACCGGAACCTGTTCCGCCTCGGCGTCGCCGCGCTGCGGGTCGCGGTGCAGGAGCTGGCCGACGACGGCATCCGGGTCGAGTTCCACTCGGCCGGTGAACAGCACGGCGACGTCGAGCTCGACGGGGGCCGGGGCGACGTGAAGCTCGTCTCGCACGGCACCATGCCCTGGGACGACTACTTCCGGTTCATCGCATCGACGAACGTGGTGCTGTCGCTCCAGCACAGCCCGCACCCGAGCCACCCGCCGTTCGACGGCGCGGTGTCCGGCGCACGCGTCGTGACGAACGAGTTCCGGGGCACCCGGGCGCACCTGCACCCGAACCTCGAGGCGGTCCCCGCCGACGCCCGTTCCCTCGGCCTGGCCGTCGCCGACGCCGTCCGGCAGGCAGCTGCGGACGGCCCGACCGGGCACGTGCCCCTGGCCGCGGGGGTGCTCGGTGGCCCGCTGGGGACCGCCGTCGACGCCCTCGCACGTGCACTCGAAGCAGAGGAGTCCACCCGATGACCCGCTCCACCCTCGTCGTCGTGCCCGTGTACGGCGACCTCGACTCCCTGCTGCGGTGCGTCGACGGGCTCCTCGAGCACCTCGACACCGAGCGGCACCGCGCGCTGTTCGTCAACGATTGCGGGCCCGAGGCGGACACCATCGAGCGGGCGCTGCTCGACCGGATCGGCGACCGCCCCGGGTTCCGGTACGAGCGGAACGACCACAACCTCGGGTTCGTCGGCACGTGCAACCGTGCCGTGGACGAACTCGACCGCGGCGCCGACGACGCCGGCACCGAGGCCGTCCTGCTCCTCAACAGCGACGCCGTGCCGACGGCGGGGTTCCTCGACGCGATGCTCGCGGTCCTCGACGAGGACCGCACCGGTGTCGTGACCGCGCGCAGTGACAACGCGACGATCGCGAGCATCCCCTACCGCCTGACCAACCGGGGAGCCGCCCGCACCGAGGACCGCACGCGACGGGTCTGGGGCCAGCTCGCACCACTCCTCCCGGTGTCCCAGGTCCTGCCCGTCGCGATGGGCTTCTGCTTCCTCACCCGCCGGGAGCTGATCGCCGAGCACGGTCTGTTCGACGAGGCCTTCGCGCCCGGATACGGCGAGGAGAACGACTACTGCCTCCGGATCGCCGCCCACGGCTGGCTCGCCAAGATCGCCAACCGCGCGCTGGTCCTGCACGCCGGCGGCAAGAGCTTCTCCGGCAACCGCAGCGCCCTGCGCGCCGCGCACCAGCGCGTGCTCGAGGGTCGCTACCCGTTCCTGCCGGACGCAGTGGCCGCGTACCAGCGGCACGGCATGACGGCGACCGAGCGGTTCGCCGACGTCCTCGTCCCCGCGGGGCAGCGCCCGCGGCTCGCCGTGGACCTGCGGCACGTCGAGGACGCCGACACGCTCGTCCGCCAGGTCGACGCGGCCTTCGGGGACGGCTTCGACCTGGAGGCCCGGCTCCCCGCCGGTACGTCGGCACCGGCCGCGTGGACCGTCACCACCGGAGACCCCAGCCCGGACGACCTCGTCACGGTCGCCGTGCTCGTGGACCCGGCGCCCGCGGACGTCGTCGCGGCCAACCGGCGGGCGCTCCACCTGGTGGTCGTGCGGGCCGCGCAGAACGCGGTGCCGTGGTCGTCGCGAGCGCACCGGACGGGCGCCGACACCCTCGCGGCCGTCGTGGACCACTTCGCCGTGGTCGTCGCACCGGGCGCGGTCACCGACGCCCGTGCACGCATCGAGGATGCGCTGACGGCCCCGCTCGCGGGCACGGCCGACGCGCTCGAACGTCGGTGGGCGGCGCTGCTCCCCCTCGACCTCACGGCCGCCGACGTCGCCGCGGCCAGCGCAGCGGACGAGGTCGTGCGCCTGCGCCGGGAGCTCACCGACCTGCGCGCGAGCAGGTCCTTCCGCACCGGCCAGGCGATCGCGAAGGTCGCCGCACGACTGCCGGGGCGCCGCTGATGGCCGAGGCGAAGGGCATCGGCCGCGTCGCACGGCGCCTCGCACGACCCTTCCGCGGCCCGGATCGACCACTGACCGTGACCGACCGGCTCGACCGCTGGGCCCGGCGGATCGCCGAGTTCGAGGTACTGGACCGCGCGTACTTCGAGGCACAGACCGGACGGACGTTCGACACCGACGCCGACGCCGTCGCGTTCTACGTGCACAACGACGGGCAGCGTGGGCTCTCGCTGCACCCGCTCATCGAGCACGAGTGGATGCGCGAGCACCAGCCCGTCCCCGCGATGTCCTGGTACGACGCCCTGCACCAGGAGGGCCCCGAGCTCTTCCAGACCGGGCCGCTCTTCGACGCAGGCGTGTACGCCGCCTCGGTGCCGGGAGCCGACCGCCCGGCGACCACGCTCGATGCGCTCCGGCACTTCCTGCGGAACGCGACCGACGCGACCACGCTCCCCGTGCCTCCAGGCCGCCGTGGCGACGCTCCCACCTGGGCCGCCGCACGCGACGCAGCCGTCGCCGCTGCGCGCGCGTTCGCCGGTGCGCAGCACCGCACCCGGCGGCGCTACCGGTCCACGTGGGACGGGCCCGAGGTCGCCGAGGCCCTCGGCCGGTACCCGCGCGGTGTCGCGCGGCGCGACGCGGAGCAACCGCTCGTGTCGATCGTGATGCCGGTGTACCGGCGCGCCGACGTGGTCGGTGCGGCGATCGCTTCGGTGCGAGCGCAGCAGCACACGAACTGGGAACTCCTCGTGGTCGACGACGGGTCCGGCGACAACACCGTCGACGTCGTGCGCGGGCTCGCTGCCGAAGACGGGCGCATCCGGCTCCTCGAGCGGGAGAACGGCGGTGCCGGCGCCGCACGGAACACCGGACTCGCGGCCGTGCGTGGCGACTTCGTCGCGTTCCTCGACGCCGACAACACCTGGCGTCCGGAACACCTGACCGCGGCCCTCGCGGCTCTGCTCGAGACCGACGGGCCCGCCGTGCACACGGGTCTGCGGATGGTCGGCGCGAACAACGCGGACGACCGGACCGCGCCCGTCGAGACGTACCGCGGCGAGGACGGCACGCTCGACGACCTGCTCGCGGGCAACTTCATCGACCTCAACGCGCTCGTGGTCCGCCGTGACGTCGCCGCAGGGGTCGGCCCGTTCGACGAGACGCTCCGACGCTGGATCGACTGGGAGTGGCTGCTCCGCATCGGGCAGCGGTTCGGGGTGCCTGCGTACGTGCCCGTCATCGGCGTCGACTACGACAACGTGCGGGACCAGCGACGGGTCTCCTCCGCCCAGCCCGCGTCGTGGCAGGAGGTCGCGCTCGCCCGCCACCGCATCGACTGGGACGCCCTGGCGTCCGCAGCACCGACACGGGACACCGGACTCGTCTCGGTCGTCGTGCCGGTGTTCCGCGACTGGACGATGACCCGGCGCGCCGTCGATGCCGTCCTCGGCGCGGCCGACCACGACGGCGACCGCGTCGAGGTCGTCCTGGTCGACAACGGCTCTCCGCGATCGGTCTCCGCGATCCTCGGTGCCTGGTTCCGTGACGAACCCCGGGTGGTCCTGCAGCGCGAGGACCGGAACCGGAACTTCGCCCTGGGCAGCGACCTCGGACTCGCCCGGTCCTCGGGCGGCACCGTCGTCATGCTCAACAACGACACCGAGGTCACCACCGGCTGGCTGCGGCCGCTGGTCGGCGCGTTGGACGACCCGTCGGTCCTCGGCGCGCAGCCCCTGCTCGTGTACCCGGACGGCGTCGTGCAGGCCGCCGGCACGGTCTTCGGCGGGGACAAGGTGCTCCCCTGGCACTTCCTCGGCGACCACCCGCGACACGACGCCGACCGCGTGTTCGGGTCGGGCTCCGCCGGCGCAGTGCGGTTCTCGGCGATCACCGCAGCCGCCGCGGCGTTCCGTGCCGCCGACCTGATCCGCTGGCACGGGTTCGACCCCGTGTACGCCAACGGGCTGGAGGACGTGGACCTGTGCCTCCGCGCGCTGTCGACGTCACCGGCGGGCTGCGCCTTCGTCGTCGTCCCGTCGTCGGTCGTCGTCCACCACGAGAGCCGCACCCCGGGCCGGGACGACGCCCGCGTCGACAACCGCCGCATCTTCGACGAGCGGTGGCGCGGGCGGTACCCCGACGCCGACGCCGACGCCCGGTACGACGCAGCCGGACTGCGCTACCTCGGAGTGGACCCCGGGCTCCCCAAGGGCCACGGCGTGATGGTGCGGTCCTCGCGACCGGTCGTCGTCCGGGAGGAGGGGGCTGCAGGCTTCCGTGTCGCCGTCAAGCACGACGGCACGCGCGTCGCGGACGTGTCCGCACTGGCCACCGCACTCGAGGCCGCGGGACACGTGGTGCAGGTCGACATGCCGACGTCCTGGTACCGGGGATCCAGCGGATTGGACGAGGTGACCGTGCTGGTCGTGGGGGCACCGTCTTCGGGGCCGGGTGGTTCGTCGTTCGTGCCGCAGCCGGGGGCGCGGAACGTCGTGTGGCTGGCTGAGGGGCAGTCCGTCGCGGACGGGGACTTCGCCGTCGTGGTCGGGGCTGCGGCGGAGGCGGGGCAGGTCGTCCGGTCGCTGTGAGCGCTTCCCGACGCGCGTGGCGAGCGGACACCACGAGCCCGCGGAGCTGAGCGCGTTTCGACTCTGAGGCGGATTCTTCGGGCACGTTCACCAGGTTCCGAGACAAACGAGGCCTGCTGTTCACCTTGCCGGAGCAGGCTGCTCGCATGTCGCTCCTCTCGGATGCAATGCGGTCGACCTTCACGACCAAGTGCGCTGTGTGCGGCGCGGTCATCCGGAAGCGCGATGCGCTCGACCACGAGGGGCTGGCGTTCTGCTCGGTCCTGCACGAGGCCGAGTACATCGTCGCGACGCTGGACTGAGCGCCCCCGACCTCATCTCACTGGTTGAGACCCATCGTCGCCGCTGCCTGCCGGATGAACAGGCGCATGCGGACCGCCGCCTCTGCGGAGACGTGCGGGAGGGGGTGTTCGCCGTCCTCGGACATGCCGCCACCCCACGAGTTGTTGGAGGCTCGGGCGAAGGCGAACGGATCCGCGACCACCCACCCTCGTCGCGATCCGAGGTCGAACAGGTGCCGGTTCGCCACGACCCCGTTCGCGCGCTGGTTCACCGTGCCGTTGGTGCGGTTGTTCGGCGGGACCAAGCAGATCAGGGGTGTCTGACACTCCGCGAACCGCACGATCTTCTCGATGTTCGAGGTCATCTCCTCGAAGGGCACGCCCTCCCGGACGTCGTTCATGCCGATCATGACCACGAGCACGTCGGCCAGCGAACGACGGACCTGACCGAACGCACGCTCGGACGTCGCACCCTCCTCGGCGAAGCCACCGACCAGCCGCAGACGGCGATCGCCGAGCTGGTCACGCCAAGACTCGGGGCGGGCCGTGACCGAGTCACCCGACACGGCGAAGGTCAGCGATGTATCGGTGGTGATCTTGGATCGAGCTCTGAACATCCCTCGATGCTATCGACCGGAGCACCGGCGACCCCTCCTAGGATCGCCATGTGGCTCCAACAGCGCACTCGCGTCCTCGCGACGGCCGTCCACCGCGGCTCGCGGTCTTCCCCGTCTACCGCGACAACCCCTACCTGAACCTCATGCTCCTGGCTCCACGAGCCTCGGGGTGGGACGTCCTCGAGTCCGCGAGGCTCGAGCGTTTCGAGCACGACCTGAGCTCCCTCGGCACCGGAGACGTCGTGCACGTGCACTGGACAGCTCCGATCGTGCAGCGTGCGGACGACGCCGCCGAGGCCGTTGCCCGACTCGCTCGGTTCCGGGCCGCGGTCGACGGAGCGCGGGCACACGGTGCCCGAGTCGTCTGGACGATCCACAACGCGCTCGCACACGACGTCCGGCACGAGGAGCACGAGATCGCGCTGAACCGCTACTTGGCCGCGACCGCGGACACGGTGCACGTCATGAACTCCCGCACGAGCGACGTGGTGGCACCGTTCTACGACCTCTCCGGGCGAACGGTCGAACACCTCCCCCACCCGAGCTACCGCGGTATCTACGACGGCAACGGGTCCCGGACGGAGGCACGAGCACGTTTCGGACTCGATGACGACGACGTCGCCGTGCTCTTCTTCGGACAGATCCGTCCGTACAAGGGAGTCGACGTCCTGATCGAGGCTCTGCAGCAGGCGTCCGCCACCGGCCGGTTCGTCCTCCTGCTCGCCGGGAGGACGTCGGCCGAGGACGAAGCGACCATCGATCGGCTCCTGCCCGAAGGGCTCCGCACCGTCCGTCACCACGACTACGTGGCCGACGCCGAGGTCAAGCGCTGGTTCGACGCCGCGGACATCGCGGTGCTGCCGTACCGGCGCGTCCTGAACTCCGGCAGCCTCCACCTCGCCGCGACCTTCGGCGTGCCGGTCGTGCTGCCCGACGAAGCGCACCTCCGGAGCGACTTCGGCGGTGAAGCCTGGGTCCGGTGGTTCGAACCCGGTGATGCCGGCGCGCTCGCCCGGGTGCTGTCGGAGCCGTTGCCGGAACGCGGTGCCGCACTCGGGTTCACGGCCCGGCTCGCGCCGTTCGCGGTCTCCCGCCGGTACGAGGCGCTCCTGCGGCACACGACGGCCGGCCTGCCGACGCGGACCGCCACGCGCCCTGAGGCATAATCAACCCTTGTTGCTGGCTCATGCTCGATCGAACGGAGAACTCGGTGTCACGGATCAAGGTGGCCATCATCGGCTCGTGCGTCACGCGAGAAGCGTTCATCACACGGAACAACCCGCACTACAAGGACGTCTACGACCTCGGTCCGCTCGCGTGGCAGACCGGTCTCGTGAGCTTCCTGTCGGCACCCGTCGCTCCGGAGATCGCGCAACAGATCCAGCCGGGTGACAAGGTCAACGAGCACGGGGCGCGCACGATGGCGCGCGACATCGCCAAGTCGGACCGCGCAGAACTCGAGTCGTTCGCGCCCGACTACCTGCTGTTCGACCTCTACTCCGACGTCCGGTACGGGCTCGCGCGGATCGGCGACGCGACCATCACGAACAACCCGAACAGCTTCCGGAAGACGGACTTCTTCGCTGCGGGTGAGAGCTTCACGACCCTGCACATGGCGAACGCGAGCGCCGAGTACGTGCCGCTCCTCGAGCAGGCCGTCGACGAGCTCGTGGCATGGCAGCGACAGGCGCTCCCGGAGACGACTCTGGTGTTGAACTGCTTCCGGTACAGCTCGTACTACCGGACGAGCACCGGCGACCTGGAGTTCGTGAAGTACCGCGGAGACCAGAAACGGGATGACCTGTACAAGCGGCTGCTGCGGGAGAACGACCGGTACGACTCGCTCTACCGTTCGATCGCTGCCCGCCACGACCTCCGCACCATCGACAACCGCGACCGTTCGTACCACTCCGACGGCGCGCACCCCTACGGCATCTCGCCCTGGCACTTCGGACGACCGTTCTTCCAGGACTTCATGGCCGACCTCGACCGCATGGTCATCGGCGATGCCCTGACCGCCGGGCACCCGGCCGACGAACTCGCCGGCCTCAGTTCCTGAGCACGGCGCGCGTTGCGCGCAGGAGCCGTCGGGCGAAGTGCCCGCTCGGCACCCGACGGTCGACGAGGAACCGCCAGCCGTCCGCACGGTCGGCCAGGGGCTGCAGTTGCACGCCGCTCGGAACGGGCGGGATCGGCATCCTCGCGGTCACGACCGGGAAGTCGAGCCGGAGACCACGGAACGAGATCCGGACCACGGCACGGTGTCTGCCGGTGACTACGTCGCCGTTCTCCAGGCGCAGCGACCAGCGGGACGAGCGGTGATCGACCCGGAGGACGGCCTGGGTACCCGCTGCCCCGGCTCCGGTCACAGTGGCGTTTTCGGTCGGGGTTGCGGTCAGGACCATGTCGAGGGACACACCGTCAGGCACCGGCCCGGCCACTGATCCGCTCAGGGTCAGGCCGCCTGCGTCCGGGTGCGCCTCGTCGACGACGAGCGGTGCGAGGTGCCGCACCGTCGAGACCAGCTGCACTGCGAGCGGGTCCTGCCCGTGGACGGCGCCCGCCATCGCACGCAGGAGTTCGGAGCTCCCTTGGACCCCTGCCGTCAGCGGGCCCAGGTCCGTGACGGCGGATCCGAGCACCGACACGTCGGTGTGCTCCGCGCGGTTCGCCAGCAGGACCAACGGCCCGTCGTTGACGAGGGATCCGCGATCGAGTGCGAAGACGGCTGCCCCTCCGAGCACACCGACCGAGTTGATCACGTCCACCCAGGCGCGGAGCAGCACCGGCGGCACGTCGCGGTCGTCGCGCGCGTCGTGCAGCGCAGACGCGAGGCGCACGGCGATCTCCCCCGCTCCGTTGGCCACCGCGAACCAGAGCGCTCGTCGCTCGGCACGGAGCGCCTGACGATCTTCGGTCGGCACGACCGCGAGCAGATCATGCACCGCCCTGATGACCCGGTGCAGGTCGTGCGCATCCGGCTGGCCGCGGAGGAACCGTTCGAGGTGGACGTACCCGTCGGCGTCGAGGACGACCTCGGCGTGCGCGCGGCGGACCTCCGGTGCGGCATCGGCGAGGAGTGATGCCACCTCGATCTCCTGATCGAAGTAGCTCAGCACGCCGTCGATGCCCGACGCCCTCGCGGTCATGGACGAGGCTCCCGGACGCTCGCGGTACAGGTAGACGACCTCCGGCACCACCGCGACACGGTCCGTAGCGAGGAACGCGCGGACCATCGGCACGATGTCGTTGGAGCGCGGGGCGTTCGGGAACCGGACGCCCGACGCGCGCAGGAAGTCGGTGCGGAAGACCCGGTTCCAGCATGCGCGGTTCGCCAAGAGCCTCGGCATGGCCTGGAGGTTCGTCACCGACTCGGTCAGGACGTCGTACCAACTCGACATGGGCTCCCAGGTCGACCCGGAGCTGAACTTGAGGTGCCGTCCGAGCGCGATCACGGCGTCGCTGCGCTCGGCTGCGTCGATGAGCGCCCGGTACGCCCCGTCAGGTACCAGGTCATCACCGTCGGCGAACACCACGTACTCGCCCTGCGCGAGGTCTATCCCCTGGTTGCGGGCGGCGCCTCCCCCCGCTGCTCGGGATCGGTACAGTCGCACACGGGGGTCGCGGGACGCGATCCGCTCCACGATCGCGACCGTCTCGTCGTTGGACCGGTCGTCGATGACGATCACCTCGAGGTCGACGTCCTGCCGCAGGACACAGTCGAGCTGCTCCTCGATCCACGGCGCGACGTCGTGCACCGGCATGACGACGGAGAGCTGTGCACTCAAGGCCGACTCCTCGTCCTGAGCACGGCGGCGACGCGGCGCAGTGCCGACTGTGCGACGGCCACCTCGACACGGTGGATCCGCCTGTCGCGCAGCGTGAACTCGACGCTCCACCGGTCACCGGGCCGAGGCCTCGCCGACGAGACGACCGTGTCCGATGACAGCACGCCCCGGTGCACTGCCGTCCGGGTTCCGTCGCGCTCGAGCACGATGGTCCCCGGTGCCGGGTGCTCGAGACCCGTCATGCTGATCCGGAGACCACCACGGTGTCGGTCGGCGGTCGCACGGACGCGACGGTTGCGTCGGAGGAACACGACATCGTCCACTGCTCCGTCCCGCAACGCGGACAGCACGACCTGTTCGTGCTCGTCCAGCCCACGGCCGACGAACTCGTCCCAGAACGCCGCGACGAGCTCTGGACGGACAGGGAGCGGATCGCCGCGCTGTGCGGCATCGACGACCGGCCGGAACAGGCGTTCGCGCCACAGGTCTGCGCCGCGCTCCGTGTCGGGACCGAGCGCCCGCTCGCACACGGCGGCGAGGCCGCGCCACCGCATGACGACGTCCTCTGCCGGGCGGTCGAACGTCTCGACGAGCTCGGCCGCGAGTCCCGGCTCCTTCGCCCGGAGCAGGGCGTAGGCGGTGCCGGGGTACGCGCTGAGGTCGTCGAACTCCGTCTCGTCGACCCAGGTGTCGATCCACCGCACGAAGTCGGCGAGCAGGCGGGCGCCGACCGGGTCGAGCACGCCGATCCCGCGGACCCGCGTCCACGCCTCTCGGCGGATCAGCCGCCGTCCGAAAGCCTCCGTCGCCCCGTCCGCCCCGTGTGCCGCGTACGTCTCGACTGCTGCACGGGTCTGTTCGAGCCAGTCGTCCAGGTCGTCGCCCCGGCCGATGCCCGACGTCACCGACCCGTCGTGTCGACGGTGGCGGTACACCACCTCGGGCAGCACGTCGACCCTCGCTCCCACCGCGAGCCGCGCCCACCAGGAAACGTCCTCGCAGGTGGTGCCGGTCGGGAACTCGACGCCGGTCTCGAGCAACCACGTGCGGTTGAAGACCTTGTTCCAGGGTGTGTGGTCGAAGGCCAGCTGCGGCGTGTCCGAGAGTCGGAGGCCGGTCCCCCCGGTCGTCCAGAGTGCGTCGTCCGTCGTCCAGTAGGTCGACTCGCGCCCGTCCCCGGTGAACTGCTCAGCCCTCCCGCTGACGATCTCCGGACCGGACTCGGTGAACACGGCGAGGAGCCGTTCGTAGGCAGCGGGCGGCACGAGGTCGTCGGCGTCCGCGAACGCGACGAAGTCGCCGGTCGCGACGCCCAGCCCGGTGTTCCTGGCGTTGCCGGCTCCGCCACGTTCCCCGATTTCGAGCACGACGATGCGCGGGTCTTCGGTGGCGAGCGACCGGACGGACTCCGTCACCCCGGAGCTGAGCCCGTCGAGCACGAGGATGATCTCGAGCCGACGGTGGGTCTGCGACCGGAGCGCCTCCAGCGCGACGTCGAACCACGGGCCGACGCTGCCGACCGGCACGACGACCGACAGCAGAGGAAGGGGTCCGCCCACAGCACTTCTCCTGGAGTTCATCACGTTCGGGTTGCGCAGTGCGCGACGAGCCAACCTCGACTTCAGCCCTAAACTATCGCAGCACGTGCATCACGACGACAGGGAGCCGATCGACCGATGGACTCAGCGATCCGGACCACACCACTCATCTCCGTCGTCGTGGCGGCGCTCGACGTGGAACGGTACCTCCCGACGCTCCTGCGGTCGTTCGAACGGCAGACGTTCGACCACGACAGTGTGCAGTTCGTGTTCGTCGATGACGGGTCGACCGACTCGACGGGGTCGCTCCTCGACGACTGGGCCAGGTCCGCTGGAGCCGACGTGACCGTGATCCACCAGGACAACGCCTGGATCGCCGACGCACGGAACACCGGATTGGCCCGTGCCACCGGGCAGTGGGTCACCTTCGTCGACGCCGACGACGAGCTGGAGGAACGGTACTTCGAAGAGGTCGCGAAGTTCATCGAGTTGCACGCGTCGGACGATGTCGCGCTCCTCGCGGCCCATCAGCTCCTCCTGGACGACGACGGCGGCGTGACGGACGGGCACCCGTCCCGCAAGCGCTTCGAGAAGGGATCGCGCATCGTCGACATGCGGTTGGACCCCGTCGTGCAGACCGGCGTGAACGCGGCGTTCATGCGTCGTGACCTCGTCGAGGCGGCGGGTCTCCGGTTCGACGGTCGTGTCCGACCCACGTTCGAGGACGCCCACTTCGTCGCGCGCTACCTGCTCCGCAACGGACTGCACCGGATCGGTCTGATGGCCTCGGCCAAGTACCGCTACCGTCAGCGCGGCGATGGCAGCTCCACCATGCAGACCAGCCACGAGGACCGACGGAAGTACACCGACGTGCTCCGTCACGGTCACCTCGGGCTCCTCGACGAGGCGTCGGCGACCGGACGCATCGATCGTTGGGTGGCGAACACCGTCCTCTACGACCTCGTCGGGTACTTCCGGCGCGAGCGTGCGATCCGGTCGCCCTCGGCCCTCGCCCCCGCTGATGCGTTCGACGAGTTCCACGAGCTGGCGGCTGCGGTCCTGCAGCGGGTCGGTCCGGAAGCGGTGCGCTCCTTCGACCTGCTGCCCGTGGAGTTCGCGGTGCGGCGGGCGATGCTCGTCGGGTACCGGGACGAACCGGACCGCCCGAACACCGTCAACCTCGCTCAGGTCGATGAGGCCCACCAACTCGTGCAGCTCCAGTACTGGTTCACCGGCGAGATCCCGGCGGAACAGATCGCTGTCGACGGACACGAGGTCGTCCCCGAGTTCGAGACCGTCCAGGACTTCGTCTTCTACGGTCGGCCGCTGGTTCGCCGGCGCGTGATCTGGATCCCCCGCGGCCACGTCACCGAGATGCACGTGGACGGACAGCAGGTCGTCTTCGCCCGGGGTGAAGTGCCGAACCACTACGCAACCCTGACCCGCCGCCAGCTCGAACCGCAGATCCTGGCGCAGCGCCGACGCGTGGTCGATCCCAACGAGGTGGAGCTGACCAACAAGCAGCACGTCTGGCGAGCGGTGCGCGAGCGTGCGATCACGACCCGGAACTCCCTGCAGAAGACCGCACTCCGGAACGCCCTGGCACCGACGCTGGCCCGCACGCGACGCGCACGCGAACGGTTCCAGGGCGCGTGGGTGTTCATCGATCGGGACACGGACGCGAACGACAACGCGGAACACGCCTACCGGTACGTTCGACGGCACCGTCCGGACATCAACGCCTACTTCGTGCTCAACCGCGATTCCAAGGACTGGGACCGCCTGCAGCGCGAGGGGTTCCGGATGATCGCATTCCGGTCGCTCGAGTGGGTGCAACTGATGCTCCACGCCGAGCACGTCGCGTCGTCGCACATCGCGGACTTCGTCACCAAGCCCCTGCCCGCGTCGAAGTTCGGGCAGCCGCGGTTCCACTTCACCTTCCTGCAGCACGGCGTGATCAACTACGACCTGTCGCGGTGGCTCAACTCGAAGCGACCCGACCTGTTCGTGGTCTCGACCCCGCAGGAGCGGGACGCGATCGCGGGCCACGGGCAGTGGATCTTCTCCCAGCACGAGGTCGTCCTGACCGGGCTGCCCCGCTTCGACGCGCTCCTCGAGAAGAGCCGGGCGAAGCAGGAAACCGAGCGCGACCTCATCCTCGTCATGCCCACCTGGCGTCATTACCTCGTCGGGGCGCAGGTCGCAGGATCCGGAGCGTGGGAGCGTGACGACCGGTTCATGCAGAGCCGTTTCGCCAAGGAGTACACGGCGCTCATGTCGTCGCCGGAGCTCCGCGCACTCGCGAAGCGGACCGGGAAGCGCCTCGCGCTCATGCCGCACCCGCTCCTCCGTCCGTACCTGACCGACTTCCACCTGCCCGACGACGTGGAGATCCTCGACTTCGCCGTCGACGGTGTGCAGGACGTCCTCGCGCGGAGTGCCGCGTTCGTGACCGACTTCTCGTCGCTGGCCTTCGACGCCGCCTTCATCGACGTCCCGGTGGTGTACTTCCACTTCGACCTCCGCGAGTTCTTCGGGGGCTCGCACAGTGGTCGTCGCGGGTACTTCGACTACGACGAAGCCGGGTTCGGCGAGGTCACCGGGTCCGTCCGGGAAGTGGAAGGCGCTGTCGAACGGATCGCAGAGGCCGGGTTCCGCCCGTCGGACACGTTCCGGGAACGGGCGCGACGGACCTTCGTCACGCGGGACGGGCGCAATTCGGAACGCGTCATCCAGATGATGGAGTGGTTGACGGGCGGACCACGACCAGCCGAGCCCGAGGCCGAGGCCGCGCTGCCCGCCGAGGATCAGTCCTCGGCTTCGGTGAGCTCCCAGAACGGCGAACGCTCGACCGTCGACGCGTCCGGCTTGTAGAAGGGCTCCTTCAGCGAGAGGTGCGGCCGCTCCCAGGCGACGTCGCGCCGCACGACCCGTGCCGGTGTCCCGACGGCGATGCAGTTGTTGGGGACCCGGCCCGTCACGATCGACCCGGTCCCGATCACGGAGCCGCGCCCGACGGTGGTACCGCCGAGGACCGTGACGCCGAGTGCGAGCCAGACGTGGTCACCGATGTCGATCGACCTCGACACGTTGACCCGCGCTCCGGTGCGGACGTCGAAGATCGGGTGCGCGTCGTCCGCCCGGATCTGGACGTGCGAAGCGATCATGACGTCGTCGCCGATCCGCACGGTCGTCCCCTCCGTCGCCGAGATCACGCAGTTGGCGGTGGTGGATGCGTTGGCGCCGACGAGCACGGACGAGTCCTGCCCGATCCTGATGTTCGCGACGAACGCCGGCGCACCGTGGTTCTCCGCGATGTCGAGGAGACCGTTGTCACAGTCCATGCTCACCACGATCCGCCCGAGACGCGCACGTTGGTGGACCCGCACGACGTTGTTCGACCCGCGGAACGTGATCTTGACGTTCCCCCGTTTCGGGCCGGCGTACTCGATACGGTTCCCGCGGTCGTCCGAGTAGGCCGACAGCTCCTCAACATCCGTTTGCACGGTTCCAGCCTAGGTGCAGCGCAGGAGCACGCTCAGACGGTCGCCTCGTACGCCGACACGACCTTCTTGGTCGGGCCGATCATCTTCAGCTCGCCCTCGTTGAGCCAGGCGACCTGGTCGCACATGTCCTTGACGGTCCCCATGGAGTGCGAGACGAGGATGACCGTGCGGCCTTCGTCCTTCATCTCCTTGAACTTCGTCTGGCAGCGCTTTCGGAACGTCGCGTCGCCGACGGCCAGCACCTCGTCCACGACCAGGATGTCCGGCGTGACCGCGACGGCGACGGAGAACCCGAGCCGCACGTACATGCCGGACGAGTAGTTCTTCACCGGCTGGTCGATGAAGTTGCCCACACCGGAGAACGACACGATGTCGTCGAACTTCCGCGCCACTTCCTTGCGGCTCATCCCGAGGATCGAGCCGTTCAGGAACACGTTCTCGCGACCGGAGAGCTCGGGGTGGAACCCAGAGCCGACCTCGAGCAGTGACGCCTGCTTGCCACGCGCGGTGATCGAGCCCTCCTCCGGCCAGAGGATCTTGGCGAGGCACTTCAACAGCGTCGACTTACCCGACCCGTTCTTGCCGATGAGGCCGAACGTCGATCCGTGCGGGACCTCGAACGACACGTCCTTCAGCGCCCAGAAGTCCTCGTGCACCGACTTCTTCCCGCGCATGACCATGCTCTTCAGCGAGTCGTTGCGCTCGTGGTACATGCGGAAGCGCTTGGAGACGTGTTCGACGGAGACGGCGGAGTCGTTCACAGGAGTTCAGCCAGCTTCTTCTCGTTGCGGGAGAACACGACGTAGCCGATCGCGAGCGAGGCGCACCCCGCGATGGCACACGCGACCAGGTCGGTCCAGTTCGGGAGGCGGTTGTCGTACATGAGGTTCCGAAAGACCTCGGAGAACCGCTCGATCGGGTTGAGCTTGTAGACGTGGATGATCCACGGGTGTCCGGCCTTGTTGGCGGCGTCCTCGACGAGCGAGAGCGGGTAGATGATCGGCGACAGGTACATCCACATCTGCAGTGCGATGCCGACCAGGTGCTGCATGTCGCGGAAGTGCACGTTGATGATCGAAAGGATCAGCCCGAGGCCGGCGGAGAACATGGCGAGGAACACCATCGTCAGGGCGATCAGCGGCAGGTAGAGCCAGAAGTTCGACCCGGCGATCGCGAGCGCGATGAGCAGCACCCCCATCTCCACCAGCCACGTGAACCCGAAGGACCCGACGGCCGCGAGCGGCAGGGTCATCCGCGGGAAGTACACCTTCTTGATCAGTGAGCCGTTGGCGACGATCGACGTCATGCCGGAGTTGATGACGTTGCGCGCGAAGATCCAGGGCAGCAGCCCGCACATGAGCCAGAGCGGATAGATGTTCAGCCCGCTGGGGTCACCGACCTCGAGTCGTGCCCGGAAGATGAACGAGTACACGATCGTGTAGATCAGCATCGTCGCGAGCGGGTTGATCAGGGACCACAGTTGCCCGAAGACCGTGCGGCGGTACTTGCCCTTGACCTCGCGGGCGGTGAGGTTCGCCAGGAGTTCCCGCGACGACATGAGCTCGTTCAGGTACGTCATGCTTCGGGTGCAGGCTCCTCCGGGGCGCAACGCAGCGCTCCTCACAGGGATTCGGGGACGAGACATTCTCGCACAAAGGTTGCACTTGCCACGTTCGACTCGGTGATGCATGTCCGCTGCGGGTGCCGCGGAGACGAACACCTGGTGAAACCTGAGTAGGGTTGGTGGGTGATCGTCAGCTTCGCCAACCACTCCACCGCGCCGGTGAACCTCGGCGGGGCGGAACGGTCACTCATCCGCTTCGTGGAGGACTGGCAGGCGCAGGACCCGGCCATGACGCCGACCTTCATCACCAAGGCCCCGCGCGGCAAGTTCATCGATGCCCTCGAAGAGCGTGGCTGGTCCTACGACGCGCTGCGGTTCCGCGGCTGGGCCCTGCCGAGTCCACAGCCCGCACCGGCTGCCGAACGCGCCGCCTTCGCGACCGTCGACTACGCCGCCGTGAACGCGATCATCCGGAAGTACGAGCGCGAGCGCCCGGACCTCGTCGTCACCAACACACTCGTCGCCCCGTGGGCGTCGTTCGCCGCCGCGGTCCTCGGGATCCCGCAGGCGTGGTTCGTCCGAGAGTACGGCGACCTCGACCACGGTCTGCAGTTCCAGACGGGCCGTGCGGGCGTCCTCGGCGACATCGGCCTGCTGTCCGGGGCCGTCGTCACCAACTCCGAGGCGATGCGCGACCACCTCGTCCAGTACATCCCCGCCGACAAGCTCTCCGTCGCCTACCCGACGGTCGACACGAGCCGACTCTTGGCGACGAAGGACGACACGCCCGCCGTTACACCCTTCCCGCAGGCGCAACCCGGCCTCCGGATCACGGTCCTCGGCCGCGTCGAGGAGTCCAAGGGTCAGCACCGCGTCGTCGATGCGCTCGGGGCGCTGCGCCGACGAGGCGTGACCGCAAGCGTCTGCTTCGTCGGGAGCTGGAAGCACCCGGGTGAGGACCAGCGGCTCACCGACCGCGCCCGCGCGCTCGGTGTCACCGAGCACGTCGTGTTCGCTGGCGAGCAGCACACGCCCGCGCCCTTCATCCAGGCGGCCGACGTCTGCGTCACACCGTCCACCATCGAGGCCTTCGGTCGCACCACCGCCGAGTACATGGCGCTCGGCAGGGCCGTCGTCGCCACGCGCCAAGGCGGCAGCGCGGAACTCGTGGAGCCCGGTGTGACCGGCGCGTTGGTCGAGGCAGACGACACGAACGCCCTCGCCGACGCGCTCGCCGCGTACGCGGCCGACCCGGACACGGCCAGGAGGCACGGTGCGGCTGCACCGGAACGTCTCACCACCGTCACGGGTGCAGGCCACGACAACGCGGCGGCCATCGCACGGTTGGTCGCGCTGGTCGGCACCGAGGGCTACCGGCTCCCCCAGGCGGCGCGCTACTGGTTCGAGCTGCCCGGCGCGTACGCCTCGCTCGGTGCGACGAGCGCCAGAGCCGCCGTCGGACTCCTCGCGAGCCGCGTGCGATCCCGCTCGGGGGCCGTCGGCCGACTCCTCGCCCGGCCGGGCGTCGTCGTCCGGAAGCTGGCTCGGCGATGACGCGCGACCGTCGTCCGGTCACGATCGTCGTCCCGATCTACGACGACCTCCCCGGTCTCGAGCGCTGCATCGAGGCACTGCTCGAGACGGTGGACTTCGCCGTCGACCGCGTGCTCCTGGCGAACGACATGGGCCCCCGCGTCGACGCGATCGAGGCCCGGGTGCTCGAGCTCGTCGGTGACCACGAGGGGTTCGAGTACACCCGCAACAGCCGCAACCTCGGCTTCGTCGGCAACTGCAACCGGGCGGTCCTCGAGCTCGACCGCACGGGCAACGACGTCCTGCTCCTCAACAGCGACACCGTCCCGATGCCGGGGTTCCTGGACGAGATGACCGCGGTCCTGGCCTCGGACGAGTCGATCGGCGTCGTGTGCGCGAGGAGCGACAACGCCACGATCGCGTCCTTCCCCTACGCGCGGCGGAACCCGCGCGCGAGCCTCACACCGCGCCGCACCCGCGAGCTGCACGGCCGGACGAAGTACCTGCTCCCGCGGCACACGGTCTCCCCGGTGGCGATGGGCTTCTGCTTCCTCATCCGGCGCGAGATGGTCGACCGTTTCGGCTTGTTCGACGACGTCTTCTCCCCCGGCTACGGCGAGGAGAACGACTTCTGCCTGCGGATCAACGAGCACGGTTTCACCTCGGTGTTGGCGAACCGCGCGTTGGTCCTGCACACGGGCTCGACGAGCTTCAGCGGGGATCGCGGTCCCTCGCTCCGGCTCGAGCACGAGCGGATCCTGCTCGAGCGCTATCCCTTCTACGGCGGCGCGATCGCGCTCTTCCTCGCCCGGTACCGTGACGCCGTCGACGTGTTCGCCGATGCGTTCCTGCCCGACGACGACGTCGTCCGCGTGGCGCTGCACCTCCCCGCCGACCTGACCGACGAGGTCATCGCTCGGACCCGCAGCACCCTCGCTGCAGCGCCGGATGACGTCGTCGTCACGGTCATCGTCGCGAAGTCGCAGATCCGGGACGCCCGTGAGGCGTTCCCGGGCGCTGCGATCGCCGTCGGGGGCCGGCCACGGCAGATCTTCGACGTCGCGGTCGCGCTCGGTGCGCTGACCACGTTCGCGCAGCTCTCCGCGCTCAACGCCAACGCTCCCCGCTGGATCCTCGTCGACCCCGTGTCGCAGGACGTCCGGTGGTCACACGCGGTCGCGAACCACCGTGCTTCGGCGATCGACCGCATCCTGCGCCGCTTCGAGAACCAGAGCACGAGCTGGCGTGACGGGGACGACCTCGTCCGGCTCGTCCGCACAGCCGCCGCGAACGAGATCGACCCGGCGTCCCTGCGTGCTCGCTGGCACGCGGTTTCGGACATCGCCGAAGCGACCGGCCTCCTGGTGCACCGCGCGACGGTGTCGGTCCGACGCCTCGCCGCGCTCACGTTCGGTGCGCGCAACCCGCGCATCGTCGCCCGCCTCCGCGCGATCGCCGGCCGCGGCGCCTGAGCGACGACCGACGAGCGGACGGGAGGCCCGTGGCGGCGCCGCCACGGGCCTCCCGTCCGTCACGCGAGTGCGTTGACGACCGCGCGGTGTCGCGCGATGCTGGCCACGTCGAACGCACCGAGCAGGTGCAGCGTGGCGATCCGGAACACGAGGGCGCGCAAGAGCAGCTGCCGCCACTGGTGTTCGCCCTCGCCGAGATCGTCGAGGCGGTCGACGGACACGCCGTGCCAGCAGACCGCGTCGACCGCAGCGATCGCGGCTCCCGTGCCGGCCGGACGCCAGTACGGTGGCCAGTCGATGATCGCGGGCGCGAGTCCCTCCGCGAACAGGACGTTGCCCAGCAGGTCCCCGTGGATCAGCTGCGCCGGCGCGTGGACGGGACGGAACGCCGCGGCCAGGCGATCGAGGGTCGGGTCGGTCGGCAGTGGTACCTCGCCCCAGGCCATGCGGTCGGCGCGACGCCACGGGTCGTCGGTCTCGGGGTCGGCCGTCCGGAGGAACGCGGGGCACCCGACGCCGGCGACTGCGCGGTGGAAGGCCCGACCCGCTCGGATGACGTCGTCGACACGGGTCTCGTCAGCGGCCCCGGCGACGAACTCCCACGCCTCCCACTCCCCGCACCGCCAGGCACCGGCGCGAGTGGGCACCGGTCTCGGAGTCCGGAACGCCGACGTGTGGCCCAGGTCCGCGAGCACCGCAGCGCGCCAGTCCGTCACGAGCGCACCGTCGTGGGGCCGGAGGACGATGTCGCCCGCCCGCCAGGAGCGGCCGCGGCCGCCCACGAGTGGCACCGGTGTGGCTGTTCCCGCACCGAACGCGGCGAGCACTCCGGGGTCCGGTGGTGCCGGCTGGCCGTCGGTCACGCGGTCCGCAGGATCTTCACCATCGGCCGGCCCTTGGCGACCTCGTCGACGAGCTTGTCGAGGTACCGGATCTGCCGCATGAGCGGGTCGTCGAGCTCCTCGATCCGCACCCCGCAGATCACCCCGGTGATGAGCGGGGCGTTCGGGTTGAGGTGCGCGCCGGCGAAGAAGTCCTCGAACGTGGTCCGGTCGGCCAGGTGCTGCGCGAGCGCCCGCCCGTCGAAGCCGGTCAACCACTCGATGACGGTGTCCAGCTCCGCCTTCGTGTGGCCCTTCCGCTCCACCTTCGCCAGGTAGTGCCCGTAGACGTCCGCGACGGGCGTCCCGAAGATCCGGTGACCGGCCATGGTCGCTGCTCCTACACCAGGCAGCGGGGTCCGAGCAGGCTCTTCAGCTCGCCGAACAGGTCGGGGGTCAGGTTCACCGGGAACGGCAGCTCGAAGGTGCGCGCGACGTCGTCCTTGAGCAGCTTCAGCCGGACTTCGGTGTCACCCTGGTGGCGGCCGAGCACGGCGGCGAGTTCCGTCACCGTGGTCGTCGTGGCCTGGCGTTCCGGCAGCGACAGGGTGAGCGGGCCAGAGCCCATCGCGTCGCCGACGTTCGGCTGGAACATGCTCACCGCGTGCAGGGCCTTGCCGTCGTCGCGGACGTTGACGCGGCCGCGCAGGACGACGATCGAGTCGGGCACCAGGGACGGGCCGAACTCCTGGTAGGTCTTGCCCAGGAACATCACGCCGATCTGGCCGCCGAAGTCCTCGATGTCGACGATGCCGTACGGGTTGCCGCTCGTCTTCGCCACCCGGTGCTGCACGCTCGTCAGCAGGCCGGCGACGGTCACCGTCTCGCCCTCGATCGAGTCGTCGGCGGTGAGCAGGTCGGCGATGGTGATCGACTGGTGCTTCGCGAGCTCGATCTCGAGCCCGGCGAGCGGGTGGTCGGACACGTAGAGCCCGAGCATGTCCCGCTCGAACGCCAGCTTGTCGCGCTTGGACCACTCCGGACGGTCCGGCACCTGGGACACCGCGGCACTCGGGGCGTCCTCGGCTGCCTCGGCGAAGAGCGAGTCGAAGTCGAACCCGACGTTGCCGTGGGCCTCGTCGCGCTTGACCTTCACCGCGCCCTCGACCGCGCCCTCGTGGATCTCCACCAGGGCTCGGCGGGTGCCACCGAACTCGTCGAAGGCACCGGCCTTGATGAGCGACTCGACCGTGCGCTTGTTCGCCGACGAGATCGGGATCTTGCGCAGGAAGTCGTGGAACGACTCGAAGGCGCCCTTCTCGGTCCGCGCCTTGACGATGTCGTCGACGACGTTGAACCCGACGTTGCGGATGGCACCCATGCCGAAGCGGATGTCGTCGCCGACTGCGGCGAAGAAGCCGATCGACTCGTTGACGTCCGGCGGCATCACCTTGATGCCCATCCGGCGGCACTCGTTCAGGTAGAGCGCGAGCTTGTCGCGGGCGTCGCCGACGCTCGTCAGCAGCGCCGCCATGTACTCAGCCGGGTAGTGCGCCTTGAGGTACGCGGTCCAGAAGGACACCACACCGTAGGCCGCCGAGTGCGCCTTGTTGAACGCGTAGTCGGAGAAGGGCAGCAGGATGTCCCACAGCGTCTTGATCGCCGCGTCGGAGTACCCGTTGTCCTTCATGCCCTGCTGGAAGCCCGCGTACTGCTTGTCGAGCTCGGACTTCTTCTTCTTGCCCATCGCGCGGCGGAGGATGTCCGCTTGGCCGAGGGAGAACCCGGCGACCTTCTGCGCGATGGCCATGACCTGCTCCTGGTAGATGATCAGGCCGTAGGTCGTGCCGATGATGTCCTTGAGGGGCTCTTCGAGCTCCGGGTGGATCGGCGTGATCGGCTGCTCGCCGTTCTTGCGGAGCGCGTAGTTCGTGTGCGAGTTCGCACCCATGGGCCCCGGGCGGTACAGGGCGATGAGCGCGGAGATGTCCTCGAAGTTGTCGGGCTTCATCAGCCGCAGCAGGCCGCGCATCGGCCCACCGTCGAGCTGGAACACGCCGAGCGTGTCCCCGCGCTGCAGGAGCGCGTACGCCTCGGGGTCCTCGAGGCCCATGTTCTCGAGGTCGAGCTCGGTCCCACGGTTCGTCTTGATGTTGTCGAGGGCGTCACTGATGATCGTGAGGTTGCGGAGCCCCAGGAAGTCCATCTTGATCAGGCCGAGCGACTCCGCTGCCGGGTAGTCGAACTGCGTGACGATCTGGCCGTCCTGCTCCCGCTTCATGATCGGGATGATGTCGATGAGCGGATCGCTCGACATGATGACGCCGGCAGCGTGCACGCCCCACTGGCGCTTCAGCCCCTCGAGCCCGAGGGCGGTGTCGAAGACCGTCTTCGCCTCGGGGTCGGTCTCGACCACGGTACGGACGTCGACGGCTTCCTTGTAGCGCGGGTGGTCCTTGTCGAAGATCCCGGTGAGCGGGATGTCCTTGCCCATCACGGGCGGCGGCATGGCCTTGGTGAGCTTCTCGCCCATGCCGAACGGGAACCCGAGGACGCGCGAGGAGTCCTTGAGCGCCTGCTTCGCCTTGATCGTGCCGTACGTGACGATCTGCGCGACGCGCTCCGACCCGTACTTCTCGGTGACGTACTTGATCGCCTCACCGCGGCGCCGGTCGTCGAAGTCGACGTCGAAGTCGGGCATCGAGACGCGGTCCGGGTTGAGGAAGCGCTCGAAGATCAGGCCGTGCCGGATCGGGTCGAGGTCGGTGATGCGCATCGCGTACGCCACCATCGAGCCGGCGCCGGAGCCACGACCCGGACCGACGCGGATGCCGTTGTTCTTGGACCAGTTGATGAAGTCCGCGACCACCAGGAAGTAGCCCGGGAACCCCATCTGGTTGATGATGCCGACCTCGTAGTCGGCTCGGTCCTGCACCTCTTTCGAGATGCCGTCCGGGTACCGGTAGTCCAGCCCCTTCGCCACCTCTTTCTCGAACCAGGAGTGCTCGGTCTCGCCCTCGGGCACCGGGAACTTCGGCATGTAGTTGGCCGAGGTGTCGAACTCGACGTTGCAGCGTTCCGCGATGAGCAGCGTGTTGTCGCAGGCCTCGAGGTTGTCGCGGAAGACGTGCCGCATCTGCGCCGGGGTCTTCAGGTAGAACTCGTCGGCGTCGAACTTGAAGCGGTTCGGGTCGTTCAGCGTCGAACCGGACTGCACGCAGAGCAGTGCCGCGTGGGACTTGGCGTCGTGGGCGTGCGTGTAGTGCAGGTCGTTGGTGCCGACCAGCGGGATGTCGAGGTCCTTCGCCAGGCGGATCAGGTCGCTCATGATCCGGCGTTCGATCTCGAGGCCGTGGTCCATGACCTCGGCGAAGTAGTTCTCCTTGCCGAAGATGTCGCGGTAGTCGGCGGCGGCCTGCACCGCTTCGTCGTACTGGCCGAGACGCAGACGCGTCTGGATCTCCCCCGAGGGGCAGCCCGTCGTGGCGATGATGCCCTCGTGGTACTCCTGCAGGAGCTCGATGTCCATGCGGGGCTTGAAGTAGTAGCCCTCGAGCGACGCCTTGGACGACAACCGGAACAGGTTGTGCATGCCCGTGGTGTTCTCGGCGAACATCGTCATGTGCGTGTACGAGCCGGCGCCGGACACGTCGTCGCCCCCGCCGTCACCCCAGCGCACACGGGTCTTGTCCGAGCGGTGCGTGCGGGGCGTGATGTACGCCTCGGTCCCGATGATCGGTTTGACGCCACCGGCCTTGGCGGCCTTCCAGAACTCGAAGGCGCCGAACATGTTGCCGTGGTCGGTCACCGCCACGGCGGGCATCCCCTGCGCGGCGGTCTCCGCCACGAGGTCGGAGAGCCTGGCGGCACCGTCGAGCATCGAGTACTCGCTGTGCACGTGCAGGTGGACGAAGGAGTCGGAATCC
Organism: Curtobacterium sp. MCLR17_034; assembly: GCF_003234485.1. Taxonomy (NCBI): domain Bacteria; kingdom Bacillati; phylum Actinomycetota; class Actinomycetes; order Micrococcales; family Microbacteriaceae; genus Curtobacterium; species Curtobacterium sp. MCLR17_034. Next base: position 60,134 of record NZ_QKTH01000013.1, read on the forward strand.
GACACGGAACCTCCGGTTCGTACGGTGTGCTGCGGGGTGGGAACAGCCTAACCGCGGCCGCCCACATTCCCGCGCGCGTCGGGGCGGACTGGAGGCACGGGGCGGGGCCGCACCGCGCCTCCAGTCCAACAGCGGGTCGCGACACGCTCGGGGCGCGCCGCCGAGCGGGCCGGACACGCCGCAGGCGCGCCGCCGCGGGGAGAGAAAGCGTCACCTGAAGGCTCCGCAGCCGACAGTTCGTGCCCCCTCGGCGCAAGCGGCCGGGCGCGCCGGGACACGCGCGGGGCGCGCCGCCGAGCGGGCAGGACACGCCGCACGCCAGCCGCCGCGGGTGCGGAACGCGTCGCCTGGCGGCGCCCCAGCCGACAGTTCGTGACCCCTCGGCGCAACGGCCCGGGCACGGCGGACGGGAGGCGCGTGGCGGGGCCACACCGCGCCTCCAGACCGGCACCGGGTCGCGACACGCGCGGGGCGCCCCGCCGAGGGAGCAGGACACGCCGCAGGCAGGCCGCCGCGGGCGCAGAAAGCGTCGCCTGGCGGCGCCGCAGTCGACAGTTCGTGACCACTCAGCGCAAGCGCCCGGGCGCGGCGGTCTGGACCCGCGGGCCGCCCCGCCGAGACGGCAGGACACGCCGCACACGGGCCGCCGCGGGCGCAGAAAGCGTCGCCTGGCGGCGCCGCAGCCGACAGTTCGCGACCCCTCGGCGCAAGCGCCCGTGCGCGTCAGAGCGACGCGCTCCGGATCTGCTCCAGCGCTGCCTGCAGGTCGTGCGGGTACTGCGCCTCGAACGACACCCACTCGCCCGTGCGGGGGTGGTCGAAGCCCAGCCGGACGGCATCGAGCCACTGGCGCGTCAGCCCGAGCTCGGCCGCCAGCACCGGGTCGGCGCCGTACATCGTGTCCCCGACGAGCGGGTGGCGCGTGGCAGCCATGTGCACCCGGATCTGGTGGGTGCGCCCGGTCTCCAGGTGCACCTCGAGCAGAGTTGCAGCGCGGAAGGCCTCGAGCGTCTCGTAGTGGGTGACGCTGGGCTTGCCCTCCGACGTGACCGCGAACTTCCAGTCGCTCGACGGGTGCCGGCCGATGGGGGCGTCGATCGTGCCCGAGGTCGGGTCGGGGTGGCCCTGCGCGAGTGCGTGGTAGACCTTCTCGACCGTGCGCTCCTTGAAGGCCCGCTTCAGGTGCGTGTACGCCAGCTCGGTCTTCGCGACGACCATCAGGCCCGAGGTCCCGACGTCGAGGCGGTGCACGATCCCGGCACGTTCGGCGGCGCCGGAGGTCGCGATGGTGAACCCGGCGGCGGCGAGGCCCCCGGGCACGGTCGGACCGTCCCACCCCGGCGAGGGGTGCGCGGCGACGCCGACCGGCTTGTCCACGACGACGATGTCCTCGTCGTCGTGCACGATCGTCATGCCCGGCACGGCCGCCGGCACGATGCGCGGCGGCTCCTTCGGGGTCCACTCGACCTCGAGCCACGAGTCGGCGTGCAGCCGGTCCGACTTGTCGACGGGGACGCCGTCAACGCGGACGCCACCGGCTGCGACGACGTCGGCCGCGAACGACCGGCTGAAGCCGAGGAGCTTCGCGATGGCGGCGTCGACGCGCTCACCGGCGAGCCCGTCGGGCACGGGAAGAGAACGCGATTCGCTCACGTGGCGTCGTGGCCCAGCGTGTCGCGACGGTCGCGGTCGTCCGGCCTGGAGGCACGGGTCGGCTCGTCGAGAGCGGCGTCGGTCGACGAGAACGCGGCCCCACCGTCGAGCGGCTCCGCCGCGTCGACCGGCTGCGCCGCGTCGAGCTGCGCCTGGCGCTTGGCCGAGAGCGTGCGGGTGCCGTCGAGGTTCACGCCGAGGATCACCAGCAGCACGAAGACCACCATGCTGATGCAGATGAAGGAGTCGGCGACGTTGTAGATCGCCGGCATCATCCACGGCGTCGAGATGAAGTCGACGACGTGGCCCCGACCGAAGCCGGGCTCACGGAAGAGCCGGTCGAGCAGGTTGCCCAGCGCGCCGCCGAGCAGCATGCCGAGCACGATGGCCCACCACATCGACCGGATGCGACGCGAGTACACGATGATCGCGACGACGACCGCGGCCGAGATGACCGAGAACACCCAGGTCATGTTCACCGCGAACGAGAACGCGGCCCCCGGGTTCCGGACGTACAGGAACTGCAACGCCCCGCCGAGGACCGGGACGGGGGTGCCGTACGGCAGGTTCGCGACGACCAGCGTCTTGGCGACCTGGTCGAACGCCACCACCACGACAGCGGCGAAGGCCAGTGCCGCGATCGCGCGGACACTGACCTTCGCTCGTGATGCTGGTCGCGACAACGTCAGTTGCCGAAGCCCTGCGCCGAAGCCGGCGCCGGGGTGAGACCGGACTGCTCGCCCGAGGTGTCGAGCTCGGAGAGCTGACCCTGGATGTAGCTCTTGAGCTGCGCACGGTAGTCGCGCTCGAAGGTCCGGAGCTCGTCGATCTTGCCCTCGAGCTGGCGCTGCTCCTGCTCGAGCACCGCGACACGCTGACGGTTCGTGTTCTCGGTGTCGGCGATGATCTGGCGCTGCTTCGCCTCGGCCTCGGAGACCAGGCGAGCCGCCTGGGCCGTGCCCTCGGCGATGAGCGCGTCGCGCTTCTCGATGCCCTCGCGGACGTGCTCCTCGTGGAGACGACGCGCCAGGGTCAGGAGGTTCGTGGTGCCCTCGGTGTCCTCGTCGGCGGGGACCGTCGTGGCCGGAGCCGCCGCGGCGACCGGAGCGGGCTCCGGTGCTGCCTCGACCGGGGCCGGGGTGGGCTCCGGCTCGGCTGCGGGAGCGGGCTGCTCGGCCTGCGCCGGCTGCGGGGCCGACTCGGCCGCCTGCAGGCGCTGGCGGAGCTCGTCGTTCTCCGCGGTCAGGCGACGGAGCTCGACCACGACCTCGTCGAGGAAGTCGTCGACCTCGTCCTGGTCGTAGCCCTCGCGGAACTTCGTCGGCTGGAACCGCTTGTTGACTACGTCTTCCGGCGTCAAAGCCATTGCCGTCACCTCAATAGAACTGCTGAACGTGTGGAACCGCGTGCGGTGCGACCGAATCTACCAGCCGTACCGTGCGGTGCGGATGCGCCACCGGAGCGGGCATCGATCCCGACCACCGTACACCGACGATGGGGCGGAACCGTGACCTGCGCCGGGCGTGGCGCGTGTCGCGGACGGGAGTCCGCTCAGATACCGCGTGCCAGAGCGGCGACCACGAACCGGGCGATGATGACGACGAGCATCACGATCGTCCAGCCGAAGTCGAGCGCCACCGGCCCGAGGCGGAGCGGCGGGAGGACCCGTCGCACCGCTCGGATGGGCGGATCCGTGACCGTGTAGACGAACTCGGACACCACGAGCATGCCCCCTCGCGGCCGCCAGGAACGGTTGAAGCTCTGCACGAGGTCGAGCGCGAAGCGCCCCCACATCACGAAGAAGTACAGGAGCAACGCGAGGGAGATGATCCCTAGGATCACGGACACGATGGGGCTCGCTCGTCTCGGGCGAGCGTCGTCAGACGACGCTCAGGGGCGGGTGTGCCGGGTACGGCTCAGGACTGGGCGAAGAAGTTCGCCTCGATGTCGGACTCTACCTCAGCGGGCTCACCGCTCACTGCGACGTGGGCCGGCGACAGGAGGAAGACCTTGTTCGTGACGCGCTCGATCTTGCCGAACAGGCCGAGCGACAGCCCGGAGGCGAAGTCGATCATGCGTCGGGCGTCACCCTCGGTCATCTGCGAGAGGTTGATGATGACGGGGATGCCGTCGCGGAAGCTCTCGGCGATGGACTGGGCGTCCTTGTACTCGCGCGGGTGGACGGTGAGGATCTCGTTCATTTCCTGGACCGGGGTCGCCTTCTGTGCGGTCGTGTGCGAGCGGCGGAGCGGAGTGACCTGGGCGCCGCGCTGGTGGGTGTGCGTCTTGGTGGGAGCCGGCGCCGCTGCGGGAGCGGCCGCCGGGGCTGCTGCCGCCGCGGGGGCTTCCTGCGGTTCGGCGGGCGCCGGAGCAGCCGCTGCGGCCTGGCGAGCAGGGGCTGCCTGCTGGCGCGCGGGCTCGGCCTGCTGCTCGTCCTCGTAGTCGATTTCCTCATCGGCGAGGCCGAGGTAGACCATCGTCTTCTTCAGCGGGTTGGCCATGGTTCCTCCGGGGTTCGTGCTCGTGGTGCCCTGCAACGAGGCTAGGGTGCGGGCGGCCGGTTTCCCGTGATTGCGGTGCCGATCCGCAGGTGTGTCGCGCCCTCGAGGATCCCCTCGGCGTAGTCCCCGCTCATGCCGGCCGAGATGTCGGTGGCACCGGGCTCCAGTGACACGACCCGTTCGGAGATCGAGCGGAGTCGGGCGAAGGCGGCTCGGGGCTCCTCGTCGAGGGGCGCGACCGCCATGACACCCCGCAGCCGGATCGTCCCGCTGGCCAGCACGCGCGACACCATGGCCTCGACATCGTCCGGCTGCACCCCGCCACGGCCAAGGTCGTCGGTGAGGTTCACCTGCACGAACCCGTCGATGACCCGGGGTTCCGGCTCGGCCTCGGTCGGGGCGAACGCGTCGACGACGGAGCCACGGTCGAGCGACTGCACGACGTGGGCGTACCGACGGGCCTGCCGGGCCTTCTTCGACTGCAGCTGCCCGACGAAGTGCCAGGTCAGGCCGAGGTCCGCCAGTTCGGCGGCCTTCGCCTGCGCCTCCTGGTGGCGGTTCTCCCCCACGTCCGTCACGCCGAGTGCGGCGAGCTCGCGCACGAGCGACGCCGGGTGGTACTTCGTGACGACGACGAGCGTCAGCTCGTCGGGTGACCGCCCTGCGACTCGCGCCGCGTCGGCGATGCCGCTCCTGACGGACGCAACGCGCGCCTCCAGTCCGTCGTCGTGAGACGAGACCTGGAGGCGCGTGTCGGCTACCAAGGGTGGGTTACTTCAGGAAGTCGGGGACGTCGAGCTCGTCGTCGTCGTCGAACGCCGGGTCGGCGGCGCGCTGCACCGGCGGCTGGTGTTCCTGCGAGGCCCAGGAGGGGCTCGACGTGGTGGAGTCCTCGATCGCGCCGGTCGAGGCGGCGACGGGCGCCGCTGCGCTCGACTCCGGGTCGACGTAGCTCGAGCGACGTTCCTTCTGCTGCTGGGCCGGCTCGCCGCCGTCGAAGCCCGCGGCGATGACGGTCACGCGGACCTCGTCGCCCAGGGTGTCGTCGATGACCGCACCGAAGATGATGTTCGCCTCGGGGTGCACGGCTTCCTGCACCAGACGTGCGGCGTCGTTGATCTCGAAGATGCCGAGGTTCGAGCCACCCTGGATCGACAGCAGCACGCCGTGCGCACCGTCGATGGAGGCCTCGAGCAGCGGCGACGCGACGGCGAGTTCGGCCGCCTTGATCGCACGGTCGGCGCCGCGGGACGAGCCGATGCCCATGAGCGCGGAACCCGCACCCTGCATGACGCTCTTGACGTCGGCGAAGTCGAGGTTGATCAGGCCCGGGGTCGTGATGAGGTCGGTGATGCCCTGCACACCGGCGAGGAGCACCTGGTCGGCTGTGGCGAACGCCTCGACCATGGAGATGCCGCGGTCGCTGATCTCGAGCAGGCGGTCGTTCGGGACGACGATGAGCGTGTCCACCTCGTCCTTGAGGCCCGCGACGCCGTTCTCGGCCTGGGACTGGCGGCGCTTGCCCTCGAAGCTGAAGGGCTTCGTGACGACACCGATGGTCAGTGCGCCGATGGACTTCGCGATGCGCGCGACGACCGGTGCGCCACCGGTGCCGGTGCCGCCGCCCTCGCCCGCGGTGACGAACACCATGTCGGCGCCGGCCAGGGCCTCTTCGATCTCCTCGGCGTGGTCCTCGGCGGCACGACGGCCGACCTCGGGGTCCGCGCCGGCGCCGAGGCCGCGGGTGATCTCGCGGCCGACGTCGAGCTTGACGTCGGCGTCGCTGAGCAGCAGTGCCTGGGCGTCGGTGTTGATCGCGATGAACTCGACCCCACGGAGACCGAGCTCGATCATGCGGTTGACGGCGTTGACGCCGCCGCCGCCGACACCGACGACCTTGATGACGGCGAGGTAGTTGTGGTTCGTGGTCACGTCAGTCAGGCCTCCGGTAGAACCCTCAACCTCTACTTGAAGTTCAGGGGCAATGCTGGTAGATGTGGTGCTGGCTCCGACGCTACGGGTGCGTTCGGCGCAGTGTCGCCCCGCCACGCCGCGTGTCGCCGATCAGGTCCGGCAATTCAGTCCTCGGCGCGGATGACGCCGTTGTCCGGCGCCGAGACGTCGTACTCGACGACGACGCCGGGGTTCCGCGCAGCGTGGTCCTTGACCAGTGCGGCGAGCAGTTCGGCCTTCGCATCTGAGTCGTCCGGGCTCCCCCACACGACGGTCGAGCCGTCCTTGAGGGTCAGGGTGACGTCGTCGGCCGTCGACCCGGCGACGCGCGTCACCTGGGACCGGACCGTCGAGGGCAGCGCCAGCACGACCTCGGTCATGGTGCGGAAGCTCGAGGACCCCAGGCGCGCTCGGGCGATGTCGGCGAGCGGCATCGTCGCCGGGCGCTTCGGCGACGACTGCACGACGATGCCCGCGGGGTCGACGAGGTCGAAGGTGCTGCCGGAGCGCACCGCGACCACCGGCGTGCGCTCGGTCACCGTGACGACGAGCGTGTGCGGCGGCGCCTCTTCGGTCACGTAGCTCTCGATGAGCGGGAACCCGGCGACGTCCCGCTTGATCGCGTCGAAGTCGAGCCGGGCCAGGGGCGTTCCGATCTGGTCGGACAGCGCCTGGCGCAGCGCGGACTCGTCGACGCGGTTGGTGCCCTTGACCTCGATGGTGCGGAGCGCCATCAGCGGGGAGAACACCGCGACGAGGATCGAGACCCCGAGCACCAGGACGACGCTCGCCGCCGTGATCCACGCGGCGCGGCGGTGCCGGCTGCGCCGGGTGAACCGGCGGACCTCGGCACGCTCGAGCAGTCGGCGGCGCCGCTTCGCGATGCGCGCCTCGCGGGCGGTCTCGGCAGCGCGCACCCGCGCCCCGATGGGCGCCTCGGCGTGCTGGTCGGTCCGGGAGGCACTGCCTGCGTCGAGCACGTCGGTCACGGTCGCGTCGCGGTCGCGTGCACTGCCCGCCGCGCCCCCGGACGGTCGTCGCGCCCCGTCTCCTCGGGGCGCGTTGCCCGCGTCGGGGCGCGGATCGCGGTGGTCCTCGTCCGGTGTGTACTCGCGCAGGCGGTCGGCGACCGCCCCGAAGCCGGCGCCGACGCGACGGCCGGCCGCGCCCGCGAGGGCGCCGACGCGGTCGCGCGTCGAGTCGGCGGCATCGGTGGTCGGATCCGCGCCCGCGGACGGTCGTCGCGCCCCGATGCTCGAGGGCGCATCGACCGCTGGGGGGCGCGATCCGGAGGGACCGGGTGCCGGAGCGATGGCCGGGGTGGTGGAGGCCGGGGCCTCGTCGACCGGGGCGTCCGGGGCGGACGCGGGACGGGCCTCCCGGTCGTCGGCGACGCGTCCGCGGAACGGCAGCCGCGGCTTCGAGGGACCACGACGCTGCCGGGGCGCTTCCGCGGCCTCGGCCGGGGCGTCCCTGCGGGCGTCCCCCTCGTCGAACCCCTCGGGGCGCTTCACCGGGACGACGCTCCGTCGGTGCCCAGGGCGCCGAGCACCTGCGGGATGATCCGGTACACGTCGCCGCAGCTGAGCGTCATGATGATGTCGCCGTCACGGGCGACCGCGGCCGCGCGGGCCGCCGCCTCGTCCCAGTCGGGCAGGAACTCGACGCGCGACTGGTCGGCGAAGCGCTCCTGCACCAGGGCACCGGTCACGCCGGGCTCCGGGTCCTCGCGGGCGCCGTAGACGTCGAGCACGACCGTGTGGTCGGCGAGCTCCTCGTACACCTTGGCGAAGTCGCCGGCCATCAGGCGGGTGCGCGAGTACAGGTGCGGCTGGTGGATCGCGATGATGCGACCGTCACCGACGACGTTGCGGGCGGCCTTGAGCGCCGCGGCGACCTCGGTCGGGTGGTGCGCGTAGTCGTCGTAGACCGAGACGCCGCGCTCGACACCGTGCAGCTCGAAGCGGCGCTGGGTGCCACCGAACGCCTCGAGCCCGCGGACCGCGTCGGCCGGGGCGACGCCGAGGCCGGTCAGGACCGCGAAGGCGCCGACGGCGTTGATCGCGTTGTGGCGGCCGGGCACGCGGAGGGTCAGGTGGTACGCCTCGCCACCGGCGCGGAAGTCGACCTCGACGCCGGCCGACTCGGTGATGCCCTCGATGCGTACGTCCGCGTCGACGGCCTCGCCGAACGTGACGATCTCGGGGGCGTCCGGGCGCTGGCGGATGCCGGCCGTGACCGTCTTCGCGCCGGCGTCGTCGCTCGAGATGACGACGCGCTCGCTCGCCTTCGCGGCGAACTCGACGAAGGCCTCGGTGAAGGCCTCCACGCTGCCGTAGTGGTCCAGGTGGTCGGCGTCGACGTTGGTGATCAGTGCCACAGCGACGTCGTAGAGCAGGAACGAGCCGTCGGACTCGTCGGCCTCGACCACGAACAGGTCGCTCGAACCCGGGGCCGAGCTGGTGCCGAGGGACTGGATGACGCCGCCGTTGACGAAGCTCGGGTCGAGGCCGAGCTCGACCATCGCGGTGACGATCATGCCGGTCGAGGTGGTCTTGCCGTGCGCACCGGCGACCGCGACCAGACGGTGCTCGGCGATCAGGGCGGCGAGGGCCTGCGAGCGGTGCAGCACCGGCAGACCGCGGCGCTGCGCCTCGAGGAGTTCGGGGTTGTCGGGCCAGAGGGCGCTCGTGACGACGATGGTGTCGGCCTGGCCGACGTTCGCGGCGTCGTGACCGATGTGCACGGTCGCGCCGTGGTCGCGCATCGTGCCGGTCGTCTCCGTCTCGCGGGAGTCGCTGCCCGTGACGCGGTGCCCAGCGGCGAGGAACATCCGTGCGATCCCGCTCATCCCCGCGCCGCCGATGCCGACGAAGTGCACCGTGCCCAGGTCGTCCGGGATCGGCTGGGTCAGGTCCGGCTTGATGGTCATCGTTCCTCCGTGGTGCTGGGGGCCTGCTTCGCGGCGTCGAGGACCAGGTCGGTCATCCGGTCGGCGCCGTCGCGGTGGCCGACGCTGCCCGCCCGCACGGTCATGTCCGCGATGCGGGAGCGGTCCTGCAGGACGCTCAGCAGCTGGAACGTCACCCAGTCCTGGTCGAATTCCCCGTCGGCCACCAGGACGGCTCCCCCGGCGTCGACGACGTCCTTCGCGTTGTGGCGCTGCTCACCGTTGCCCACCGGGTACGGCACGAGCACGCTCGGCAGCCCGACGGCGGTCAGCTCGCACACCATGCCGGCGCCGGACCGCGACACGACGAAGTCGCTCGCCGCGTACGCCAGGTCCATCCGGTCGCAGTAGGGCAGCACGTGGTAGCCGTCGAGGTCGCTCGGGCCGATGTCCGACGCGGCGCCCACGACGTGCAGGACCTGCCAGCCGGCTCCGACGATCGCGGGGGCGGACTTGTTGATCGTCCGGTTGATGCTCCGTGCGCCCGAGGAGCCACCGGTCACGAGCAGCACGGGCCGGTCGGGGTCGAGCCCGAACTCGGCGAGCCCCTCGGCCCGGACGGCACGGCGGTCGAGCGACTCGATCTCGCGACGGAGCGGCATGCCGACGACGCGGCCGTGACGCAGGCGGGTGTTCGAGAAGGTGAGGCCGACGTGCTCGGTGAGGAACGCGGCGAGGCGGTTCGCGAGCCCGGGCTTCGCGTTCTGCTCGTGCACGACGATCGGGGTGCCGGTGCGGCGGGCGGCGATGTACGCCGGAGCGGCCGCGTAGCCACCGACACCGAGGACCACCTCGATCTCGTGGTCGCGGATGATCTGCTCGGTCCGCTTGACCGCCGCCGCGAACCGCTGCGGGAAGCGCAGGGCCGCGCCGTTCAGCTTCCGCGGGAACGGCAGGCGCGGGATCGTCAGCAGCTCGTAGCCGCGCATCGGCACGAGACGGGACTCCAGGCCCTCGGCGGTGCCCAGCACGAGCACCTCGGCGCCGGGCTCCCGCTCGGTCAGCCGGTCGGCGACCGCGAGCAGGGGGTTGACGTGGCCGGCGGTGCCGCCGCCGGCGAAGAGGTACTTGCTCACCGCAGTGGTCCGTTCGTGGAGGTCCGGCCGAGTGGGGCGTTCGTCAGGCCGGGGTCGTTCTTACCGGGCAGGTCACGGGCGAAGGAGAGCACGACGCCGATCGCCACCAGGGTCATGATGAGGGCCGAACCACCGGCCGAGATGAGTGGCAGGGGCACACCGAGGACGGGCAGCAGGCCGAGGACGACCGCGATGTTGATGAGCGCCTGGCCGATGATCCACGCGAGGATGCCACCGGTGACCGTCTTCACGAAGGGGTCGCGGGACTGCCGGATGATCTTGATCATGCCGACGGCGAGCACCACGAACAGGCTGAGCACCACGACGGCGCCGATCAGGCCGAGCTCCTCGCCGATGATCGCGAAGATGTAGTCGTTGTCCGCCTCGGGCAGCCACGACCACTTCGCCTTCGAGTTGCCGAGGCCGACGCCGAACACACCGCCGGACGCGAGCGCCCACATGCCGTGCACGGGCTGCCAGCAGATGTCCTGGTACTGGCTGGTGTCGGTGCACCCCGACAGCCAGGCGCTGATGCGGGTCGAGCGCGAGGCCGAGGCCATCGTCACGAAGGGCAGCATCACGGCGAACGCTCCGAGGCCGACGAGCAGGTGCCGGGCCCGGACGCCGCCGATGTACAGCGCGCCGAACACCAGGATGAGCATGACCATCGCGGTGCCCTGGTCACCACCGAGGACGACGAGCCCGAGCGACAGCATCGAGGCGATCCCGATCGGGATGAACACCTCTTTCCAGTCGTCGAGCTTGTCCCGCTTGACGTAGATGATGGCGCCGATGCCGAGCACCAGGCCGAGCTTCACGACCTCGGACGGCTGCGCGGTGAACGACCCGAGCTCGATCCAGTTCCGGTTGCCCTGGATGTCGATGCCGAGCGGGGTGAACACGAGCAGCTGCAGGACGAGCGCCGCACCGAGCAGCCGCATCGCCCACTTGCGCCAGATCCGGGTCGGGACCCGGCTGGCGATGAGCATGAGCGGCACGCCGAGCACGGCGTACAGGCCCTGGCGGGACGCGGCCCCGAAGAAGTCGTGGGTCGCCGCGTACTCCTCGACGCTCGACGAGGACAGCACCATCACGACGCCGAAGACGACGAGGAACAGCGTGACGCCGAGGATCGTGTAGAAGGTGCTGGACTCCGCGACGAAGACGTTCTTGACGGCGACGATCGCGCCGTTCGTCCGTCGTGGGGTCGTCGCGGTCCGGCCGTTACGGCTGTTCGGAAGATCCGTCGGTGTCGTCGCCATCGACTTCTCCTCCCAGGTGCTCGTTGACCGCGGCCGCGAAACGCTGCCCCCGGTCGGCGTAGGAGCCGAACTGGTCGAACGACGCCGCCGCCGGGGCGAGGAGGACGGTGTCGCCCGGCCTCGCGACCGAAGCGGCATGCCGGACCGCCTCGCGCATGACCTGATCAGTGTCCGTCGTCTCCACCTGGAGCACCGGGACCGTGGACGCGTGTCGCGCGAATGCCTCGAGGACCGGGGTCCGGTCGGAGCCGATGACCACGACGGCGCGGACGCCGGGGCCGAAGCGCTCGACCAGCCCGTCGACGTCGACGCCCTTGAACAGACCGCCGACGATCCACACCACGGTGTCGAACGACGCGAGCGACGCGGTGGCGGCGTGCGGGTTCGTGGCCTTGGAGTCGTCGACCCAGGTGATGCCGTCCGCCTGGGCGACGAGCTCGGTGCGGTGGTGGTCGGCGCGGAACGCCCGGACGGCCGACTGGATGGCGCTCGGCTGGACGGTGCCGGCACGGGCCAGGGCAGCGGCGGCCAGGACGTTCATGGTCATGTGCGGGCTGGCCAGCCCGGCGGCCTCGAGGTCGGCGATGGTCGACAGCTCGAGCGCGCTGTTGCGGCGGTCCTCGTTGAATGCCCGGTCGCACAGGACGTCCTCGACGATGCCGACGTCACCGGGAGCGGGGACGCCGGGGGTGAAGCCGACCGCACGGCAGCCCTCCACCACGTCGGCCTCCTGCACCATCTGCCGGGTGGCCTCGTCCGAGGTGTTGTAGACGCACGCCATCACGGTGCGCTCGTAGACCTTGGCCTTCGCCGCGCGGTAGGCCTCGGCGGAGCCGTGCCACTCCAGGTGGTCGTCGGCGATGTTCAGGCAGGCGCTCGCGAGCGGCACCACGGCGCCCTCACCGGACGTCGCCGCGTAGTGCAGCTGGTGGCTCGAGAGCTCGACGACGAGCACGTCGTAGCCGATCGGGTCACGGACGACGTCGAGCACCGGCACGCCGATGTTCCCGCACGCGACGGCGCGCAGGCCGCCTGCCTCGTACATCGCGGTCGTGAGCTGTGTCGTCGTCGTCTTGCCGTTCGTGCCCGTGATCGTGATCCAGGGGGCCGCGACCGGGCCGCGGACGACCTTGTCGCGCACGCGCCAGGCGAGCTCGATGTCGCCCCAGACGGTGCTGTTCGTCACCGACCACTGCACGGTGGCGTTGTGCGGGGGCAGCCCCGGCGACACGATGACGACGTCGGGTGCCTGCTGCACGAGGGCGTCCGGCACGGTGTCGAGCGGCGCCTGCAGGAACCGGGCACCGATCACGTCGAGCAGCTCGACGCTGTCGGCGGGGGCGTCGGACGAGTAGACCGTCACCTCGCTGCCGAGCTCCACGAGCGTGTCGGCGACCGAGAAGCCGGTGGCACCGAGGCCGAGGACGGCGACGTTGAGTCCCTTCCACCCCTCGGAGTACCAGCTGTCGAGGGACTGGAGGCGGGACGGCGAGGACACCGGGTCAACCAACGCGTGCGATCCATTCGAGGTAGAAGAGTCCGACCCCCGCCGCGACGAAGAGCCCGGCGATGATCCAGAAGCGGACGACGACGGTCACCTCGGCCCACCCCTTCAGTTCGAAGTGGTGGTGCAGCGGACTCATCAGGAAGATGCGCTTGCCGTGGGTGATCTTGAAGTAGGCCCGCTGCAGGATGACGGAGCCGGTGACGATGAAGAACAGGCCACCGATGAGGATGAGCAGCAGCTCGGTGCGGCTGAGGATCGCGAGGCCGGCCAGGGCACCGCCGAGGCCGAGCGACCCGGTGTCACCGAGGAAGATCTGCGCCGGCGAGGTGTTGTACCAGAGGAACCCGATGAGCCCACCGCAGACCGCGGCCGCGACCACGGCGAGGTCGAGCGGGTTCGAGACGGTGTAGCAGGCGTGTGCGGTGTTCGAGTCGAGCCGTGCCCCGCCGCAGATCTGGTTCGACTGCCAGAAGCCGATGATGACGTACGAGCCGATCGCCAGGATGCTCGACCCGGTGGCCAGGCCGTCGAGCCCGTCGGCCACGTTCACGCCGTTCGACGTGGACACCGTCAGCAGGACGATCCAGGCGAGGAACAGCACGGTGCCGATGACGGTGCCGAGCGCCATGAAGTCGAGCCACGGCACGTCGCGGATCGCCGAGATCATCGTGGACGCCGGCGGCTTGCCGTTCGACGTGGGCACGACCAGGGCGATCGTCGCGAAGATGACGCCGACGATGACCTGGCCGAGGATCTTGGCCCAGCCGCCGAGCCCGAGGCTCCGCTGACGGCGCACCTTGAGGAAGTCGTCGATGAAGCCGACGAACCCGAGCCCGACCATCAGGAACAGCACGAGCAGCCCGGACAGCGTGATCGAGTCGCCTCCGATCAGGTGGCCGACGAAGTAGCCGATCACCGCACCGATGATCAGCACGATGCCACCCATGGTGGCGGTCCCGCGCTTGGTGTGGTGGGACTGCGGACCGTCGTCACGGATGAACTGCCCCCACCCGAGACGGTGGAAGAGCTTGATGAAGGACGGGGTGAGCAGCAACGTGAACACCAGCGACGTGGCGCCGGCGATGAGGAGCGCGATCATTCGGTGACACCTCCGAGGCGGTCGCCGAGGAATCGCAGTTCGGCAGACTTCGAGGACTTGACGAGGACGACGTCGCCGGGGCGGAGCATCTCCTGCATGGCACGGACGGCGTCGTCGACGTCCTCGATGTACACGGACTCGCCGTCCCACGATCCCTCGAGGGTGGCGGCCTGGTGGACGGGCATCGCGCCGCGGCCGACGACCACGAGCTGTCCGATACCGAGGCGGACGACGAGCCGACCGATGCGGTCGTGCTCCTCGACGGAGTACTCACCGAGCTCGGCCATCTCACCGAGCACGGCGACGGTCCGCTCCCCCGGGCGCACGATCTGCGCCAGGGTCCGCAGCGCCGCCGCGGTGGAGTCGGGCGACGCGTTGTACGCGTCGTTGATGACGGTGACGCCCTCGGGGCCGCCCTGGAGCAGCTCCATGCGCCAGCGCTCGGCGCGCGTCATCGACGCGAGCGCCGCGGCGCCGTCGGCGAGCGGGACGCCCCACAGGTGGGCCACGGTGAGCGCGGCGGACGCGTTCATGGCGTGGTGCTCACCCAGGATCGCGAGGCGCACGTCGACGTGATCCGGGCCTCCAGACAGGGTCGCGTCCGTCGGACGGTCGCCTTCGGGGCGGCGGGGAGGCGCGGTGAGGGTGAAGCGGGTGCCGCTGCGGTCCGTCTCGATGCCGGTGATGCGGTAGTCGGCCTCGGCCGACGTGCCGAAGCCCACCACCCGCGCGGCCGTCAGGTCGCGCATCGACGCGACGCGGTCGTCGTCGACGTTGAGCAGCGCCGTGGCGGTCTCGGGCAGGTCGGTGACCATCTCGGACTTCGCGCGCTGCGTCGCCTCGATGCCGCCGAACTCGCCGGCGTGCGCGAGGCCCACCTTGAGGACGACGCCGAGGTCGGGCTCGGTGATCGAGACGAGCTTGGCGATGTGACCGACGCCGCTCGCGCCCATCTCGACCACCAGGTACCGGGTGTCGTACGTCACTCGGAGCATCGAGATCGGTGCGCCGACGTGGTTGTTGAACGAGCCCTCGGGCGCGACGGTCGCGCCGTGCTGCTCGAGGATCGTGCGGAGCATGTTCTTCGTGCTCGTCTTGCCGTTCGAGCCGGTGATGCCGACGACCCGCAGGGGTGCCGGGCGACCGTCGGCGTCGACGCGGTCCGCGGTGCTCATCCGGACGCGCGTGACGACCTCGTGCGCGAGCGCGGCGAGGGCTGCGTACCCGTCGGCGACGACGATCTGCGGCGCGGTGGTGTCCACGCGCTCGGGTGTGATCACCAGGGCGGCACCGGCGTCGACCGCTGCGGGCACGAAGCGTCGACCGTCGGTGACCTCACCGGGCAGGGCGAAGAAGACGCTGCCGGGGCGGACCAGGCGCGAGTCGGTCTCGACCGAGCCCTCGACGACCAGGTCGCCGGGCTCGGCGACGTCGGTCGCCTGCGCGCCACCGATCAGCTCGCCGCCGACCGCGGTGGCGATCTCGGCGAGGGTCATGGCGATCATCGGACGTCCTCCGCCGGACCGGAGTTCGGCTCCCAGCCGGCCTCGCGCAGGGCCACGCGGGCCTCGTCGCGGGCGGAGTACGGCGTGCGGACGCCCTGGATGTCGCGGTAGTCCTGGTGACCCGGGCCGGCCCAGAGGATCGAGTCTCCCTCGCCGACCAGGCTCACGGCCGTGCGGATGGCGGCCTCGGGCGGGCTGACCTCGTGGATCTCGTGGTCGGGGTACGCCGCACGTGCGGCGTCGACCAGGGTCTTCCGGATCGACGCGGCGTCCTCGAAGCGGGGGTGGTGGTCGGTGACGACGAGGATGTCGCTGCCGGCCGCGGCCACGCGGGCCATGTCGCCGCGCTTCGTGGTGTCGCGGTCGCCGTCGGCGCCGAACAGCATGAGGACCTTGCCGGAGGTGAACTGCCGGACCGCGGCGAGGGTGTTCTCGAAGGCGTCGGCGCTGTGGCCGAAGTCGACGTAGACGCTCGGGCCGTGCTCGCCGGAGACACGCTCGGTGCGGCCGGGCAGGTAGCACTCGATGGCGGAGACGCGGTGGGTCTCGCCGTCACGCTCGCTCGCGTCGTCCTCGTCGGGGTAGCGGCGGTGGTTGCTCTCCAGCGCGTGCGCGATGGCACCCAGCTCGAAGCCGCCCTCGACGAGCATGACGATCGCGAGTGCCGCGTTCGCCGCCATGTGCCATCCGATCAGCGGCACACGGGTGGTCAGTTCGCGGCCCTCGGGGCCGGTCAGACGGAACTCGGTGTAGGCGGCGTGCGCCTCGACGATGTCGACGTGCCACTCAGCCTCGACGTCGGGGTGCACGGTGATCGTGGTGACCGGGATGCGGGAGTCCTGCACCACGCGGTGGCCCCAGTCGGTGTCCAGCGAGACGACGCCGCGGCGGGCGTGCTCGGGCTGGAACAGCGGGAGCTTCGCCTGGTAGTACTCCTCCATGTCGGCGTAGTCGTCGAGGTGGTCGTGCGACAGGTTCGTGAAGGCCGCGACGTCGAAGACGATGCCGTCGACGCGGTGCCGGCTGAGGGCCTGGGCGCTGACCTCGACGGCGACCGCGCGGACCTCGCTCTCGCGCATGCGGGCGAGGAGCGCGTGCATCTCGCTGGCCTCGGGCGTGGTCAGGCGGCTCGTCACGCTGAGCGAACCGATGTGGCGCTCGGCGGTCGAGCTCAGGCCGGTGACCAGGCCGAGCTGCTTGAGGATGCCCTCGAGGATGTAGGACGTGCTCGTCTTGCCGTTCGTGCCGGTGACGGCGAACAGCTGCGGCAGGTCGGTGGCCTCGTCGGGGTGCGTGCGGTAGACCCACGCCGCGACGTCGCCGAGGGCGGCGCGGGGGTCGTCGACGACGAGCACCGGCAGCCCGGACGGCTCGACCAGTGCGACGCCGTCCTGGTCGGTCAGGACGGCGACGGCGCCGCGCTCGGCGGCCTCCGTCGCGAACTGTGCGCCGTGCCGGTTCGCACCGTGCACGCCGACGAACAGGTCACCCGGCTGCACCTCGGTGGCGCTCAGGGTGACACCGGTGGTCTCGATGCTGTCGACCGAGCCGACGACTCGCAGACCGAACGCGTTGGCGAGTTCGGAGACGGCCCTCGGGGTCGGGTGTTCGGGTCGGAGGACCGGGGGGATCCGTGCGGACAAGTGTTCCTTCTTCCTCACCACGTGGACGGGTAGAGCTTCGCCTCGGACGCGGAGGGGGCTACTCGGTACTTCTCGAGCACCTGGGACATGAGTGTGCGGAACGCCGGAGCCGCTCCGCTGGACCACTTGTTGGTCTGCGGCTTCGTGAACGTCACCGTGACAACATACTGGGGGTCTTCGGCGGGTGCCATTCCGGCCACCGACGTGATGCGCTGACCGCCGTAGCCCTGCGACCCCTCGGCCACCTCGGCGGTCCCCGTCTTCGCGGCGATGTTGTAGCCGGAGATCGGCTTCATGCCCACCAGCGTGCCACCCGTGACGACGCTCTGCAGCATGCCGGTGACCTGCGTGGCGGCGGCTGCGGAGACGACCCGCTGCTTCTGCACGTCGGGCGCGTCGATCGTCTTGCCGTCGGCCGTGGTGCAGCCCTTGACGAAGTGCAGCGGGATCCGGACACCGTCGTTCGCGATCGTCTGGAACACGCTCGCGACCTGCACGGCCGTCGTCGAGATGCCCTGACCGAACATCGAGTTGATGTTCGTCTGCTGGTCCCAGTTCGGGCTCGTGCCGTAGTCCATCGAGGGCTGGCCCGGGTAGTCGATGGCCGTCTCCGGCTCGAACAGCCCGAACTTCTTCATGTAGTCGAAGCGCTGCTGGGCGGTCAGCCGTGCGCCGAGCTCGGTGATGCCGACGTTCGACGAGTTCTGCAGGATGCCGGTGAGCGTGAGGTTCTCGGTGGGGTGGAACTCCGAGTCGTGGATCGTGCCGCCCCAGGGGAACGTGCGCGAGTAGGGCACGACCGCCTGGTCGGTGGGGTTCGACTTGCCCTGGTCGAGCAGTGCCGCGGCGATGGCGGCCTTGATCGTGGAGCCCGGCTCGTACGACGCCGTCAGCGCACGGGAACCGAAGGCGCCCTTGTCGGTCGTGGCGTCGACGTCGTTCGGGTCCACCGTCGGGTAGTCGGCGACCGCGAGCAACTCGCCCGTCTTGACGCTCGTGACCGTCGCCGTCGCGGACTCCGCCTGCAGGGTCTTGGCGGCGGACGCGATGGTCTGCTGCGCCATGTACTGCAGGTCGCTGTCGATCGTGGTCTCGAGCGTGCCGCCGTCCTTGGCCTTCTTCGTGGTGACGGTGCTGCCCGGGAGCTGCACGCCGTCCTCGCCGCGCTCGTAGGTCTCGGACCCGTTGGTGCCCGCGAGGCACTGGTTGTAGGAGTACTCCAGGCCGGCCTGGGCACCGTCGGTGCCCATGAAGCCGGTCAGGTTGCCCGTGGTCGCACCCGTCGGGTACACCCGCGCCGCCTGCGGCTCCGGGTACAGCCAGGGGATGCCGAGTGCCCGCACGGCCTCGTAGTGCTGCACGTCGAGGCCCTTGACCAGGTAGGCGAAGTCCGACTTCGGGTTCGCGGCGACGTTCTTCCGCATGGTCGCGACGTCGCCCCCGGAGGCCTTCGCCAGCGCGCTGAGGGCGGTGCCGACGCTGACGTCCTTGATGCGGGTGCCGCCGAGCTTGCCCTTGAACTGCTTGACCAGACGCGGCGAGGTCGTGATGTTGTACCGGGTGACGCTGTCGGCGAGTTCGGTGCCGTTGCGGTCCACGATCGACCCCCGGGTGCCGTAGATCGTCACGGGGATGCTGCGCTTCTGGGCCGACGCCTTGTTCAGCTCGGACGCCTGGACGACCTGGATGTCGACGAGCCGCACCACGAACACCCCGACGAGGGCGATCACGGCGAGCATCACGATGCTGTAGCGCAGGCGTCGGTTGCGGATCGTCTTCGTCACGCGGTGTGGTCCTTCCCGGGCGGTGCTGAGGGTGCGGCGGACCCGCCGGTCACCGGGTGGAGGGCGCCTGGAGCGGGTTCGCGTCGGACTCTACGGACGACTTCGCCGTCCCCTGGTCCGACGCGCTGGCGCCGCTCGTCTTCTCAGACGTGGCGGTGCTGTCGGTCGATCCCGTTGTGCCCGTGGTGCCCGACGACTCCTTCGTGCTCGACGTGCCCGACGTGTCCGTCGTGCTCGTCGTGCCCGTCTCCTTGCTGGTGGAGGTGTCCCCCGGCTTCGTGGCCAGCGGGACGTCGTTCAGCAGCGAGTTCGGCACCTGGTTCTCGGTGGACGCCGTGGCCTCGTCGGGCTTCGCCGGCGTCGGCGTGCCGTACACCCGACCGGTCTTCGGGTCGAGGTACACGGGCGTCGAGTTGGCGATCATGCCGAGCGACTGCGCGTTGCGGGCCAGGTTCTGCGGCGAGTCGAGGACCCGGAGCTGCTCGGACAGCGACTGCTGCGTGCGGGACAGGTTCGTCTGCTCGGCCGACAGCGAGTTGAGCGTGTAGGCGCCCTGGCTGAGCACCATGCTGATGCCGAGCTGGGCCAGCAGCAGGATCCCGAGCGCGGCGACGGCCACCACGGCGTACCCGATGCGGGGGCGTGCCCGGCGCTGGGCCGCGGTCGGGGTGACCTCGACCAGCTCGGGGCGGTGCTGACGGTCGGGGCGCGGGGCCCGCGACGGGACGACCGCAGGGTCGACGAGTGCGAGGTTCGTGCTCATGTCAGTTCCGGATCCGCTCGGCCGCGCGCAGGCGCACGGGGGTTGCTCGGGGGTTTGCGGCGCGTTCGGCCTCGTCGGCCAGCTCGGCGCCCTTGACGATCAGGGAGAAGGTGGGGGCGTGCTCGGGCAGCTCCACCGGCAGGCCGGCGGGGGCGCTCGACTTCGTGCGCTCCACCAGGGCCCGCTTGACGATGCGGTCCTCGAGGGACTGGTACGACTCGACGACGATCCGGCCGCCGACCGCGATGGCGTCCAGCGCCGCCGGGATCGCCCGCTCGAGCACGCTCAGTTCGGCGTTGACCTCGATGCGGAGTGCCTGGAAGACGCGCTTGGCCGGGTGCCCCTGACGCTGGATGGCGACCGGGGTCGCGTCGTGGAGCACCTGGACCAGGTCGCCGGACATCTCGAACGGCTTCGTCGCCCGCCGCTCGACGATCGCTCGGGCGTAGCGGCCGGCGAGCTTCTCCTCGCCGTAGCGCTGGAAGATGCGGCGGAGTTCGCCCTCGTCGTAGGTGGCCAGGACGTCGGCGGCGGTCTGCCCCTCGGTCCGGTCCATGCGCATGTCGAGCGGGGCGTCCTGGCTGTACGCGAACCCGCGCTCGGCCCGGTCGAGCTGCAGTGAGCTCACGCCGAGGTCGAACAGCACGCCGTCGACCTTCGTGAAGCCCTCGCCCTCGATCGCGTCGACGATGCCGTCGTACACGGTGTGCACGAGGCGGACACGGTCGCCGAAACGGGCCAGGCGCTCCCCCGCGATGCCGAGTGCGTCGGTGTCGCGGTCGAGTCCGATGAGCGTGAGCTCCGGGAACCGCTCGAGCAGGCCCTCGGAGTGGCCGCCCATGCCGAGCGTGGCGTCGACGACGACCTTGCCCGGGCCCTCGAGCGTCGGCGTGAAGAGGTCGACGATGCGCTGGAGCATCACCGGCGTGTGCGGGAAGCGTGGCGTCTCGTTGTCGTTGTCGGCCATGTGCAGCCCCTCGTCTCCTGGGCCGTGGGTCCGGATCCCCATCCATGCGACCTGACACCGGGGAAGTGGCGTCAGGGCTTCACGGCTGGGAGTCCCGATCCGCGGATCAGAAGATCCCCGGGATCACCTCCTCGTCGTTGTCGGCGAATGCCTCTTCGGCTTCGGCGTAGTAGGCCTCCCACGCGGGGGTGGACCAGATCTCGGCACGGTCACCGCTGCCGATGACCGTGAGGTCCCGCTCGAGCCCCGCGTACTCGCGGAGGTTCTGCGGGATCGTCACGCGGTTCTGCTTGTCGGGCTGTTCGGCGCTGGCCCCCGAGAGGAACAGACGCATGTAGTCCCTGGTGCGCTTCGACGTCATCGGGGCGGTCCGGATGCGCTCGTGGAGTTCATCGAACGTCCGGGCGCTGAAGACCACGACGCAGCGTTCCTGGCCGCGGGTCATCACGAGCCCGCCGGACAGTTCGTCCCGGAACTTGGCGGGGAGGATCACGCGACCCTTCTCGTCGAGCTTCGGGGCATGAGTACCGAGCAGCACGTCGGGCCTCCCCTCCGCTCCACCGGACCGTTGCGAGCCCCACTTTACTCCACTCCCCTCCCCTCGACCAGGAATCCGCTCCCTTTTCCGCCCGCGACACCCCTACTGGGGGCATCGAAGCCGGAATGCACCCCACAGGGATGACCGCGGATGCCCGGATCCATGCGGTTCGCGAGGGCCGGAGCAGGCGTGGAGGAAAGTGGAGGACTTTCGCAGCCGGTGGCGCGCCCCGGGGCGCGCCGCGGGCCCACGACGCCGAGTGGGCGCGAACCGTCGCTCGCGCAGCCCCCATCCGACAGTTCGTGCGACCTCGGCGGCCAGCACGCGGCATGTCGTGACCACTCGCGCACGCACCCGCGGCGGTCCACCCCGGCCTCCCCGGCCTCCCCGGCCTGGAGGCCCGTCCCACCTCGGCCGCGGCGCTCACGCGGGCGCACGGTCGGCTCCACCACGCCCGGCCGCCGGTCAGCGCACGGTCACGACGTACCTCCGCCGCGACGCCGAGTGGTCACGAACTGTCGCTCGCGCAGCCCCCTGCCGACAGTTCGTGCGACCTCGGCATCCACCGCGCGGCACGTCGTGACCACTCGCGCACGCACCCGCGGCGATCCACCCCGGCCACCCCGGCCTGGAGGCCCGTCCCACCTCGGCCGCGGCGCTCACGCGGGCGCACGGGCGGCTCCACCACGCCCGGCCGCCGGTCAGCGCGTGGTCACGACGTACCTCCGCCGCGACGCCGAGTGGTATAGAACTGTCGCTCGCGCGGGCCCCAGCCGACAGTTCGTGCGACCTCGGCGGCCAGCACGCGGCATGTCGTGACCACTCGCGCCGGCACGACCCCGGCCCGCCCGACCCACAGGCCACCGGGAACACGAAACGGGGCCGACCCGAAGGCCGACCCCGTGGAGGAGTGTGGAGGGAGTCCTGGCGACCCCCGTCAGCTACTGACTCTGGTCGTTGCGCTTGTCCCAGCGCTCGTTCATCCGGTCCATGAAGGACCCGCCACCACCGGCGGACGGACGCGCCGACCCACCGGACGCGGGCTTGCCCGGCCGAGCGGGCTTCGCCTTCGGGGCACGCATGCCCGGGCGCAGTGCGAACAGGACACCGGCGAGCATCACGACGAAGCCGAGGATGCCGAGCAGCGGTGCCTTGATCACGAGGCCGACGATGACGATGGCGACCCCGGCGAGTGCGCCGAGGACACCGAGCGTGATGGCTGTGTACGTCGGACGACCCTGTCGACGTGTGACACGCGCCACGAAATCGGAATCGTTCTGGTAGAGGCTGCGCTCCATCTCTTCGAGAAGGCGCTGCTCCTGTTCCGAGAGCGGCATCTTGGTTCCCTCTGTTCCTGGGATCGACGCGGGGTTGAAAAACGCGGGTTGAGTGGACCGATTCTATGCCTCGACCACTCCACTAGGGTAGGGATCGTGGCTGAGAGTACGCGATTAGTGGACCTCGTATCGGCGCGTATCGACCGGGCACTCGACGAGCAGCGTGAACGGCTCCTCGCGATCAGCCCCGACCTCGCGCCGTTCGACCGGTACGCCCGAGACCTGTTGTCCGGCGGCAAGCGCTTCCGGGCGCTGTTCTGCTACTGGGGATGGCAGTCGGTGGCGGGCCGTTCGGGCTCGTTCGACCCGCTGGCCGAAGGGTCCCGGCAGACCACCGCCGAGGCCGTCGTCACGGTCGCCGCAGCGCTCGAGGTCTTCCACGCCGCAGCTCTGGTGCACGACGACATCATGGACCGCTCGGACACCCGTCGTGGGCGTCCGGCCGCGCACCGCCGCTTCGAGTCCCTGCACGAGGAGTCCGGCTTCGTCGGCGACCGCGGGCAGTACGGCACCAACTCCGCGCTGCTCCTCGGCGACCTGCTGCTCTCGCTGAGCGACTCGGTCTTCGACGAGGGCCTCGCGCTCCTCGACCCGGTGCGGGCCCGCATCGTCCGCCAGGAGTTCCACGCGATGCGCCTCGACGTCACGGCGGGGCAGTACCTCGACGTGCACGAGGAGACCGCCTGGCCCGTCATCGACGAGTCCGAGCACCTGCTCCGCGCCCAGCGCGTCATCGTCTTCAAGTCGGCGAAGTACTCGATCGAGGCCCCGCTGGTCATCGGCGCCCTGGTCGCCGGCGCGAGCGACTCCCAGCTCGAGGGCCTCCGCGCCTTCGGACTCCCCCTCGGCGTGGCGTACCAGCTCCGCGACGACATGCTCGGGGTCTTCGGTGACCCCGAGGTCACCGGCAAGCCGGCCGGCGACGACCTGCGCGAGGGCAAGCGCACCGTCCTCATCGCCTCGGCGCGCAAGACGCTGGCGAGCGGCCCGCGGCAGCTCCTGGACGAGCTCCTCGGCGACCCCGACCTCGACGAGGAGCAGGTGCAGATGCTCCGTGCGACCCTCACCGAGTCCGGTGCCGTCGCCGCTGTGGAGCGGTCGATCGAGCGGCACGTCCAGCGCGCCAAGGCGGCACTGGACGCCTCGCCGCTGACACCGTCGGCACGCGAGCAGCTCGCGTCGCTGGCCGACACGGTCAGCCGCCGGTCGTCCTAGACGCACCCCGCAGGACAGACGGGAGGCCCGGTGCCAGCTGGCACCGGGCCTCCTGTCTGTCCGGAACGCGTCTAGAGCAGCGACTGGGCGATGCGACGCACCTCGGCCTTGCGACCGGCGCGCAGCGCCGCGATCGGCGTGGTGCCCATCGCGTCGTCGACGGTGAGCATCCAGCGCACGGCCTCGTCGTCGGTGAAGCCGTTGTCACCGAGCACGATCAGCGTGCCGCGGAGTTCGGGCATGGGCTCGCCGTCCTCGAGGAACTCGACGGGCACGCGCAGCACACCGCTGACGCGGGCTGCGAGCAGGGTCTTCTGCTCGAAGAGTCGGTGGATCCGTCCGGGGCTGGTGCTGAACATGTCCACCAGCTCGGGGACGGTCAGCCAGCGTTCGGAGAGGGACAGGTCGTCGACGGGTGCGGCACTCACACGCCCATGGTGCCAGAGTGACCGCCGGAGTGAATCCGCCTCGTTCGTCACATTCGTCACATCCACCCCATCTGACTCTCTGGTTGACTTGAGAATCAGGCCATGCCAGCGTTGTGGCACCTGTGAGTGCGCGCATGCGTGCGCACGGCTCAGTCGAGATCAGGAGAAACCCGTGGACCACGCTGCAGACGAAGTCGCCCGGCGCGCACGATCCGCCCGGTTCGCCACCATGCCCATCGTCCTCGCGGGCACCATCGCCGTGACCGCAGGCCTCACCGGCCCGGTCGCGCACGCCGAGCCCCGGCACGACGACGCCGACGCGAACCACAAGCGCCACGTCGACCAGGACCGCGCCGTGACCGACCGCCCGGTGTTCGGCACCGCCGTTGCCCGGCCGTCGCAGACCGTCGTGCGGACCGTCGCCGCGACCACGAAGGCCCCCACCACATACACCGTCCACCACGGCGACACGGTCTCGGGCATCGCCGCCCGCTTCGGCCTGTCGGCGCAGGAGATCCTCGTGCGCAACGGCCTCGGCTGGAACACGATCATCCACCCCGGGCAGACCCTCCACCTGGCATCGACCCCCGCCGTCACCACCGCGGCGGTGCGGACCTCCGGGTCGACCGGCGGCTCCGGCTCGGACACCTCGAGCTACCACGTGAAGCAGGGCGACACCGTCTCCGCCATCGCGTCCCGCGTCGGCGTGTCGACCACGGCGCTCCTCAGCGCGAACCAGCTGTCGCAGCGCAGCGTCATCTACCCCGGGCAGACGCTGCGGGTGCCGCACGGTTCGTCGTCGACACCGTCGGTGTCGACCGCCTCGGCCCCGTCGACCAAGTCGAGCGTGCAGATCAGCGCCGGTGACACCGTGGCCTCGATCGCCGCCGCGCACCACGTCTCGGTCAAGTCGCTCCTGTCGGCGAACGGCCTGTCGTACACGAGCACGATCTACGCCGGCAAGACGCTCGTCATCCCGTCCTCGAACGCCACCGCCGCGCCCGCGGTCGCTGCCAGCGCCGCGGTGAGCGGTGCCGTCGGCCTGGGCGCCGAGCAGCGCCAGAACGCGGCCACCATCGTCGCCGTCGGTCGATCGCTCGGCGTCCCGGACCGCGGCATCGTCGTGGCCCTCGCCGCCGCGATGCAGGAGTCGAGCCTCCGGAACCTGCCGCACGGCGACCGCGACTCGGTCGGCCTGTTCCAGCAGCGGCCGAGCCAGGGCTGGGGCAGCGCGGCGAAGCTGCAGGACCCGGCGCACGCCACCGCGCTGTTCTTCGGCGGGCGGAACAACCCGAACGCCGGCAAGACCCGCGGGCTGCTCGACGTGCCCGGCTGGTCCTCGATGAGCATCACCGACGCGGCCCAGGCCGTGCAGCTCTCCGCCTACCCGAAGGCCTACGCCACGTGGGCGAGCGCCGCCGAGGGCTGGCTGGCGACCCTCTGAGCCTCATCCGGAAGATCGAGATTGGGTCACGGCCGGTGCGCCGGTGCGTCCGAGTGCGGTCTCGATTCGTAGAATGCCGCCGATGACCACCAACGCCGCCACGGACCCGATGATCGGTCGCATGATCGATCAGCGGTACCGCGTCCGCTCCCGCATCGCGCGCGGGGGCATGGCGACCGTCTACCTCGCGACCGACGTGCGCCTCGAGCGACGCGTCGCGATCAAGATCATGCACGGGCACCTGGCCGACGACCAGGCGTTCCGTGAGCGCTTCATCCAGGAGGCCCGTTCGGCCGCCCGGCTGTCGCACCCGAACCTGGTGGGCGTCTACGACCAGGGCGCCGAGGGCGAGATCGCCTACATCGTCATGGAGTACATCCCCGGCATCACGCTGCGGGACCTGCTGCAGGAGCACCACGCCCTGACGCCCGAGCAGGCGACGGACGTCCTGCGCGCCGTGCTGGCCGGCCTCGCCTCGGCCCACCGCGCCGGGATCGTGCACCGCGACCTGAAGCCCGAGAACGTCCTGCTCGCCGACGACGGCCGCATCAAGCTCGGCGACTTCGGCCTGGCCCGGGCCACGACCGCGAACACGGCGACCGGCGCGGCACTGCTCGGCACCATCGCCTACCTGTCCCCCGAGCTCGTGACCCGCGGCGCCGCCGACTCGCGCAGCGACATCTACGCGCTCGGCATCATGCTCTACGAGATGCTCACCGGCGAGCAGCCCTACAAGGGCGAGCAGCCGATGCAGATCGCATACCAGCACGCCAACGACTCCGTGCCGGCACCGAGTGCCGCCGTGTCCGGGGTGCCGCCGGAGCTCGACGAGCTGGTCGCCTGGTCGACCGCTCGCGACCCCGAGGACCGCCCCCGCGACGCCCGCGAGATGCTCGACCACATGTCGGGCAACCAGCAGCGTGCGACCGGCCAGTACCGCACGGCCGTGCTCCGCCCCGAGAACGGGACCGCGATCCTGCCCTCCGGTGGTGCCGGCACGCTCGGCGCCGCAGCGGCCGCCGCCTCGGTCGGGGCTGCAGGAGTCGCAGGTGCGGACGAGACCGCCATCATCGACCGGTCCGGCGACCGGGACACCGGCGACCGCGGTCGAGCGCCCGCCCGTGCGCGTGGCAACGCCCCGGGCCCCCGTCGCACCGGGGCCCAGCCGGGCGTGCTCTCCCCCGCCGGACAGCGGCTCGCCGACCAGTCGGCGAAGCGTCGGAAGCGCGGCTGGATCCTGCTGTCCGTGGTCGTCGTGCTCGCGCTGATCGGAGCCGGCTTCGGCTGGTACTTCGGCCCGGGGCCGGGTGGCAACGTGCGGATCCCGGAAGTCACGGGCAAGTCGGTCTCGCAGGCCCGGCAGCTGCTCGAAGCACAGGGCCTGCAGGCGGCGTCGAAGACCGGGACACGGTTCGACGCCGTCGTCGCGAAGGGGCAGGTCTCCACGACGAAGCCGGCCGCGGAGCGCGAGGTGCAGAAGGGCACGGCGGTGCAGATCGTCGTGTCGAACGGCCCCCGGATGATCCCGCTGCCGGCGATCGTCGGCCAGCCGCTCTCCACCGTGACGGCCGCGCTCGACGACGACTTCGAGCTGCAGGACGACCGGTACGAGTTCTCCGCCGATGCCCCGAAGGACACCGTGGTCGCGGCGACCGGTCGGGCGTCCGGCGGCAAGGCCCTCGACCTCACGACGGTGCAGGCCTACGGCGAGACCGGGCCGGTCACCCTGACCGTCTCGCTCGGGCCGGTTCCCGACGTGGTCGGCAAGACGGTCGACGAGGCCTCCGCCGCACTCGACGAGGTCGGCCTGATCCTCGGCGCCCGCACCGAGGAGTACAGCGACAGCGTGCCCTCCGGCCAGATCGTCTCCGCCGCCGTGCAGGACTCCCCCGCCGTACGCGGGTCGCCGGTGGACGTCGTCGTGTCGAAGGGGCCGACGCCGATCACCGTGCCGGACCTCGGAGCGGAGCGGCCCACGATCAACGAGGCGACGAAGACCCTCGAGGACCTCGGCCTCAAGGTGTCCGTGCCCGACTGCACGAACATCCTCTGCGGCTTCTACGACTGGAAGTCGAAGCTGCCCGTCACCGGCACCGACCCGGGCGCCGGCGCCACCGTCTACCGCGGCGACACGATCACCCTGTCCTACGACCAGTAGGTGCGGACACCGCACCCTCGGCCCTGGACGCGACCCCAGGACGGACGGGAGGCCCGTGGCGGCGCCGTCACGGGCCTCCCGTCCGACACGCGAAAGCGACAGAACCCCGCGAACATGCCGCGGGGTTCTGTCGCTCTGACGAAACGGTTCCTGCGTTACGAGCGGTCGGGCTGGTGCGCGCCGAGTTCCTCGGCCACCAGGAAGGCGAGCTCGAGGGACTGCATGTGGTTGAGGCGCGGGTCGCACAGCGACTCGTAGCGGGTGGCGAGGGTGGCCTCGTCGATGTGCTCCGAGCCGCCGAGGCACTCGGTGACGTCGTCACCGGTGAGCTCGACGTGCATGCCCCCCGGGTACGTCCCGACCTGGCGGTGCGCCTCGAAGAAGCCGAGGACCTCGTCCACGACGTCGTCGAACCGGCGGGTCTTGTAGCCCGTCGGCGTGGTCAGGCCGTTGCCGTGCATCGGGTCGGTGACCCACAGCGGGTTGGCGTCCATGCCCTTGATCGCCTCGAGCAGCTTGGGCAGCTCGTCGCGGATCTTGCCGGCGCCCATCCGCGTGATGAAGGTCAGGCGACCCGGCTCACGGTTGGGGTCGAGCTTGTCGACGAGCGCCTTCATGTCGTCGACGCTCGTCGTCGGGCCGAGCTTCACACCGATCGGGTTGCGCACCCGCGACAGGAAGTCCACGTGGGCGCCGTCGATGTCGCGCGTACGCTCACCGATCCAGATGAAGTGCCCGGACGTGTCGTACGCCAGGCCGGAGCGCGAGTCGATGCGGGTCATCGGGCGCTCGTAGTCCATCAGCAGCCCCTCGTGCGAGGCGTAGAACTCGACGTGCTTGAGCGCCTCGAAGTCGGCACCGCAGGCGTCCATGAAGCGGATCGCGCGGTCGATCTCCTTGGCGAGGTGCTCGTAGCGGGCGTTCGCGGGGTTCGAGGCGAAGCCCTTGTTCCAGGAGTGCACCTGGCGCAGGTCGGCGAAGCCCCCCTGGGTGAAGGCCCGGACGAGGTTCAGCGTGGAAGCAGCGGTGTGGTACCCCTGCACCAGGCGGCGCGGGTCGGCCGTCCGGCTCTCCGGCGTGAAGTCGTAGCCGTTCACGATGTCGCCGCGGTAGGCGGGCAGCGTGACGTCGCCGCGGGTCTCGAAGTCGCTCGAGCGGGGCTTGGCGAACTGCCCGGCCATGCGCCCCATCTTGATCACGGGCATCGAGGCACCGTAGGTCAGCACGACGGCCATCTGCAGGATCGTCTTGACCCGGTCGCGGATGGAGTCGGCGGTGGCACCGGCGAAGGTCTCGGCGCAGTCACCGCCCTGCAGCAGGAACGCCTTGCCCTGGGCGGCGGCGGCGAGCCGCTCACGCAGCTTGTCGACCTCGCCCGCGAACACGAGCGGCGGGAGCGTGGCGATCTCGGCCGAGGCGGCCTCGGCCGCGGCGGCGTCCGGCCAGGTCGGCTGCTGCTTGATCGGGAGCGTCCGCCAATAGTCGAGCCCCTCGATGACGTCCGGATCCTGCAGGGCGACGAAGTCGGTCGACTCGGGCAAGGGCGTTACCTCGGTGTTCTGTGCGGGCGGCCCGACGACGCTGACCGGCACCGGGCCGCGCGTCGTCGATGGGCGTCCTGGCGGGGTGCCGGGACCATCAGAGCCTAACGTGCAGGCGTCGACTTCCGTTCCCGCATGACGGCCTCGCGCGCGGAGCTCGCCCGCTCCTTCACGCTGGTCGCGTAGACGTCCACGTACTCCTGACGGCTCAGGCCGGCGAGCTCGTGCATGACCTCGTCCGTGACGCTGCGCAGGATGAAGCGGTCGGTCTCGAACCCCTGGAACCGCGAGAAGTCGAGCGGCTTGCCGAACACGACCCCGACGCGCTTGATCTTCGGGAACCGCTGCCCGATCTGCTGCACCTCGCGCGTGCCGACCATGGCCACGGGGACGACGAGCACGCGCCCCTCGAGGATCATCCGAGCGATGCCGGTGCGGCCGCGGTAGAGCTTGCCGTCGGGGCTGCGGGTGCCCTCGGGGTAGATGCCGAGCTGCTCACCGCGCGCCAGGACCTGCAGGCCGGTGCGGAGCGATGCCTCGGACGCCTTGCCGCCGGAGCGGTCGATCGGCAGCTGGCCGATGGCGTTGAAGAACGTCTTCGTCGCCCAGCCCTTCAGGCCACGGCCGGTGAAGTAGTCGCTCTTCGCCAGGAACGAGAGTCGACGGTCGAGCACCGCCGGCAGGATCACCGAGTCGATGAACGAGATGTGGTTCGAGGCGAAGATGACCGGGCCCGAGGTCGGGACGTGCTCACGCCCGACGACCCACGGCCGGAACAGGGTGAGGATGAGCGGGCCGAGCACGAAGTTCTTCAGCAGCCAGTAGGTCATCGACGACTCCAGGTGGTGAGAAGGTCCGGGTGGTGCACGGCCCGGGGTGGGCGGTCGTTCGTGTGTGCGTGTGCGCGTGTGCGCGTGTGCGCGCCGACCCTACGCCGTGCGGGCGTGGATGCGGGCGAGGTCGGCGGCACCGACGACGCCGGCGTCGTTGACGAGTTCGGCGATCACGAAGTCCGGCTCGGGGTGGTACCCGCGGGCCGGCAGGTTGTTGAGGTACGCCTGCTTGATCGGGTCGAGCAGCCGGTCCCCCGCGCTGGCGACGCCGCCGCCGAACACGAAGAGCTGCGGGTCGAGCACCGCGGACAGCGACGCGCACGCCTCGCCGAGGTGTCGACCGAGCCGACGGAGGGCCGCGAGGGCACCCGGGTCGTCGGCCAGGATCAGGTCGCCGACGATCTTGCCGTCGAGCTGGCCGCCGTTGTCGGCGCGGGCGTCGGCCAGGGCCGAACCGATGCCACCGGCGTCGGCGACGTCGTTCGCCATGCGCTGCAGGGCGCGGCCCGAGCCGTACTGCTCGATGCAGCCGCGGGCGCCGCAGCCGCAGGGCAGCCCGTTCGGGACGATGCGCAGGTGGCCGATCTCGCCGCCGGTGCCGAAGCCCCCGCGGAACAGGCGGTCCTCGGTCACGATGGCGCCGCCGACGCCCGTGCCGATGGTGAGCATGGTCATGTCGGACACGAGTCGACCGGCGCCGAACCGGAACTCGGCCCAGCCGGCGGCGTTCGCGTCGTTGTCCACCGTGATGTGGAGGTCGCCGAGGCGCTGCTGCAGCTTCTGCCGGAGCGGTTCGTTCCGCCACCGGATGTTCGGCGTGTAGTAGACGATCGACTGCGAGGCGTCGATGAACCCGGGGGCAGCGACACCCACGGCGCCGACCTGGTGGAGCGAGCTGAGTCGCTCGACCATCGAGACGACGTCGTCGAGCATGGCGTTCGGGTCCGCAGCGTTGGTGGCCACGCGGTCCTCGGCGACGATCTCGCCCAGTTCCGTCACGACCGCACCCGCGATCTTGGTGCCCCCGATGTCGATTCCGATGGCGTGCACGAGCAACGAGCCTACCGGTTCGCCGCGAAGTCACGGAACGCCCGGTGACGCGTCCTATGCTGGCGGTGTCGCCTCGGTGTTGAGGCGCACTCGAGTCGAACCGGCAGACAAGGGAGTCACCGTGAACGATCAGCGTCCTGCACGCAGCAGCGCCTCCACCGACACGTCCACCGTTGGCAGCGCCGCCACCGGGACCACGCCGTCGGCCGGGAGGCACGCCACACCGCCCAGCGCCGGTCCCGTCGCCCCGGACCACGGCTCGGCAGCGCGGCTCCTCGGCGACCGCGTCCGGCTGACGCCCGACCGTCCGATCCTGGCCCAGCGCCACGGCGACACCTGGACCACCTTCACCGCGGCGGAGACGCTCGCCCGGGTGCGCGGCATCGCGAAGGGCTTCGTCGCCGCCGGGCTCGAACCGGGCGCGCACGTCGCGATCCTGTCCCGCACCCGTCTGGAGTGGACCCTGGTCGACTTCGCCGTGTGGACAGCCGGCCTGGTGTCCGTGCCCGTGTACGAGACGAGCTCCCCCGACCAGGTGCGCTGGATCCTGTCCGACTCCGAGTCGGTCGCGATCATCGTGGAGCAAGAGGAACACGCGCGCCGCGTCGCCTCCATCGCACCCGACCTGCCGTCCCTGGGCCAGCACTGGACGATCGACGGCGGCGGCCTCGACGACCTGACCCGGCTCGGCGAGGACGTCACCGACGACGAACTCGACGCCCGGACCGCGAACGTGCACGGCCACGACGACGCCACGATCATCTACACCTCGGGCAGCACCGGTCGACCGAAGGGCTGCGTCCTGCGGCACGACAACTTCACCGCCACGGTGGAGGGCGCGAGCGAAGCCATGCCCGAGGTCGTCGCCGACGGCGCCTCGACCCTGCTGTTCATCCCGCTCGCCCACGTCTTCGCCCGGTTCATCGCCGCGATGTCGGTGTCCGCCGGCGTCCTCGTCGGCCACGAGCCGGACACCAAGGACCTGATGCGGGCGGTGTCGACCTTCAAGCCGACGTTCCTGCTCGCAGTCCCCCGGGTGTTCGAGAAGATCTACAACTCCGCCGAGCAGAAGGCCGACCTCGGCGGCAAGGGCAGGATCTTCCGCGCGGCGGCCGACACCGCGGTCGCCCACTCCGAGGCCCTCGCAGCCGGCAGGGTGCCGTTCCTGCTCGGGCTGAAGTTCAAGCTGTTCGACCGGCTCGTGTACGCCAAGCTCCGCGACGCCCTCGGCGGCCGCGTCGAGTACGCCGTCAGCGGTTCGGCACCCCTCTCCCCGCGGCTGTCGCACTTCTTCCGATCGATCGGGGTGCTCATCCTCGAGGGCTACGGCCTGACCGAGACCACCGCTCCCGCCACCGTCAACCGTGCCCGGGAACTCCGCATCGGGACGGTCGGGCGGGCGCTGCCCGGCATTGAGGTCCGGATCGCCGACGACGGCGAGATCCTGATCCGCGGCGTCGACGTCTTCGACCGGTACTGGCGGAACGACGAGGCGACCGAGCACGCATTCGCCGACGGCTGGTTCCGCACCGGCGACCTCGGCCGGATCGACGCCGACGGGGTCCTCACGGTCACCGGACGCGCCAAGGAGCTCATCGTCACCGCGAGCGGGAAGAACGTCGCGCCGGCACCGCTCGAGGACGGCATCCGCGAGCACCCGCTCATCGGCCAGGTCGTGGTCGTCGGCGAGGGCAAGCCGTTCGTCGCAGCACTCGTGACGCTCGACCGCGAGATGCTCCCCGGCTGGTGCGAGTCCCGCGGCATCACCCCGGCGCTGAGCGGGCACGAGGCCGCCTACGACGAGCGCGTGCTCTCCGCCGTCCAGGAGGCCATCGACGCCGCCAACGGCCGGGTCTCCCGCGCCGAGTCGGTCCGGTCGTTCACGATCCTCGACACGGACCTGACCGAGGCCTCCGGGCACCTCACGCCGAAGCTCACGATCAAGCGGTCGGTGATCCTCAAGGACTTCGCCGCGGACATCGACCACATCTACTCCGGGTCGAAGGTGCAGACGACGACGACCCCGGTGATCGAGGGTCGGCGCCGCAACCGCGCGTAGCGCCCGCCGGGCGTACCTGGTCGTTCCGGGCGTACCGGGTCGGTTCTTCCGACCAGGTACGCCCGATTGCGTAAGGTGCGCGTGGTCGTGGACGCGACGACCTGGAGGCCCGGCGCCGGTCCGCCGGACTGGCGCCGGGCCTCCAGGCGGTCGCCGCGCGTGCGGCTGGCAGCTTTCGGGCGTACCTGGTCTTTTCGGGCGTACCTGGTCGATTCTTCTGACCAGGTACACCCGATTCCGCCAGGTACACGCGCGGCCGCCCCGCTGAGCGACCGGCCCCGGGCGTACCGGGTCGATTCGGGCGTACCGGGTCGATTCTTCTGACCAGGTACACCCGATTCCGCCAGGTACACGCGCGGCCGCCCCGCTGAGCGACCAGCCCCGGGCGTACCGGGTCGATTCGGGCGTACCGGGTCGATTCTTCCGGCCAGGTACACCCGATTCCGCCAGGTACACGCGCGGCCGCCCCGCTGAGCGACCAGCCCCGGGCGTACCTGGTCGTTCCGGGCGTACCGGGTCGATTCTTCCGACCAGGTACGCCCGATTCCGCCAGGTACGCGCGCGGCCGCCCCGCCGAACGACCAGCCCCGGGCGTACCGGGTCGATTCGGGCGGACCGGGTCGATTCGGGCGTACCGGGTCGATTCTTCCGACCAGGTACGCCCGATTCCGCCAGGTACGCGCGGGTGTGGACGCAACGGCCTGGAGGCCCGGATCACGTCCGTCGGACGTGATCCGGGCCTCCAGGCCGTTCAGCGGGCGCCGGGGGCGCCTGCGGGGCTCAGGCCTCTTGCGACTGCTCCGTCGCGGGGGCGTCGAGGACGGCGGTCGAACCGGTCGTGACGGTGGTCTCGGCTGGTCGACGGTTGGTGCGGGTGCGGTGCGAGCTGAGCTCGTCGTTCTGACTGGTCATGCGGGAGTCCTGGGGGATGGGATGGTCGTCGGTGGGAGGCCGACAGCAGCACGGTACCCCCTCGTCAGGACAAAGCGACAATCCCCCGTGGGGGTGTCACACCACTGTTCACAGCCGGCGAACGCGGGACTGTGCAAGCGCTCAGTGGAACCAGTCCTGCGCACGGATGTCGCGCAGTGCCTGACGGCGGACCTCGGGGTCGAGCGTCATCACGTAGACGGTGCCGTCGAGGTGGTCGCACTCGTGTTGGAGCGCCTCGGCCATCAGGCCGGTGCCCTCGAGGACGACCTCGTCGCCGTCGACGTCGACACCCCGCACCTTCGCGTACGGGGAGCGACGCGTCGGGTAGCCGAGCCCCGGGACGGAGAGGCAGCCTTCCTCCATGAGCTCGGGCTCGCCGGAGACCTCGACGATCTCGGGGTTGAGGACGTAGCCGACCTCACCGTCCACGTTGTACGAGAACGCACGGAGTCCGACGCCGATCTGGGGCGCGGCCACCCCGGCCCGTCCGGGTTCCTTGACGGTGTCGATGAGGTCCTGCACGAGGTCACGGACCCCGGCGCTCCCGAGCAGTTCGGGGCGGATCGGGTCGGCCGGCGAGCGGAGGACGGGGTCGCCGAACAGGCGGATGGGACGAACGGTCAATTTACTGCAGCACCACCAGGAGGTCGCCGGCGTCCACCTGCTGGGTCACCGGGATCGCGAGTCGGCCCACGGTGCCCGACACGGGCGCCGTGATGGCCGCTTCCATCTTCATCGCCTCGATGCTCGCCACCGGCGTACCGGCCTCGACGACGTCACCGACGGCGACCTTGAGCGTCACCACACCGGAGAACGGCGCGGCCACGTGCTTGGGGTCGGACGCGTCGGCCTTCTCGGCCGCCTTCGTCTCGACCTCGACCGAACGGTCGCGGACGGCGACCGGGCGGAGCTGCCCGTTCATCGTCGCCATGACGGTGCGGATGCCCTTGGCGTCCACCTCGCCGATCGCCTCGAGCCCGACGAACAGGTCGACGCCCTTGCCGAGCGGGACGCTGTGCTCCTGTCCGGGGCGCAGCCCGTACAGGTAGTCGACGGTCGGCACGACGGACAGGTCGCCGTACTGCTCCCGCACGCGCTGGAACTGCTGCGTCGGCTGCGGGAAGAGCAGGCGGTTGAGCGCCTGCTGGCGCGCGGGTCCGGGGGTCTCGAGGTGCGCACGTTCGTCCGCGGGCACCGGGGTGATCTCGAGTCGGACGTCGCGCCCGGCCAGGACCTTCGAGCGGAACGGCTCGGGCCAGCCGCCGGGCAGGTCGCCCAGTTCGCCGGCCATGAACCCGACCACGGAGTCCGGGATGTCGTACTTGTCGGGGTTCTGCTCGAAGTCGACCGGGTCGGCACCGACCGCGGCGAGCTGCAGCGCGAGGTCACCGACGACCTTCGACGACGGCGTGACCTTGGTGGGGCGTCCGAGGATCCGGTTCGCCTCGGCGTACCAGTCCTCGACCTGCTCGAACCGGTCACCGAGGCCGAGGGCGATCGCCTGCTGCCGGAGGTTCGACAGCTGGCCGCCGGGGATCTCGTGCTTGTAGACACGCCCGGTCGGACCGGCGAGCCCGGACTCGAACGGGGCGTACACGCGACGGACCGACTCCCAGTACGGCTCGAGGTCACCGACGGCGTCGAGCGACAGGCCGGTGTCGCGCTCGGTGTGGGCCAGGGCGGCGACCAGGGCGGACATGCTCGGCTGGCTGGTCGTGCCGGCCATGGGTGCCGCGGCCACGTCGACGGCGTCCGCCCCGGCGCGCGAGGCGGCGAGCAGGGTCGCGAGCTGGCCGCCGGCGGTGTCGTGGGTGTGCACGTGCACCGGCTGGTCGAAGCGCTCGCGCAGCGCGGTGACGAGCTTCTCGGCCGCACCGGCACGGAGGAGCCCCGCCATGTCCTTGATGCCGATGACGTGCGCGCCGGCCTCGACCATCTGCTCCGCCAGGCGGAGGTAGTAGTCGAGCGTGTAGAGGTCCTCGGCGGGGTCGAGGAGGTCGGCGGTGTAGCAGAGCGCCGCCTCGGCGACGGCCGTGCCGGTCGCGAGCACGGCCTCCAGGGCTGGACGCAGCTGGCTCACGTCGTTGAGCGCGTCGAACACGCGGAAGACGTCGACGCCGGAACGGGCGGCCTCGTCGACGAAGGCGTCGGTGACCTCGGTCGGGTACGGCGTGTACCCGACGGTGTTCCGGCCGCGCAGCAGCATCTGGATCGGGATGTTCGGCATCGCTTCGCGCAGCGAGGACAGGCGCTCCCAAGGGTCCTCACCGAGGAACCGGAGTGCCACGTCGTACGTGGCACCTCCCCAGGCCTCGACGCTGAG
The DNA here is from genome assembly GCF_003234485.1 of Curtobacterium sp. MCLR17_034. Classification (NCBI taxonomy): domain Bacteria; kingdom Bacillati; phylum Actinomycetota; class Actinomycetes; order Micrococcales; family Microbacteriaceae; genus Curtobacterium; species Curtobacterium sp. MCLR17_034. Next base: position 96,656 of record NZ_QKTH01000013.1, read on the forward strand.
CAGCTGCGGGGTGAGCCGCGCGACGTGCGGTGCGACGGCGACGAGGTCCTTCGTGCGGACCCGGGTCGCGAGGAGCGACTGGTGGGCGTCCCGCATCGTCGTCTCGGTCACCGCGAGGGCCGTCTGGGCGCGCAGGGCCTTCGACCACTCGGCCGGACCCATCGCCAGAAGGCGGTCGCGCTGCCCCTCGGGCACCGGCACCGTCAGGTCGGTGGCCGGGAGCTTGTCGGCCGGGTCGGTGACCAGCGGCGACCGCTCCCCGTTCGGCTTGTTCACCGTGACGTCGGCGAGCCAGGTGAGCACCTTCGTGCCGCGGTCCTTCGAGACGTGGCCGCCGAAGAGCTGCGGGCGTTCCTCGATGAACTTCGTCGAGACGTCGCCGCGGGCGAAGTCCGGGTCCTCGAGCACGGCCTGCAGGAACGGGATGTTCGTGCTGACGCCGCGGATGCGGAACTCGGCGAGGGCGCGCTTGGCACGGGACACCGCCGCCGGGAAGTCCCGACCGCGGCACGTCATCTTCGCGAGCATCGAGTCGAAGTGCGGGCTGATCTGTGCGCCGGTGGCGACCGTGCCGCCGTCGAGCCGGACGCCGGCACCGCCGGGGCTGCGGTAGGTGCTGATCCGGCCGGTGTCCGGACGGAAGCCCTGCGTCGGGTCCTCGGTCGTGATGCGGGTCTGCAGCGCGGCGCCGTGCACGGCGACGGTGTCCTGCGACAGGCCGAGGTCGGCGAGGGTCTCCCCCGCCGCGATGCGCATCTGCGACTGCACCAGGTCGACGTCGGTGACCTCTTCGGTGACCGTGTGCTCGACCTGGATGCGCGGGTTCATCTCGATGAAGACGTGCTGCCCCTCGCGCTCGCCCTCGGTGTCGAGCAGGAACTCCACGGTGCCGGCGTTGACGTACCCGATCGACCGGGCAAAGGCCACGGCGTCACGGTGCAGTGCCTGTGCGATCGCGGGGTCGAGGTTCGGCGCCGGCGCGATCTCGACGACCTTCTGGTTGCGCCGCTGCACCGAGCAGTCCCGTTCGAACAGGTGGATCGTGCCCGCGTCGGTGCCGGTCGCGTCGGCGAGGATCTGCACCTCGATGTGGCGCGGACGGATGACGGCCTGCTCGAGGAACATCGTCGGGTCGCCGAACGCACTGTCGGCCTCGCGCATGGCGGCTTCGAGGGCGTCGCGCAGCTCGGGCTTCGTCTCCACCCGGCGCATGCCACGTCCACCACCACCGGCGACGGCCTTGGCGAAGACCGGGAACCCGATCGCGTCCGCGCCGGCGATCAGTTCGTCGATGTCGCGGCTCGCCGGGGTGCTCGCGAGGACCGGGACGCCGGCCGCGATCGCGTGCTCCTTCGCGGTGACCTTGTTGCCGGCCATCTCGAGCACGTGCTCGCCCGGACCGATGAAGGTGATGCCGTTCGCGGCTGCTGCCGCGGCGAGCTCGGGGTTCTCGGAGAGGAACCCGTACCCCGGGTAGATCGCGTCGGCCCCCGACTCGCGGGCGACGCGGATGATCTCGGAGACGTCCAGGTACGCCCGGACCGGGTGGCCCCGCTCCCCGATCAGGTAGGCCTCGTCGGCCTTGAGCCGGTGCAGGGAGTTCCGGTCTTCGTACGGGTAGACGGCCACCGTACGGGCCCCCAACTCGTAGGCGGCACGGAACGCGCGGATGGCGATCTCGCCACGGTTCGCAACGAGGATCTTCGTGAACACGACGTCCCTTTCAGCCCGGGTTGAGGTGAGACAACCCTAGTGGCGGTAACGTTGCTCAACGTGCATGTACTCAGCGTGAGCTCCCTCAAGGGTGGTGTCGGCAAGACGACGGTGACGCTCGGCCTGACCTCGGCCGCGTTCGCCAAGGGACTGCGCACGCTGGTGGTGGATCTGGACCCGCAGTCCGACGTCTCCACGGGCCTCGACATCAACCTCGCCGGCCACCTCAACGTCGCCGACGTCCTCGAGAACCCGAAGGAGAAGATCGTCCGTCAGGCGATCGCCCCCTCGGGCTGGACGAAGGGGTCGCAGGGCAAGATCGACGTCATGGTCGGGTCGCCCTCCGCCATCAACTTCGACGGGCCGCACCCGTCGATCCGCGACATCTGGAAGCTCGAAGAGGCCCTGGCCAACGTCGAGCAGGACTACGAGCTCGTCCTCATCGACTGTGCGCCGTCGCTGAACGCCCTGACCCGCACCGCGTGGGCCGCGTCCGACCGCGTCACCGTCGTCACCGAGCCCGGCCTGTTCTCCGTCGCCGCCGCCGACCGTGCGCTGCGCGCCATCGAGGAGATCCGCCGCGGCCTCTCCCCACGCCTGCAGCCCCTCGGCATCATCGTGAACCGTGCCCGGGTGCAGTCGCTCGAGCACCAGTTCCGCATCAAGGAGCTCCGGGACATGTTCGGCCCGCTCGTGCTCTCCCCGCAGCTGCCGGAGCGCACGTCGCTGCAGCAGGCGCAGGGTGCCGCGAAGCCGCTGCACGTTTGGCCCGGCGAGTCCGCGCAGGAGATGGCGAAGAACTTCGACCAGCTGCTCGAGCGCATCATGCGCACCGGCAAGATCGGTCCGTACGCCGAGGGTGGCGCCGCGTAGGTCGGTGCTCGTGCGGTCGCGTGTTCGCGGTCGCGGTCGCGGTCGCGGTCGCGTGACATGCCGCTCACATCCGCCGAGCGGTCACCAACTGTCGGCAGGCGGCGTCGCAGGCGACAGTTCGTGACACCTCGGCGCCGCGCACACGACGGTTCGTGACCGCGCGCCGCCTGCCGGGAGGCCCACCCCGGCCCCGACAGACACGCCCGACCCCGGCTCGCCCAGCGGCTACAACACACCGCTCACGTCCACCGAGCGGTCACCAACTGTCGGCAGGCAGCGTCGCATCCGACAGTTCGTGACACCTCAGCGACGCACACACGGCGGTTCATGACCACGCGCCGACTGCCGGGAGGCCCACCCCGACCCCGACAGACACGCCCGGCCCCGGCTCGCCGAGCGGTCACAACACACCGCTCACGTCCGCCGAGCGGTCACCAACTGTCGGCTAGCAGCCCCGCAGGCGACAGTTCGTGACACCTCGGCGACGCACACACGACGGTTCGTGACCACGCGGCCCCGATCCGCTGGACGAGAACCTCGTCAGGAAGCGCGGGAAGCGCGACGAGCGGCGAGCTCGTCGGAGGGGTCGGCCGCGGCGGTGGCGTCGAGCTCGACCAGGGAGCTCTCGACCTCACGCAAGACCTTGCCGACCGCGATGCCGAAGACACCCTGGCCGCGGGACACGAGGTCGATGACCTCGTCGTCGGAGGTGCACAGGTACACCGAGGCGCCGTCGGACATCAGCGTGGTCTGCGCCAGGTCGGAGACGCCGGACTCACGGAGCTGGTTGACCGCGGTGCGGATCTGCTGCAGCGAGATGCCGGTGTCGAGCAGGCGCTTCACGAGCTTGAGCACGAGGATGTCGCGGAACCCGTACAGGCGCTGCGATCCGGAGCCGGCGGCCCCACGGATCGTCGGCTGCACGAGTTCGGTGCGGGCCCAGTAGTCGAGCTGGCGGTACGAGATGCCGGCTGCCCGTGCGGCGACGGTGCCACGGTAGCCGTTCTGCTCGTCGTGCTCGGGCAGACCATCGGTGAAGAGCAGCCCGAGGTCGTACCGGGTCACATCAGACTCGGTGCCAGGGGTGTCGTTCCCACTCATGAGCTTGCCTTCCACGACGATCGAGCTCCCACCCGAAGCTTCAACGACGGGTTGAGAGTTGTTCCGAGGTCCACGGTAGCGACTCCGACCGCTCCCGCGCGGGACATCCGACCCGGCGCGTCCGGCGTGTCGAGGATACGCCTCGGCCACTGACACACAAGCCCTGTCGGAGCACCGGACGGCGTCATGCGTCGAGACGACCGATGGCCTGGCGGATGAGGTTCGACCGGATGATCTCGAGGTGCCCGGCGATCTCGCGCGCGAGCTCCGTGGCCTTCGCGCGAGAGGTGGCGTCGCCCCGGCGGGAGACCGGCATGAGGGCGGACTCGATGAGACCCACCTCGCGCTCGGCGGTGCTGCGCAGCGTGCGGAGGTGTCGCGGCTCGATACCCGTGCGCTGCAGTTCGACCAGGGCCTTCAGCACGGAGACGCCGTCGTCACCGTAGGTGTCGGTGGCCGGCAGCAGCGAAGCCGAGACCGCGTCGGCGAGGAGCATCGGGGAGGCTCCGGCTGCCCGGACCGTCTCGTCGCGGGTGTACCGGCGTTCGCGACCGAGGATCGACGGCTTCGGCGCGTCGCCTCCGCCAGGCAGGACGGGTTCGCGTCCGGCATCGAGGTCGGCGAGGTACTCCTTGATGACCTTGAGCGGCAGGTAGTGGTCACGCTGCAGTCCGAGGATCACCCGGAGCCGCTCGAGGTCGCCAGCGGAGAACTTGCGGTACCCACTGGCCGTGCGGATCGGGGTGACGAGCTCGCGCTCTTCGAGGAACCGCAGCTTGGAGCTCGACAGGTCCGGGAACTCGGGCTTGAGGCGAGCGAGGACCTGCCCGATGGTGAGCAGGTCCGGTGCCGCGGACCCCGCCCGGGCCGCAGCGGACCGTGCGGCCACTACGCGTTCGCCAGGCGCGCCAGGTCGACCCGAGATGCGTAGAACGTCAGGCGGAACTTGCCGACCTGGACCTCGGCCCCGTCGGTGAGCAGCGCTTCGTCGATGCGGACACCGTCGAAGTACGTGCCGTTCAGCGAACCGTTGTCCTTGACGCTGAAGCTCGTGCCGTGGCGCAGGAACTGCGCGTGCTTGCGCGACACGGTGACGTCGTCGAGGAAGATGTCGGCGTCGGGGTGTCGACCGGCCGTCGTGACGTCGGAGTCGAGGAGGAACCGCGCACCCACGTTGGGGCCGCGACGGACCACGAGCAACGCCGACCCGGAGGGCAGTGCGTTGACGGCTTCACGTTCTTCGGTCGAGACACCGGACTCGGCGGTGAGCGCCGCTCCCATGTCCATGCTGAAGGTCAGCGTGGTGTCGACCAGCCGCTGCTCCGGGGTCTTCTGACCGCCCGGCTGCGGGACCACTGGATCTGGCATCGGTGGACCTCCTCCTCTTGGCCCACCAGCGTATCGGAAACGACGGCCCGAGCGGCAGCCCCGATCTGGGACTGTGGAGGGACTTCCGCGATCCGCGAACGCACGAGCCGCGTCTGCGACCCGTGGGACCCGACGTCATCGACTCGTGCGACCCGGCGTCACCGTCCCCGCGCGAGCAACCAGAGCAGGTACGGCGCCCCCACGACGCCCGTCACGACGCCCACCGGCAGCGCGGTGCCGGGGAAGGCGAACTGTGCCAGGAGGTCGCTGCCGAGCGTGATCGCGGCTCCGACGGCAGCGGCCGGCGCGAGTGCCACCCGTCCACCGCCGACCAGGCGTCGGGCGATCGGCGCGGCCATCAGCGCCACGAACGAGACCGGCCCCGCGGTGGCGACGGCTGCGGCGGTCAGGCACACGGCGGTGAGGAGCAGGAGCACCTTCGCCCGGTCCGGCCGGAGTCCGAGTGCGGCGGCGACCTCGTCCCCGAGGCTCAGCACCTGCAGACGGGCGGACTGCAGCAGCGCGAGCACGCCGAGCACGACGAACGCGACGCCGAGCACCCCGACCAGGTCGCGGTCGACGGCGTTCAGGCTGCCGGAGAGCCAGAGCAGCGCGGTGCCGGCCTGGGTGACGGTGCCGCTCGTGAGCATCCAGCCGGTGATGCTCAGGCAGATCGCCGCGACGCCGATCCCGACGAGGATCACCCGGTTGCCGGTGATCCCTCGTCGCCAGGCGAGCCCGGCGATGACGATCGAGACCACCACGGCGCCGACGAGCACGACCGAGAAGAGCGTGCCACCGCTGGCACCGAACAGCACGATCGCGGTGAGTCCGGCGGCGCTGGCCCCCGAGGTGATCCCGATGACGTCGGGGCTCGCGATCGGGTTCCGCACGACGCTCTGCACGATCGCGCCGGCGACGCCGAGACTGGCGCCGACGAGGACGGCACCGAGCACCCGCGGCCCGCGGAGCTGCCCGATCACGAAGTCCGAGATCCGGTCCCCCTGGCCGAACAGGGAGGCGAGCACCTGGCCCGGGGTGAGCGGGATCGAACCGGCGCCGAGCCCGACCAGGACGAGCACCACGACGACCACGAGCACGGCGACGAGCACCGCGACCTCACGACGCAGGCCGGCCGAGCGGCGCAGACCGCCGGACCGCGGGCGGCCGGAGCCGAACAACTGCCTCACAGTCCCCGCACCGCCCTCGACCGCACGAGCGCGATGAACACCGGCGCGCCGATCAACGCCGTGACGATGCCGACCTGCAGCTCCCCCGGGTACGCCACGACGCGGCCGATGACGTCGGCGACGAGCAGCAGTGCGGGGGCGACGATCGCCGACAGCAGGATGGTCCAGCGGTGGTCCGGGCCGCTCAGCCGGCGGACGGCGTGCGGCACGGCGAGCCCGACGAAGGCGATCGGCCCGGCGGCGGCCACCGCGGAGCCGGCCAGCAGCACCGCGACCAGACCGCCGACGGCGCGGACGAGCACGACCCGCTGCCCGAGCGACGCCGCGAGTTCGTCCCCGAGCGCGAGGGTGTTGAGCGACCGACCGAGACCGAACGCGATCACCAGCCCGACGAGCACCGGCGCCGTGATGATCCCCGCCGTGCCGAGGTCCTTGCCGGCGAGGGCACCGACCTGCCAGAACCGCAGCTGGTCGAGCAGGCTCTGGTCGGTCACGAGCACCGCGGTGGTGACCGACGACAGCGCTGCGGCGACCACAGCTCCGGCGAGGGCGAGCCCGACAGGAGAGAGGCCGCGTCGGGCGACGGTCGCGATCCCGTACACGAGCACGGCGGCGAGGGCGGCCCCGACGAACGCGAACGGCAGGTAGGCAGCCGTGCCGCTCACGCCGAAGACCGCGATCCCGGCCACCACGGCCAGGGTCGCTCCGGAGTTGATGCCGAGGACGCTCGGGTCGGCGAGCGGGTTCCGCGTCACGCCCTGCATGACCGCCCCGGCCACCCCGAGCGCGGCCCCGGCGAGCAGTCCGACGACGGTGCGGGGCACGCGGTTGCCGAGCACGATGAGCCCGATCTCGTCGCTCCGCCCGGGATGCATCACCGTGTCGAGGACGGTGCCGAGCGGGATCGGCCGCGAGCCGTACGCGATCGACAGCGCACACGCCACGGCGAGGACGACGACCGCCAGCACGGTCGCACCGACGAGTCGGGGGACGGAGCTGGGAGCCGGGGGCGTGGACGTCGACGGAGGCATGGAAGTAAGGCCACCCTAACGCCGGAGCCCCACTCGGCGTCCCCCGAGCAAGCCCGGAGCGTGCGCAGGGTTCGTTCATAGGCTCGTCATGGGGAAGCGCCCTGTACTGGTCTCCATCGACGCCCGACCGGGTCGTCGAGGGACGACCGGAGAGCACCGATGAACGAGACCCCGAACCCCGCAGCCGCCGACCACGACGAGGACGGCACCCCCGCCGCGCAGCAGCAGGCTCCCGGGATGCACTGGGAGGCGCCGCACGCCGACCCGGCCTCCCTGCGCCCGGCGTACGCGTTCGACGGCTCGGGTCCCTACCTCTACGGTCCGGACGGCTCCGGCCCCTACGCCTACACGCCGGACGGCCGCGGCCCGTACCTGATCGGCAGCCCCGCCCTCGCCGGCGCGAACCACGCCTGGGCGTACTCGGCGGCGACCGCGAACCACTCCGGTACGACGAAGCGCCCGCGTCGGCTGGGACTGATGATCGGCTCCGGCATCGCTGCACTCGCCATCGTCGGTGCGGCCGGTGGCACCGCCCTCGGCCTGTCGTCGCAGGGGACGACCACGACGTCGAGCCAGTCGCAGGGCACCACCACATTGCCCGACACCGGATCCGGCACCGACGGGACCGGCGGCACCGGCAGCAGCGACGGGACGAACGGCTTCACGGTGCCCGGCGACGGCAGCGGCAGCGGCACCAGCGGCGACGGCAGCGCCGGCACCGGCACGACCCAGTCCCCCGCCACCGCGGCGACGGCCGCCGACAAGAAGGGCGTCGTGACCATCAACACCGTCCTGAACTACGACGAGTCGTCACAGGCGGCCGGCACCGGCATGGTCCTGACCTCCGACGGCACGATCCTGACGAACAACCACGTGATCCAGGGCGCGACGAGCATCACCGTCACCGACGAGACCACCGGCAAGGAGTACAAGGCCGACGTGGTCGGGGCCGACGCCACCAACGACGTCGCCGTCCTGAAGCTCGAGAACGCCTCGGGGCTGTCCACGGTCACGCTCGACGACGACGGCGAGCCGAGCACCGGTGACACCGTCAAGGACGTCGGCAACGCGGAGGGCACCGGCAACCTCGTCGCCGCCGAGGGCACCGTCACCGCGACCGACCAGGACATCCAGGTGCAGAGCGAGTCCGGCACCGGCACCGAGTCCCTGACCGGCCTGATCGAGATCTCGGCGGACATCGTCTCCGGCGACTCCGGCGGACCGGTGCTCGACAGCGAGGGCGAGGTCGTCGGCATGGCCACGGCAGCGTCCTCCGGCACGGCCGACGTCACCGGCTACGCCATCCCGATCACCACCGCGAAGACGATCGCCGAGAAGATCCTCGCCGGGGAGTCCTCGAGCACGATCACCATCGGGCTGCCCGCGTTCCTCGGGGTCGAGGTCAGCAACACCTCCGGCACCACGGGCGGCGTCGCCGTCGCCGGCACGGTCGAGGGCTCCGGCGCCGCGAGCGCCGGCCTGACCGCCGGGGACACGATCACGAGCATCGACGGCACCGCGGTCACGAGCTCGGACCAGCTGACCAAGGTCGTCCAGTCGCACTCGGTGGGCGACAAGGTGAGCGTCCGGTACACCGACAGCACCGGCGCCGCGAAGACGGTCACGATCACCCTGACCGCCGGCCCCGCCGCGTAGCGGGAGAACCGGGCGCGCTCAGCCCAGCAGCGCCCGCACCACCGACCGGTAGACGTTGGCCGGGGAGTCCGTCCGGAAGGCGGTCTCCCCGGCCTTCGTCGCGCCCACCCGCGCGAACCCGTGCCCCTCGGCCCGCACGATCGTGATCGGCTTCGGCTTGCCCGGTCGACGCAGGTACGAGACGGTCCACGGCGCGGCCCAGAACCGCGCGAGGCGCGGGTCCGCCTCGGCGAGGGCCTCCGGCAGGTCCGGTGCGTCCGGACCGCCGGCCAGCTTGCGGCCGAGCAGGTGCCCTGGGAGCGACCCCGTGCGGAACGGGAAGGTCCACGTCGGACCGATGCCGAGCCTCCCGGCCAGCAGCGCGACGGCCCGGTCGGGCGTGACGGACGCGACCACGGCACCCGCCGCGTCGGTCCCGTCGACGACGGTCTGCGACCAGGCCTGGAGGCGCGGCTCGCCCCCGTCGGGCAGGTGCTGTTCCAGCGTGACCGGCTGGGCATCGCCCTGCCAGGGTTCGAGGAGGGTCTGGGTCGACTCCGGCAGCGTGCCGAGCCGGCCGACGAGGCCCGCCTCGATGAGTTCGCGGCCCGCCGCGGTGCGGAGGAGCGTGGGGTTCCACCGGCGTCCGGCGAGGCTCTGCAGGGTGCCGATCGCGTCCGTGCTGAGGCGGGGGCCGTCGAGCGACGGTGCCGGGGCGGGGGCCGGCAGGGGTTCGAGGTCACGCTCGGGGCGGACCGGGACCGTCTCGGTGGCGCGGACGCTCTCGAGGACGGCGAGCACGAGGTCGTCGGTCTCGAGCAGCCGGGCGAGCGGGCGTTCGATCGTCAGGTCGACGCGGTGCCGACCGGTGACGAAGAGCAGGTGGGTGCCGGCGACGTCGCCGTGCTCGTCGGGCCGGACGTACTCGACCAGCCGGGCCGGGGCGCCGGCGGTGGTCCACGGGTCGCAGCCGACGAGCAGCAGGCCCTCGACGGAGCCGGGCAGCCGTTCGAGCAGCCCGGTGTTCTCGTCGCCGATCGCGCGGTCACTGGGGCGGGATCGGACAGTGAGGACGACGTCGTCGCCGGTGACGCGCAGGTCCGCCTGGGCTGAGTCCTCGCGGCGCCAGGAGTCCGGGCGGCGGAGGGTGAGGCGGGCGGTGCGGTCCTCGGTGCCGAGCGGGACGGGGACTGCCATGGGATGAGGGTATGTCGGGAGCGGGGCGCGGGGG
>NZ_QKTH01000014.1:0-105431 GCF_003234485.1 Curtobacterium sp. MCLR17_034
GGTGTGGGTCGACTGGCTCATGCCGCGGGTGCCGTTCCTGCGGCCCGGCGTCAGCCCCGCCCGGGCCGCAGGAACGGCACCCGCGGCATGAGCCAGTCGACCCACACCACCCGCACCCCCGGCGCCACGGCGAGCGCCCACAGGATCGAGGCAGCGGCGTCGGTCGGGTAGTGGACCGCGTCGATCGACACCGCGAAGAACACGATCACGATGGCCACGACCCCGAGCGTCAGGGCAAGCCGGTGCCACCGGGTCTCGCGGAGCAGCCAGATCAGCGCGATGACGAACGCCGTGATGTAGACCGTGTGCCCGCTCGGGTACCCGGGGTCGGGCTGCACGGGGAACGGGTGCGGCAGCACGGCGACGTCGGGCCGGGCGCGGTGCACGATCTCCTTCACGATCGCGGACGGCACCCACGTGATCGCGATGGTGCCGCCGAACGCCAGGGCCGGGCGCAGGTCTCGCGTGCGCCACCAGATCACGGCGACGACGACGACCGTGATCCCGATCGCCGGTGCCGGACTGATCACGTGGTAGACCGCCGTGCTGAACGCCCCGATGAACCCGGTGTGCAGCGTATTGAGGGCCTTGGACAGCCCCAGGTCCACGGTGCCGAGGGTGAACCCGACGATGGTGATGACCACGACCGCGATGACGGCGATCGCCACCGAGACGAGCGGGTACGGCGAGCGCTCGAGGATCCCGTACGCGGCGGGCTCCCGTCGGCGGGGACGGAGGAGCGGCGCGTCGTCGGTCATCCCGCCATCGTCGCAGCACGACCCCGGCATCCCAGGGCGAGTGAGCCTCACAAAACTCCGAAAGCGTTCAGCGCAGCGGTCGCGAGTAGACAGGGCACATGCCAACCGTTGCCGAGAACATCGTCGCCACCCTCCGCGCCAACGACATCCACCGGGTCTACGGCCTGCCCGGGGACTCCCTGAACGGCTTCACCGACGCCCTGCGCAAGGACGGCACGATGCGGTGGGAGCACGTCCGTCACGAGGAGGCGGCCGCGTTCGCCGCCTCTGCCGAGGCCGCCCTGACCGGTGACCTGACCGTCTGCGCCGGCAGCTGCGGGCCCGGCAACCTGCACCTGATCAACGGCCTGTACGACGCGAACCGTTCGCGGGTGCCGGTGCTGGCGATCGCCGCGCACATCCCCACGGCGGAGATCGGCTCCGGCTACTTCCAGGAGACGCACCCGCAGGAGCTGTTCCGCGAGTGCTCCGTCTACGTCGAGTACGTCGCCGACCCCGTCCAGATGCCCCGCCTGCTCGAGATCGCGATGCGCGAGGCGATCGAGAAGCGCGGCGTCGCCGTGCTCGTGATCCCGGGCGACGTGCTGCTCGCCGAGGCGAAGGACGACCGCACCACCCGCATCGAGCGGGCCACCCCGCGCATCGTGCCGAGCGAGGCCGAGCTGCAGCGCACCGCCGACCTGCTGAACGGCGCCGACCGGATCACGATCCTGGCCGGAGCCGGCGTCGCGGACGCCCACGACGAGGTCGTCGCCCTGGCCGAGCGGCTGCAGGCCCCGATCGTGCACGCGCTGCGCGGCAAGGAGTACATCGAGTACGACAACCCGTACGACGTCGGCATGACGGGACTGCTCGGCTTCGCTTCCGGGTACCGCGCGATGGAGGACGCCGACGTCGTGCTCATGCTCGGCACGGACTTCCCGTACCAGCAGTTCTTCCCCGCCAAGGCGAAGCACGTGCAGGTCGACATCCGCGGCTCGCAGCTCGGTCGGCGGCACCCCGTCGACATCGGGCTGGTCGGCACCGTCAAGGACACCGCACTCGCACTCATCCCGCTGCTGACCGGCTCGCACCCGACGAAGCACCTCGAGGACTCGCTCAAGCACTACCGGAAGACCCGCGAGAAGCTCGACGACCTGGCGGTCCCCGCCGGGAAGAAGAAGCCCCTGCACCCGCAGTACGTCGCCCGGGTGCTCGACCGGCTCGCCGCGGAGGACGCCGTCTTCATCCCCGACGTCGGCTCCCCCGTCGTCTGGGCCTCGCGCTACCTCACCATGAACGGCAAGCGCCGACTGATCGGCTCGTTCGTGCACGGCACGATGGCGAACGCCGTCCCGCAGGCGATCGGCGCGCAGACGGCGTTCCCGGACCGGCAGGTGATCGCCCTGGCCGGTGACGGCGGGCTGACGATGCTCCTCGGTGAGCTCATCACGATCGTGCAGAACAAGCTGCCGGTGAAGATCGTCGTGTTCGACAACTCGTCGCTCAACTTCGTCGAGCTCGAGATGAAGGCCGCCGGCTTCGTGAACTACGGCACCGAGCTGCAGAACCCGGACTTCGCCGCCGTCGCCGAGGCGATCGGCATCAAGGGGTTCCACGTCGACGTGTCCGACGACTTCGAGGACGCGATGGCCGCCGCGCTCGCGCACGACGGCCCCGCGCTCGTGTCGGTCCGCGCGAACCGCCAGGAACTCTCCATGCCCCCGGCGGTCACGCTCGAGCAGGCGAAGGGCTTCACGCTCTACGCCATCCGCACGGTGCTGTCGGGTCGCGGCGACGAGCTGCTGGACCTCGCGTCCACCAACGCGCGCCAGCTGCTGTAGACGCGAGCGGACGACGGCCTGGAGGCCCGTGGCGGCGCCGCCACGGGCCTCCAGGCCGTCACGACGTCACCACCCGAGCGTCTGGCCGTCCTCCAGGAACACGCCGGTGGGGCCCTCCGGGCCCGCGCTCGCGGCGGCCGCGATCGTCGCCGCGCTGACCTCGACGGGGCGACCGTGCGGGTTCGGCATGCCACCGAACTCGGTGGCCGTGTAGCCGGGCTCGATCGCGACGAAGTGCACCTCGGGCACGACGCGTGCGTACTGCACGGTCAGCATCGAGACGGCGGCCTTGGACGCGCCGTAGACCACGGCCGGCACGGTGAACGCCGGCTTCGACGGGTCGTGGGTGGCGGTGAAGGAGCCGAGCGCACTCGAGAGGTTCACCACGATCGGGTTCGCGGAGCGACGCAGGAGCGGCAGCGCGGCCTCGGTCGCGCGGATCGTGCCGACGGCGTTCGTGTCGAAGACGGCGAGCGCCTCGGGCCCGCTCTGCCCCCAGACGGCGATGCCGGCGTTGTTGACCAGCACGTCGAGTCCGCCGTTCGCGTCGACGTGGGCGAAGGTCGCGGCGACCGAGTCGTCGTCGCGGACGTCGAGCTGGACGGAGCGGGCGCCGATCTCGGCGGCGACCGCGGCGCCCTGGTCGGCGTCGCGGGCGCCGATCCAGACGGTGTGGCCCGCCTCGACGAGCTGGCGGGCGGTTTCCTTGCCGAGGCCGCGGGTGGCCCCGGTGATGAGTGTCGTTGTCATGGGTCCAGCGTCACGCTCGGCGACGACCGTAGGGAGTCGCCCCGTTGTCGTAGGACCGGCAGGGCCAGGACCCGGTCGACCGTCGCGCGCAGACTGGGGACATGGCGGACACGGACTTCGGGCACACCCTGCGGCGACTGCGCGACCACGTCTCCCCCGAGGCGGCGGGCGTGGTCGTCGGGGCCCGTCGGCGCGCGACCGGTCTGCGCCGTGAGGAGCTGGCCGGGCTCGCGGGGATCTCCGCCGACTACCTGACCCGGCTCGAGCAGGGGCGGGCGACCTCGCCGTCCGCCCAGGTGGTCGAGGCGCTCGCGCGAGCGCTGCGGGTCGCCGATGCCGACCGCGAGCTGCTCTACCGGCTCGCCGGGCACGCGGTCCCCGGCGCCGACGTGGTGCCGTCGAGGATCCCACCGAGCGTGCAGCGACTGCTCGACCGCCTGGCGGAAACCCCGGTCGCGGTGCTCGACGCCGCGGGGAACCTGCTCGTCGCCAACGCCCCGTACGACGCCCTGATGGGGCCGATCGGGGCGCTGCGCGGGAACGACCGGAACACCGCGTGGCGGCACCTGGTGGGGTCCGGCAGCCGCGCCGTGCACACGCCCGAGGAGCAGGCGGCGTTCGAGGCGAACCTGGTGGCGGGGCTCCGGATGACCGCGGCCCGCTACCCGCTCGACCGCCAGCTGCAGCAGCTCGTGCGGGACCTTCGGGCGGCGAGCCCGCGGTTCGTCGAGCTGTGGGACTCCGGCGCGACCGCGCTCGGCGAGACCGCCCGCCGGAAGGTGATCGACCACCCGGACGTCGGGCTGATCACGCTCGACTGCGACACCCTGGTCGTCGGGCCGGAGGACCTGCGGATCCTGGCGTACACGGCCGAGCCCGGATCGGTGGACGCGGAGCGGCTGGCCCTGGCGATCGTGGTGGGGACGCAGTCGTTGGTGGAGTGACGCGAGGGACGGGCGATTTCTGTGTGCCTCGCACAACCAAAGTGACCTCGAACCGCGCGACCACGTGGCGCGGGGGCGCTTTGGTTGTGCGCGGCTCAGCCTCGGTCGTTCGCTGCGAGACCGCCTGAACCCTTCGGAGAAGGCCCACAGGTCACGTCCACGGCCCTTGTCCGGCTCCATCGGCGTCCATAGGCTCCCGCTGTCAGACGATCGTCTGGCAATCGAGCGGAACGAGGACGGGCATGAACGACGACACGCAGGTCAGCATGAACCGGGTGCACTGGACCGGCGGCGTGCCCCGCAGCGCGGTGGACGCGCTGCTCCACGACGGCGGTCTCGCGGTGGTCCCCACCAAGGTCGGCTACATCCTGATGACCTCGGACCGCGCGGGTCTGGAGCGGAAGTTCGACGCGAAGGAACGCAACCGCAACAAGCCGGGCGTCGTGCTCGTGAGCTCGCTCGAGATGCTCCGGAGCATCGCGCAGCTCACCCCCGAGATCGACGCCCTGTACCAGCGGTGCTGGGACGAGGACATCCTGCTCGGGTGCATCCTGCCCTGGAGTGACGAGGGCCGAGCGGCGTTGCCGGCGGACGGCTCCGACGAACTCATGATGGACACCCGCGGGACGTCCTGCTTCGTCATCAAGTTCGGCGCCCCCGGTGAGCTCGCCGCCCGCGAACTCTGGACCGAGCACGGCAAGTTCGCCTTCGCGAGCTCGGCCAACCCGTCGGGCACCGGCAACCGTGGCGTGGTCGACGGCATCGGCGAGCGCATCGCCGAGCGCGCCGACGTGATCGTCGAGGCGGACGACTACGTCGCGTCCATCCAGCCGGAGCAGAGTGCCGAGACCCGCTACGAGCAGGGCGTCATGGTGTCGATGGTCGACAGCACGGGGACCCTGATCCCGCTGCAGGACGGACGCCGATCGGTCGTCCCCGCACCGACGCTGATCCGCAAGGGGCTCGACGTCGACCGGATCATGGGGCTGCTCGCGGACACGTTCACGAGCTGGGACTACCGGCAGGGTGAGTACTACTGAGCCCGCACGAGAGGACTTCCGTGGGCCGGAGCCGCTTGTCGCGTGAGGACGCCGCGAGCCGCATCACCGCGTTCGTGTACGGCAACATCGTGATCCTCGGCACGATCGCACCGATGGTCCCGGACACCGCCGAGAGCGGTCGGGGGCTCTGGTACGTCCTCGCCACCGCGTTCTCGACCTTCCTCGCACACACCTTCGCCGAGTCGGTCGGGCGACGTGCGCGGAGCGACCACCGCCTCACCGGGGAGACCGTCCGCGCCGAGTTCCGAGACTCGCTGCCGGTCCTCACCTCCGGTTTCCTGCCGGCTGCTGTCCTTGCCTACGCCTGGCTGACCGGCGCATCCGGGCTCGCGGCCGAGGTCATCGCGATCGCGTACCTCGTGGTCCGGCTCGCCCTCCTCGGGCCCGTCGTGGCCAGGCTCCGCGGCGAGAACCCGTCCCCACGCACGTTCGTGGCCGGCCTCGTCCTCGCGCTCGTCGGTGTCGGCATCGCCCTGGTCAAAGCGGGTCCCGGCTTCTGAAGCGAGCGTGCGCGGGAGCGCGGGAACCTCGACGCCTCGCGCCGTCACGTGGCCTGGCCGTCGGCGACGGCCGCGACGGCTTCGATCTCGACCAGCTGGTCGTCGTAGCCGAGCACCGTGACCCCGAGCAGGGTGCTCGGCACGTCGTGCGCGCCGAAGGCATCGCGCACCACCTGCCATGCGGTGACGAGGTCGGCCTGCCGCGAGGACGCCACGAGCACCCGGGTGCTCACGACGTCCTCGATGGACGCACCTGCGGCACGCAGCGCCTCCTGCATCGTCTCGATGCACCGGGCAGCCTGGCCCGCGTAGTCGCCGACCGCGACGGTCGACCCGTCCGGGGCCAGCGGGCAGGCCCCGGCGAGGAACACGAGCCGCGTCCCGGCCGGCACGGTGGACGCGTACGCGTACTGCGCCGCATCGCTCAGGACGTCGGACCGGATGAGACGGACAGCGCTGGCCATACCGGTCATCCTGCCAGCAGCGACGTTCGACCCTCGGTGGCGTCAGGCGCAGTACTCGTACGGCAACATCGCGACCGACCCCACCCAGATCGCCCCCACGGTGGTGCCGTCCGTCCCCAGCTGGAACGTCATGTAGCGCCCGTCGGCCTGCACGCTCCACATCGAGTACGGCCCCTGGTCCTCACCGTAGGTGCCGGTGTACTGCAGGTCCGGGTACGCGGAGCGCACCTCGGTCAGGGGCGCTCCGATGCCGATCCCGGCGTCGGTCTCGGGCGAGTTCGTCGTCACCGGGTCCGACCCCACCCCACCGATGGTCACCCCGGCGACCTTCCCGTCGCGGGGGATGACGATGAGCCCGGGGGCGTCGGATCGCTCCCAGAACGTCGTCTCCGGGCTGGCCGGGCACGCATCCGTACTCCGGGTGTAGGCGGCTGCCAGGTCGTCGATCTCGCCCTGCACCGGACCACCGAGGGCGATCGGTCCGACCTCCTCGGTCGAGATGGTCCACGTCGCGGGGTCCGACAGGCTGAAGGCCGTGTCCGTCTCGGTCGGGGTCGGAGTTGGGGTCGCAGTGTCGGGGTCAGCCGGCGCCTCCGGGGTCGCAGTCGCAGTCGCAGTCACGGTCCGGGTCGGCGTCGCAGCCGGTGAGCCGGAACAGGCGGTCAGCGCCATCGCTGCGATGAGCCCGAGGGTCACCCCGGCGGTCCGGGCGGTGCCGTTCACGCGGCCCCCGCCGCACTGCGCCGCTGCCGGTCAGGCGGGAGCTGGGGGCCGGGTTGCTGCACGGTCCTCCAGCTGCCGATCCGCGGGTCGAGCCGGACGGCGTCACCGCACTCGTCGCAGTGCGCCGCTCCCGCCTCGCCGAGCAGGATCTTCGCGCCGTCGTGGACGAACGGGTTCGGGTTGCCGGGCATCGTCTGTTTCCCTCCGTCGGCGGATGTCGAAGGGTCCCCGCCCGCAGGCGGGGACCCGACCGGCGCGCGCTCCGGAGAGCCGCAGCGCCGGCCGATGACCCCCGCGCCGTTGCGATGGCCGATCCACCGTACGTCGAGCCTCCACGAGGAACGGAACCCCTCGTCCGCCATCGCAACCAGAGCGTTACACAGCTTCCGACGCAGCGATCAGTCGGCGTCCTCGACGTCGAACACGACGACCCGCGCACTCGCCGCACCGATGAACTCGGCCACCGGCCGGTGCTCCGGGTGCGGCAGGTACCCGGCGAGCGCGGCACGATCGCGGAACCGGACGACGAGCATCCAGTGGAACCCGCCCTCCAGCCCCTCGGTG
This sequence comes from Curtobacterium sp. MCLR17_034, assembly GCF_003234485.1. Taxonomy (NCBI): domain Bacteria; kingdom Bacillati; phylum Actinomycetota; class Actinomycetes; order Micrococcales; family Microbacteriaceae; genus Curtobacterium; species Curtobacterium sp. MCLR17_034. The sequence continues at coordinate 7,588 of NZ_QKTH01000014.1, forward strand.
CTCACGCTCGTGCCGGCCTGCACCGACTCGACCCCCTCGACCCGTGGCAGGTGGTCGCGCGACAAGGCCGTGGCCTCGGACGACCGGTCCTCCCCGTCCCACTCGACCAGCACGGTGTGCGTCACTCCGGACACGTGGTCCCCTTCCTCGAACGCAAGAACGCGAAAACGCCAAAAGCCCAGAACGGCAGATCAGAACGCCGGCGTCCCGCCCGCGATCGTGATCGTCGACCCGGACTGGTAGCTCGACTCCGGGCTGACCAGGTGCACGTAGGCGGCACCGAGCTCGGCGGGCTGACCGGGACGGCCGAACGGCGAGCTCTCACCGAAGTGCGACACCGTCTCGGCGTCGTCGGAACCCGGCTGCAGCGGCGTCCACACCGGCCCCGGCGCGACGGAGTTCACACGGATGCCCTTCGGCGCGAGCTGCTGCGCGACGGCCTCGGTGAAGAGCTTGATCGCGCCCTTCGACACGGCGTAGTCGATCTTGTCCGGCGAGGGCGTCGACGCCTGGATCGAACCGGTCGTCACGATGGTCGAACCGGGCTCGAGGTGCGGCACCGCAGCCTTGGTCAACCAGAACAGCGAGTAGATGTTGGTCTTGAAGGTGGAGTCGAACATCGACGTGTCGAGCGTGAGGATGTCCTCGTTGCTCTCCATGCGCCCCGCGACCATGACCAGGGTGTCGAGGCCGCCGAACTCGTCGACGCCCTTCTGCACCAGGTCCGTGCAGTACTGCTCGTCGGAGATGTCGCCGGGGAACAGCACGGCCCGACGACCCTCGGACTCGAGCAGGTCGCGGACCTGTTCCGCGTCCTCCTGCTCGTCCGGCAGGTACGAGAGCACCAGGTCCGCGCCTTCGCGCGACAGGGCGATGGCGGCGGCACGGCCGATGCCGGAATCAGCACCGGTGACGATGCCGCGGTACCCCTTCAGCCGTCCGAGCCCGACGTAGCTCTCCTCGCCGTGGTCGGGCTTCGGGTCCATCTTCCACGCGGCGCCCGGCAGCGACTGCTCCTGCTTCGGGTACGGCGGTGCCGGGTAGAGGGTGTTCGGATCGCGCTTCTCGTACTGGCTCATGGCCCCACTGTCGTCGCGGCGCCCGCACGGGCGCTCAGCTGGTGGGTGACGGACGCCGAACAGGCGAGCAACGCCCTGGAGACGGGTTGGACGGACTGGAGGCGCGGTGCCAGCTGACACCGCGCCTCCAGTCCGTCAGGTGGTTCAGACGCCGGCCGTGGTCCGGATCCAGGACGAGGCCTGCGACAGCAGGGCGTAGTTCGAGCCAGCCTTGGTGTTCGCGCCCGGGTCGGCGCTGTCGCCGGTGGAGCAGACGGCGACGACCTTGCCGTTGACGAGCAGCGGGCCGCCCGAGTCGCCGTGGTTCGAGGCACCGGTCACGCCGGTGAGGTGCTGGGCACGACCGCTGAAGGCGTCGGTGCTCGCGCCGGTGAGCGAGACGGTGGCCTGGTACAGGCCGTCGGACTGGGTCGCGTTCGCACGCAGGCCGTAGCCCTGGATGGTGCCGGTGCCGCTCGACTTGGCCGTCGCGGTGAGGTCGAGGGGTGCGTAGGTGGACAGCGAGTAGGCGGTCCGCAGGTGCACGAGCGCGATGTCACCCGCCGGCGAGGCGCTGACGCGGTCGACGGCGACGGCCGTGCCGCGGTTGACGGTGGAGTTCGAGTGGTACACGTTCATCGCGCCGATGCCGTCGATGCAGTGCCGGGCGGTGAGGATCCACGAGGCGTTGAGCTGCTCGCCGGTGCAGTTGCTGACGTAGCCTGCGGGGATGCTCCCGCCCGAGGCTTCGAGCTGCACCGCCCACGAGGTGGTGGGGGCCTTCTCGCCGCCGACGACCTTCGTGCTGACGGGCAGCGCGGACGCGGGCGAAGCGGCGAACACGCCGGCGGTGATGACGGCGACCGCGGCGAACGCGGCGGCGATGGACTTCTTCATGACGACTCCTCTGTCGGTGAAGCACCTGCCAGTTGCGTTGTGCAACTGATGGGTCATCCTGACCCCCTGTCCGGGGGTCGCACCAGTCCGCACTTCGACGGACGCGGCTGCTTGCGGACCCGAACGCCGTGATCCGGTACGCGAACTGGCTGAGCCGTGCGCCATCGGTCTGGTCGTAGCGTCGAAGCATGACGACCAGTGACGCGATCAACCTGCCGGATCGGTTGGTGCCGGCTCTGGACACCGACCTCGAGGTGCTCGACGCCATGGACCGTGTGATCGCGGCGTGCGTGGAGGGGACCTCGGCGACGGAGGCGGGGGTCGTGCTCGCGGACCGGTCCGGTGCGCTGCAGGTCGTCGCCTCGACGAGCGAGCGCAGCAGCGAGGCCGAGGAAGCGCAGCTCGGCACGAACGAGGGCTCGTGTCTCGACTGCTACCGGACCGGCGAGACGATCGACGTGCCCGACGTGTCGACGCACGAGTCGGAGTGGCCGGAGTTCTCAGCGACGATGCGTGAACGCGGGCTGCACGGCACGTTCGCCGAGCCGATCCGTCTGCGGGACCGGACCATCGGCTCCCTGTGCGTCTTCGCCGACCACACGCGCGGGCACAGCGACCAGGACGTCGTGCTGATGCAGCTGCTCGCCGACGCGGCTTCGGCTGCCCTGGTCCGACAGCGCGACCGCGGGGTGTCGACCACGATCGAGGAACAGGTCGAGGACGCGCTCGAGGCCCGGGAACTCCTCGAACAGGCCAAGGGTGCCCTCGCGTACCGACGGGGCATCCGGATGGACGAGGCGTTCCAGATCTTGCGACGTGCTGCTGCCGGTGCGGGCCGCGGGATCCGGGCCATGGCGGAGGACGTCGTGCACCGGGGCGCCGACCTCGGCAGCACCGGCTAGGCCCGTCGGGTCCGCGGCCCGTCCGGCTCCGTCCGCAGCACCAAGCCGTGGTGGTCGGTGGTGAGCGTCACCGCGACCACCTCACCGAACGCGTCGCCGTCGAGCTGCACACGCTCCGGGGTGTCGACGGTCAGCCGCAGCGTCCGTGCCCGGGTGTACCGGAGCGCGCGTGAGGTCGGCAACACGCGAGCGAGGAGTCGCCCGAACCGGGTGCGCGCGAAGAAGCGGTTGAGCGTCAGGGCGTACCCGACCTTGGTCCAGCCGAACCACCCGGCCGGCCGGAACGCCACGGCGTCGAGGATGCCGTCGTCCGGTCGGGCCGCGGGGAGCAGCAGGATGCCGGCAGTCAGGGTGCCGCAGTTCCCGACGATGATCGTGTGCGCGCTCATGCTGCGGAGCGGGCCGTCGTCGATCCCGTAGTGCACCGGGATCTGCCGGTTGCCGATCACGGACCGGGCGATGGGATCCGAGTAGGCGACCCACCCGAACCGCTTCTTCACCCACGCGTTCGTGTCCGCGGCCATGCTCGCATCGAGCCCGATGCCGGTCATCACCAGGAACGCGTGCGACGTCGTGACGCCTGCCGGGTCGGTCAGGTCGGCCAATCCGACGTCGATCGGGCGGTCCGTCCCGCTGAAGCCCGCTCGGACCGAGCGCACCAGGTCGCCGAGGGGCAGACCGAGGTTCCGCGCGAACAGGTTGCCGGTGCCGCTGGGGACGAGCGCCACCGGGGTCCCGGTGCCACGGAGCTCCGCGGCGACGACCCGGAGCGTGCCGTCACCCCCGGCGGCGAGGACGACGCTCGGGTGGGCGTTGCGTGCGGCCCGGGCAGCCGCCCGCCCGTCGTCGTCAGCGCTCGTCTCGAACCAGAGCGACTCGGCCCATCCATGTGCGCGCTCCTCGTTGCGGAGCACGGCCCGGAGCCGGGCTGGGTCGATCTTGGTCGGGTTCACGACCACCGCCGCTCGGAGCTGCTGCGGTTCGTTCGGGAGGTTCGGCACGGGGCGGCGGTCAGTGGATCCGGAGTTCGGTGACCATCGGGCAGACGAAGGGGTCGCGGGCGGCGAGGCCGACGCGGTTGAGGTACCGGACGACGATGCCGTAGGAACGCAGCAGCGTGGTCTCGGTGTAGGGCACGTCGAGGGTGTCGCAGTGGTCACGGACGAGCAGGCGGGCCTGCTTCAGCGCCGGACGCGGCATCGAGGGGAACAGGTGGTGCTCGACCTGGTAGTTCAGCCCACCCATCAGGAACGACACCCACCAGCCGCCACGGATGTTGCGCGAGGTGCGCACCTGGCGGGAGAAGAAGTCGACCTTCGCGTCGTGCGCGATGGTCGGCATGCCCTTGTGGTTCGGGGCGAACGAGGCCCCCATCATCACGCCGAACACGGCCAGCTGCACCCCGAGGAACGCACACGCCATCCCGAACGGCAGGAACCAGAACACCACCGTCAGGTAGATCGCGAACCGCGCCACGAGCAGGATGCCCTCGAGGACCCGACCCCGGGTGTCGCTCCGGCCGCCGGTGCCCCGGAGCACCGACATGACGGCAGCCCGGTGCAGGTTGATCCCCTCGAGCGTGAGCAACGGGAAGAACAACCAGCCCTGGTACTGCACGAACACCCGGAGTGGCCTGTTCGTCACGGCGGCGGCGTCCTCCGGCAGGAACCGGATCGCGTCCGGCGCGATGTCCGGGTCCTTGCCGACGGTGTTCGGGTTGCCGTGGTGACGGGTGTGCTTGTTCATCCACCACGAGTAGCTGAGTCCCACCAGGAACGTGCCGAGCCAGCGGCCAGCGCGGTCGTTCCACTTCTGGGAGGCGAACACCTGACGGTGCGCGGCCTCGTGCGACAGGAACGCGAACTGCGTGAACAGCACACCCAGGGCACCGGCCACGATCAGCTGGAACCACGAGTCACCCAGGAACGCGAACGCGACCCAGCACGCGGCCGTCGCCACGACGAGCGCGGAGAACAGCGCCCAGTAGAACCCCCGACGGCGCTCGAGCAGCCCGGCTTCCTTCACCTGCGCCAGCAGCGCGGAGTACGACGAGGTGCCGCCGGTCCGCGGTCCGGCCGGGGAGCCGGTCTTCCGGTAGCCGCCGGTGAGGGGTTTCGAGCTGGTCTCCCGCTGCGGGCTGGTACCGGCGTGCTGCGTCGTCATGGATTCCCTGTGGTCGTCGGAATGGAGGAACGTTCCGGCTGCCGGGGTCTGGGGCTGCTGCTCCAACGCTAGAGCCGCCGCACTCCCGGGTGCAAGCCACAGGTCCGCGTGTCCGCTGCTCGACTACGGTTGTCCCGCCTGCTCGACGGAAGGACCGTTCCCACATGACCGAGGTACGCGAAGCACGACTGGTCGAGACGTTCGTGACCCTCACCGACAGCCTGGTGGCGGACTACGACGTGGTCGACGTCCTGCAGACGCTGGTCGACCGGGCCGTCGAGCTCTTCGACGCCGCCGCGGGCGCGATCCACCTGCTCGACCAGCAGGACGAGCTGCGCGTCGTCGCGTCGACGAGCGAGCGCAGCAGCTTCATCGGTCTGCTCCAGCTCAACGCCGGCGAGGGGCCCTGCATCACCGCCGTGACCACCGGCCGGCTGGTGACCTCGGAGAACGCCCACGACCTGCGGCAGAACTGGCCTCGCTTCGCCGAGGCCTCGCAGGCGCGCGGGTACGCGGGCGTCCACGCCATCCCGCTCCGGTTGCGGGACACCACCGTCGGGTCGCTGAACCTGTTCCGCGAGACAGAGGGAGCGCTGAACGGCGCCGATGCCCGAGCCGCGCAGGCCCTCGCCGACGTCGCGACCATCAGCCTGTTGCAGCAACGGACCCTCGAGCACGCGACGCTCACAGCGGAGCAGCTCCAGCGTGCGCTCGACAGCCGGGTCGCCATCGAACAGGCGAAGGGGTACCTCGCGCGTGCGGCCGGGGTCGACGTCGAGCAGGCGTTCGGCATGATCCGCCGCTACGCCCGCGCCCACCAGCGCTCGGTGAGCCAGGTCGCCACCGCCGTGGCGCGCGACGACGTCCCGCTCGCCGACCTGATCGGGGCCGGAGCGTCCTGAGGGTTCGCTCGGGACGCTCCGGACCGCGCACGACTACTTCGTCGTCGTGAAGGTGCCCCGGGCCCGCTGGTCCGAGCCGTAGCCACGGGCATGCACGACGTGCGCGCCCGGCGCCAGCGCCGCCACGGCCTTCGTGATCTTCAGGCGGACCTTGCCGTCGGCGTTGGCAGTCGTGCGGGTGGCCCGACCACCGTCGATGCTGACGGTGACCGACTCGCCGGCACGGAACCCCGTCGCCGAGATCGCGACCTTGGCACCCTTCCGGCTGCTCGTCGGCGTCACGGCGATGGCCGTGCTGGTCGCCTGCGCCTCGGCGCACGCGTCACGCGGGGTCCCGACCGCCGGAGCGGACGCGGTCGGCCGTCCGTTCACGCTGCGCACGCCGTCGTCCTCGCGGATGCGCATCGTGCCGACCGAGTCACCGATCACCGAACCGCCCTGGGTGTTGCTGAGGGTCATCGCGTAGTCCGATGTCCGCGAGAACGACGGCGTGCGGTCCCCGTTCACCGAGACCGCGACCGTGCGGCAGACCTCACCGGGCTGGAACGTGACGGGCTGCACCGCCGGGCGGATGCGCCCGTCGTACGCCTGGTCGAGGTCGAAGTACACGGTGGTGGCCTGCTCGGCCGGTCGGGAGAGCACGACCGCTGCCCGCACCACCGTGCGCGTGCGGCCCTCGTCGACGAACCGGTCCGCGATGCGTGCGGCGGGACGTTTCGTGACCACCGGGGTGCCGAGGGTTGCAGCGGGCACGAGCGACAGGTCGCTCAGCAGGACCCCACTGTTCTTCTGCGGGACGTCGATGGTCACCTCGCGCACCGACGTCAGGTCGATGCCGGTGAACGCGTCGAGGGGGATGCGCGCCTGCTGCAGGATCGTCTTGCGCGGGGCCATCCGGGTACCGGGGAGCAGCTGTCCGGCACGGCTGGTGTCGGACAGGCGTCGAGTCGCCACGGCACCGGTCGCGTCGCGGAGGGTGATCGAGACGTTCGCGTTCGTCGTCGCGGTGTCGTCCGGGGTGAGGCGGAGCGACAGCGCCTGGAACCCCGTGAAGTCACCGGCCGCCGGAGCCACCGGGACGTGCACCTGGCCGCCGGTCGCCGCCTTGGTGGGCGAGACGTGCAGGGCGGGGGTGGCCGGCACCGAGGACGCCAGGTACGCCGGGGTGTAGTCCGGCGCGTTGGACGAGATCGAGACGCACGCCGGCAGGATCTGCTTCGCGGGCAGGTTGTCGGTGCTCGCGCAGGTCTTCGTCGTCAGGGCGCCGGTCGTGGTGATCGCCGGGTTCGCGGTGTCGAACAGGGCGAGGTCGCGCCGGCTCGCGCCGGGCTGGGAAGCGCTCACCCGGATGTCGGCCGTGCCCAGGGCGGCGGGCTGGCGGTTGGTGCCGTCGAACATCGGCAGGAACTGCTGCTCACCGTCGAGCGTCAGGCGGAAGAAGCCGCTGATCAGGCTCGTGCCGACGGCGTACTGCTGGTCGGACGAGAGCCGCGTGGTGCGCTTCGCCTTCGCCCCGCAGACCGCGTCGGACTCGTCGTACCAGTCGTCCGACGACGCCTTCGCGTACTTGCCCGGCGTCCACGTCGTGTTGAAGAAGTTGTGGTTCGCACCCATCACCAGGACCGAGGAGCGCAGCACGTCGTCCCCGAAGGCGGTGCGGGAGTCGTCGTAGAAGTGCTGGCCCTGCAGGTCGGACACGTCCCCGTCGCAGTACGGCAGGACGACCGCCGTGTTGGTGTCCGGCAGGGTCATGCGGCCGAAGTCGGTCGGTGCCAGGGGCAGGACGGCACGGATGCCGAAGGGGTTCGTGCGCTGCGTGTTGAGCAGGGCCGCGCGGACCACGCCGTCACCGCCGCGCGAGTGGCCCATGAGGCCGACGTCCTGCAGGTCGAGCTTGCCGGTGAGCAGCGGCGAGAGCCGGGGTTCCTGTCCGGCGTCGGCCTGCTGCAGCAGGCTGAGGTGGTCGAGGACGAGCTGCCCGCGGGCCACCGCTCCGCCGTCGTCCGAGTAGCTGCCGTCGAGGGCGTTGATCGCGTTCGCGGAGATCGACACGACGACGTTGCCGTGGCTCGCCAGCGCGGTCGCCGCCGCGTTGTAGCCGAGGTAGCTCGGGATGTCGGTCTGTCCCTTCCCGCACGGCCACGCCTTCGGGTTGGAGGTGCCGCCGTAGCAGGCCTCGTGGCGGCCGTGCAGGAACACCACGACCGGACGCTTGCCCGGGGCGTCCTTCGGCACGAAGACCGCAGCACGCATCTCGCCCTTGCGACCGAAGCCCTTGATCGTCTCGGCTTCGTTGCCGAGGTCGTAGTCGGCCCGGGTGACCGCGTACTGGCCCGCGGCCGCCGGGTCGTCGGTCAGGGGTGCCGGCGCTTCGCTCGGCGCGACCGTCTGCGGTGCGGTGGCGGCCTGCCGGTTGCCCTGCAGGTCGGTCTCACCCGACCAGCCGAGCTCGACGCTGCGAGCGTCCGCGACCGCTGGATCGGTCGTGGTGACCGTCAGCTGCCGCTGGTCGAGGCTGGTCTGCGCGACGCCGATGTCGGTGCCGTCCACGAGCAGGACGGGGGCCGCCGCACGGATCGGCAGGGGATCGGCGAGGGTCAGGACGACCGTGTACCCGCCGTCGGTCGGCGTCACCGTCCAGTCGTCCCCCTGCGCGACGGGCGTGCCCGGCGTCGTGATCGTGGTCGTCCCCGTCGCGGCGGTGGACCCGTCGCCCGGCGCGGCCGTGGCCGGCACCGCCGCGATCGTGCCGGAGACGGCGAGCGCCCCGGCGATGAGTGTCGAACACGCGATCTGCAGCGCGATGGTGGAACGGCGTCTCGGCGAACGGTTCACGTCGGATCTCCCCTGGTGCGACGGGCATGCGCCACCGCACGCTCCGTCGCCAACAGTAGGGAGCGCGCTGCTCGCCCCGGATCGTCCTGGAGGATGAGGTGGCGGCTCAGTCCCTGAGGGTCCTCACGGGTGCGACGGCCGAGTGCCGGGCGAGTAGTACCCCCGGCCCGGGACCGTGTGCCGGATGCCGCCGGCCGGGTCCGGTACGTCGCCGCCGTACCGCGGGATCACGTGCAGGTGGGCGTGGAACACGGTCTGTCCGGCTGCCGCGCCGTCGTTGAACCCGACGTTGTACCCGTCGGGTCGGTACCGGTCGTCGAGCACCAGCTTGAGTGCGCGGACGAGCCGCGTCATCGCGGCGACTTCGTCCGCGGTGGCGTCGAACCACGACACCACGTGGCGCTTCGGGACGACCAGGCTGTGCCCGGGCGAGACCGGGTTCACGTCCAGCAGCGCGACGACCAGGTCGTCCTCGACGAGCCGGGAGGCCCGTGGCACGTCGTCGAAGACACAGTCGGTCGGCATGCCCCCATGCAATCGGGCACGTGGACCGACCGCAAGGCCGGTGACGGCACGCAGACGGCCCCGCGACCAGGGTCGCGGGGCCGTCGATCGTGCGGGTCGATCAGATGCGGCCGACGGTGCGGCGACGACGACGCAGCAGGACCATGAGCGTTGCACCCGCGGCGAGCAGTGCGGCGGCGATGCTCAGCGGGACGGTCGGGTCCGAGCCGGTGAACGCGAGCTCACCGGTGGGCTGGTCGGTTCCGCCGCCACCGCCGCCGCCGGCGCCTGCGGGGCCGCTCGGGGTGGCGGTGGGCACCACTGCGGGTGCCGTCGGGGTGGGCGTCGCGGTGGGCACCGGAGCCGGGGCGCGGACCGTGATGGTGACCGTCTGGGTGTCGTCCGGGCTGGTGCCGTTCGAGGCGGTGATCGTCACGGTCGAGGTGCCCGGGGTGGTCGGGGTACCGGAGATGACGCCGGTGGTGCTGTCGATCGTCAGGCCGTCGGGCAGGCCCGTGGCGGTGAAGGTCGGGTTCGGGGTGCCGGTCGCGGTGACGGTGGACGAGTAGGGCACGTCCACGGTGCCGTCGGACGGGGTGCCCGAGGTGATGGTGGGCGACTCGGACGGCGTGCCCGGTGCGGGGCAGCCGTTGGAAGCCGTGATCGTGTTCGTGTCGAGGGTGACGGCGCCGGTGCGGGCCAGCAGTCGGCCCTGCACGGTCGCGCCGGTGGTGGCGGTCACGGACTGCTGCGCCAGGACGGTGCCCTGGAACTGGGCGCCGGTGCCGACGGTGGCGGAGCTGCCGACCTGCCAGAACACGTTGCACGAGCTGGCGCCGCCGGTGATCACGATCTGGCTGGCGGACCCGATGGTCAGGGTCGACGCGGCCTGGAACACCCAGACGGAGTTCGCGCTGCCGGCGAGGGTCAGCGCACCGTTGTTGGCCAGGGCGAGGGCGCCGCCGGAGTACACGCCGGGTGAGAGCGAGAGTCCGTTCAGCTCGGTCAGACCGGTCTGGGTCGGGGAGAGCGACGCGGCGACGTTGTACGCGGTGGTGGTGTCGCGCTGGGCCTGTGCGGCCGCGGCGTCGGTCTGGTGCGTGGTGCCGTTGACGACGCCGTTCGGTGCGCCGCCGAAGCCGGTGATGGACGTGCCCGGCGACAACCCGAGGTCGCCGTTGATCACGGAGGGGCCGGTGTTCGTGACCGCGCTCGCGCCGAGCACACCGTAGGTCGATGCGGTGCCGAGGTTGACCGGACCGTCGATGACCGTCGCGGCGGATGCTCCGCCACCGGTCCCGAGGGTGACCAGCGCGGCGACGGCAGCCGCCGACACGACCAGGAGGGAACTGCGTCTGAGATGGCGAGCCTGCACGGTCCGACCGCTTCCTGCAAGGAGAGGCGGGGTGACGTCGGCGACGAGCGCGCATTCTCGGTGGCTCGAAGTATGCGCTTCTCCACAGTGATTACCTAGGAATGTCTGAACATTCGCCCAAAGCCTGGCAGTTGGCCTGGCTGCCTAGGCGATCCCGGCCTGTGAGCGCATGCTCACCACAGGTTGACCGGCCGCTCTCACCAGCGGACGGGTAGGGAGTTCGGGTCTCCCGTCAGCCGGTGCGGCGCCGGTCCCGGGTAGGACCGGTCGCCCACCCCCGGACACACGGCGAAGGGCCCCGCGATCGGGATCGCGGGGCCCTTGCTGGTGCCGGGTGCTACTTGATGACGACCTTGATGGTCGGGCTGGTGCTCGTGCTGAGCTCCGAGGTCCCGGCGAAGACGGCGTGCAGGTTGTGCGTGCCCTTCTTCAGCGGGAGCTTCGACGTGACCACGCCGTTCTCCACCGTGACGGTGGCGAGGCGCTTCGAGCCCTGGTAGATCCGGGCGGTGCCGTCGACGCTGAAGCCGGTGGCCTTCACCTGGACGGTCGCCTTGCCGCCGCTGTACTTGATGGCGGTGCGGGACGGGGCCTTCTCGACGGTGACCGTCATGGCCTTCGCCGTCTTCGAGTTCGTTCCCGAGTACACCGGGTCCGCGTTGACGAACGAGGCCGTGACCGCGTGCTTGCCGATGGCGAGCGTCTTCGGCAGCGTCATGCTCGCCGCGCCGTCCTTGACCGGGGCCGTGCCGAGGACCTTGCTGCCGTCCTTGAACGTCACGGTGCCCTGCTGGGTACCGATGCCACCGGCGATGGTCGCGGTGACCGTGGCCGGCTTGGCGGTGCCGTAGGTCTGCTCGGCGGCCGACGCGGTGAGCGTGGTGGTCGTCGTCGGCAGCGTGGAGTGCAGGTTGAACTTGTCGACCGTCGAACCGATCGCAGCCGGGTCGGCCGTGGCCGTCGGCTGGAGGGTCACACCGCAGCTGTCCACCTTGCCGTGCTGCACCGCCGAGTTGAGCGTGGTGCAGTCGCTGGCGCGGATGTTCTCGACGGCGAGCTTGTCGTCGGTGACCGAGACCTTCACGAAGGTGCGGACGTGCTCCTGGTTCTCGACCGAGTTGGCGAAGTGACGCTCACCCTTGGGGTCGAGCGGGTCCGCGCCGTAGCCCTGGGTGGCGTCCGGGGTGGTGAGGTCGTAGTACTTCGAGCCGGAGGCCGAGTTCGCCGTCATGTAGATGACGCCGCCGGGGCCGGAGAAGACCTCGGGAGCAGCGGGCTGCTCGTTGACGTTGGCCTTCTTGCCGTTCTTGATCGCGTAGCTGCGCGAGTAGGAGTGGTCGTGGCCCTGCAGGACGAGGTCGACACCCATGTCCGAGAACGAACGCGTGAAGTCGAACCGGCGCTGCTGGTTGTCACGGTCGTTCGCGTGGTCGGCCGGCGAGTAGATCGAGTGGTGGTAGACCAGCGTCGTCCACTTCGCGTCGTCGCCGTAGCGGTTGATGACGTCGCGCACGTAGTTCACGTGGGCAGCGTCCGAACCGGCCGCGTAGGCGTTCGAGTTGATGTCGATGAACAGGACGCCCTTGTACATGTACCAGTAGTCGCCACCCGAGTTCGCGGTGGTGTTGCCGCCCGGGTAGAAGTCCGGCACCTTGAGGGAGTTCGGCACCTGGTTGTGCTGCTCGTAGGCCTTGCCGCCCACGTCGTGGTTGCCGATGGTCGAGGCCCACGGGTAACGCTTCAGCACGTCGCTGCTGTCCGCGAACGCGCCCCACTCGTACTCGTTGTTGGCGTGCTCGACCTGGTCGCCACCGGAGACCAGGAGCTCGGCGTCCGGCTCGGTCGACGTGGCGTACTTGAGCGTGTCCGCCCAGCCGGCGCCGTCGTCGTCGGTGAAGCCGGACGAACCGATCTGCGGGTCACCGAAGAACAGGAAGTCGAAGTCGCCGGAGAAGCTCTTCGTGGTGAAGGTGTACGACGCGGACCAGGCCGAGCCGTCCGCCGCACCGACGTGGTACGTGTACGAGGTGTTCGGCTCGAGGGCCGAGATCGTCGCGTGCGCGTTGATGTAGCCCGACTCGGCGGCGATGCCCGGGATGCTCTTGGTGTTCGAGTCGGTCGCGCTCGAGTCGGCTGCGGTGTTCGCGGCCTCCGAGGCGGCGACCGTCTGCTTGGCGTCCGTGAAGACGCCGTCCGTCATGGACGCGGTCTTCTGGATCTCGAGCGACTGCGCGACGTTCGTGGGGAAGTACCACGAGGCGATGCGCTGGCTCTCGGTCGCGCCGACGCCGAGCAGGATGTGGATCGGGCCACCGGTCGAGATGTTGGTGGTGGGGGTGTTCGTCGCAGCGGTGGCGGCGTTCGTGCCGACCATCGAGGCACCGGCGATCAGCGCGGCCCCGAGGACGGCTCCGCAGACGCGGAGGGTGGTGGTTCTGCGCCGGGTAGTGGCGCCGGACAGGAGACTCATGTTGGTCCGTTTCTCAGACGTGGGATGGTGCAGCACGGAAGACTCTGCATGCACTGCAAAACGTCTTGGTAAACGCTGAGTGACAGTTCGTCGCTGTTCAGGAACGAACGCGACGTGCCGGCAGTTCCGTGGCGAGCGTCAGCCCGCCGCGAGCCGCTCGACGAACCAGATCATCCCCATCACGAACACGCCGGCGGTCACGGCGCCCGTCACCCAGAGCGACACCCGGTGCGCCTTCCGCCGCAGCAGGGAGAGCGGCGGGAAGACGATGACGATGATCGCGAGCTGCACGGCCTCGATGCCGACGTTGAAGATGAGGAGCGAGACCAGCAGCTGCCACGAGAACGCCTCGTGGATGCCGAGGGCCCCGGCGAACCCGAGCCCGTGGATGAGCCCGAAGGCGAAGACGACGGCCAGGCGGGTCCACCCGGCGCGGTCGAGCGAGAAGTGTCCGTGCTCGCCGACCACCAGTTCGTCGGCCCGCGATCGACGACGCCAGAGCCGCCACAGGTACCAGCCGGCGACCGCGGCGATCGACAGGGCGATGAGCGGCTCGACGACGATCGCGGGCGGGCTGACCACACCGAGGGCGGCGAGGATGAACGTGATCGAGTGGGCGATCGTGAACGCGGACGCCGTGTAGACGACCTCGCGCAGGCGACGCGACCCGGCGATGAGCGCCACGAGGAACAGGATGTGGTCGATCCCGGTGAGCAGGTGCTCGGCGCCGAGGCGGAAGAACTCCCAGAAGCGCTCACCCGCCGACTGCTCGGTCGAGAACGTGCGCTGCGAGGCGTCGAGGGTGGCCGAACCCGTCCGGTCGTCGACGTCGTAGGTGACGATCGTCTTGGTGTCGCGCACGAAGGTCTCGTCGTCGGGGAAGAGCTCCGACGACACCACGTGCCCGGACTGCGTCTCCGACGGTTCCGGACAGGCGAAGTCCGCGGTCACGTGGGCGTACGGCACCTCGTCCTGCAGGTCGACGGTGACCGTGTCGTCGAGCGTGCCGGTGCAGGCCTGCCCACCGGCTCCGGTCACCCGGAACCGGTCGAACACGTACTTCCCGATCGCGTCGGTGTGGGCTTCGGCAGCCGAGACCATGCCGGGGAAGTCCCCGTCGTCCCAGGCCTGCTGCCCCTGCTCGTGCAGCGCGTCGTCGTGCTCGCTCGTGGCCACCGAGACGAGCATCAGGTCGTACTCGAGCCCGAGCTTCGCCTGCACGACGGTCGGCTTCGTGGACGTGACGTCGGCGTAGACCACCGAGCTGAAGCCGTGCGCCGACGCCGGTGCCGCGCCCGCGAGCACGCCGATCACGACCACCCCGAGCAGCACGAGCGCGGCGACGACCCGTCCGACGAGCGCGAACAGGGGGAGGGAGCGGGCAGGGCGGGCGCGCAGGAGCGCGGCGGTGGTTCCGGAGGGCACGCGCAGACGATCCGGCCCGCAGACGACCGGCAGGTGAACAACCGGTGACCAGCAACGGGACGGCGGTCGGACAGGTCCCCGTACCAGCCCGGAGCGGCCGTCGGGCGTGCTTGCATGGTGCCGTGATCCGCCCCGCCACCCGGACGACCTCCCTGTTGACCGCCGTCGCCCTCGCCGCGGCCGGCACCGCGCTGCTGGCCGGCTGCTCCGGGGCGTCGAACGGCACCACCGGCCCGACGGCGACCGCGTCGGCGCACGCCTCGGCCGGGGTCCTGGGCACCGGGTTCTCCGACCCCGACCAGCCGCCGGCGCCCGAGGCAACCATCCACCCCGAGCCCGGTTCGTGGTCCGGGGTGCACGCCCCCGCCGGCTACGACGTCGTGCTGCTCTCCGACGCGGGTGACGCCGCCGACGCTCCGACCCGGACCCTGCTCGACGCCGTCGAGTCGTGGGCCGCGGACGAGGACGTCTCCGTCACCCCGGTCTCGGCGAAGGGTCCCGACGACCGGATCGCCGCGGTCCTGCGCGCCGTCGACGCCGAGCCCGACCTGGTCATCACCGTCGGCAACCACATGGTCGACCCGCTCGCGGCCGTCTCGCCGACCGCGCTCCACCAGCAGTTCCTGGTCGTCGGTGCCGAGATCGCGGAGCCGACGTCGAACGTCACGGCGGCGGACTGGACGGGCGGCGGGTTCCGCGGCGAGGGCCTCGGGCCGTCGAGCCACTACGACCCGGAGACCTTCACCGAGGACCGCGCGGCCCGCGGCCTGCGCGCCGGACTCGCCGCCGTGCTCCACGACCTGCGCGGCATCGTCGTCTGGGTGCCCTGACCGGGCGCTCCCCCGCTACGCGGTCTCCGGCTCCAGCACGCGCGCCCGCACCTGCGCCGCGGCGCCGAGTGCCACGGCGTCGGACCCGAGCGTCGACTGCGCGAGCCGGATCGTCGCCCCGCTGACCGGCGGTTCCGCGGCGATCGCCGCCGCGATGGCCGGTTCGAGCAGGTCCCAGGACCGAGCGATCCCGCCGCCGATCAGGACGGTGGTGACGTCGAGGATCCCCGCGGTCAGCAGTGCGGCACGCGCCAGGCCCCACCCCGCGGTGGCGAAGACGGCGGCCGCGTCGGTGTCCCCACCGCGTGCGGCGACGGCGACGTCCCGTGCCGAGAGCATCCGCCCCGAGCGTTCGGCGTAGCGGTCGGCGATGCCGCGTGCGCCCGCGATGGTCTCCAGGTGCCCGGTCTGCCCGCAGGTGCACCGGGCGTCGCCGAAGCCGGGGACGTGGCCGATCTCGCCGGCGGCACCGCGCGGGCCGGCGAAGAGCCGCCCGTCGAGCACGAGCGCGCCGCCGACGCCGGTGCCGAGGGTCATCCCGAGCACGTCGGACTCCCCCACGACCGCGCCGGTGGCGATCTCGCCGAGCAGGAACGCGTTCACGTCGTTGTCCAGGGTCGCGGGGACGCCGAGGGCGTCCGTCACCGCGCGGGTCACGCCGTACCCGGCCCATCCCGTGAACGAGTTGCCGGTGACCAGGACGGTCCCCGTGGTCCGGTCGACGACGCCGGCCGCGCCCACCCCGACACCCGCCAAGGAGGCCCGGTGCGTCTCGAGCAGACCCGTCACGGCCCCGAGTGCGGCCGTCACGATCGCCGCCCCGCCCGCGTGGGCGGGCGTCGGCAGGTCGAGGCGGTCGATGACCTCGAGGTCGGGCGTGGTCAGGACGACCTTCGTGTTCGTGCCGCCGACGTCCACCCCGGCCAGGACCCGGGTCACGCGGTCACCGCCGCGAGTGAGGCGAGGCGCTCCGTCCGACGCTGCCGTTGCAGCACGGGGTCGGGCACCGGCACCGCGGCGAGCAGGCGACGGGTGTAGTCGGTGGTGGGGTGCAGCAGCGTCGTGCCGGTGGTGCCCTGCTCCTCGACGACGCCCTGGCGCATCACCACGACGCGCTCGGCGAAGTGCTGCACGACGGCCAGGTCGTGCGAGACGAACAGGCACGCGAAACCGAGGTCGTCCTGCAGCTCGCCGAGGACCTCGAGCACGGTCTCCTGCACGCTGACGTCGAGCGCCGAGGTGGGTTCGTCGGCGACGAGCAACCGCGGTTCGAGCACCAGCGCCCGGGCGAGCGAGACCCGCTGGCGCTGCCCGCCGGAGAGCTCTCGGGGGGCACGGGACGCCAGGGTCCGCGGCAGCCGCACCGCGTCGAGCACCTCGTCGATGCGACGACGACGATCGGCCGAGGACATCCCGCGACGGTGCACCGCGAGGGGCTCCGCGATGCACTCGGCCACCGACATCCGGGCGTCGAGGGACGCCACCGGGTCCTGCAGCACGACGCCGATGCCGGAGCGGAGTGCACGGCGGTCACGGCCCTTCGCGGTCCGCAGGTCCTGCCCGAACAGCGACACCGTGCCGGAGGTCGGCTTGATGAGCCCGAGCGCCACCCGAGCCGCGGTCGACTTGCCGGAGCCGGACTCGCCGACCAGGCCGACGGTCTCACCGGCGTGCACCGCGATGTCGATGCCCGCGAGCGCGTGGACGGCGCGCGCCCCGCGCCCGAACGTCACCGAGACGTCCCGCAGGTCGACCACCGGGGCCGCACCGGGCCTCCCGTCCGCCGCACCCAGCTCGGAAGACGCCGGCGTCTCCGCGTCACGCCCCCGGATCTGGAGGCGTCTCGCCGACTCAGCGGCGTCGGATGACGACGCCGGCGTCTCGAGCCGCGGCACCGCGGCGAGCAACCGCTTGGTGTACTCGTGCTCGGGGCGGAGCAGGACGTCCTCGACCCCGCCGGTCTCGACGATCTCGCCCTGGAGCATGACCGCGACCCGGTCGGCGAAGTCCGCGACGACCCCCATGTTGTGCGTGACGAGCAGCACGCCGGTACCGGTCTCGACGGCGAGCGCGCGGAGGAGCTCGAGGATCTCGGCCTGCACGGTCACGTCGAGGGCCGTGGTCGGCTCGTCCGCGATGAGCAGCTTCGGCGCGTTCGCGATCGCCATCGCGATGACCACGCGCTGACGCTGCCCACCCGACAGCTGGAACGGGAACGACCGGGTGCGCGACTCGGGGTCGGGGATGCCGACGCGGCGCAGCAGGTCGACGGCCTCGGCCGCGGCGGCGGACGCGGAGACGTCACGGTGGTTCCGGATCACCTCGGCGATCTGGGCACCGACGCGGGTGAGCGGGTCGAGGGCGGTCGCGGGCTCCTGGAAGACCATCGAGACGGTCGAGCCGCGCAGGGCCCGGAGCGCGGGTTCGGGGGCGCCGACGACCTCGTGTCCGGCGACGACGGCACTGCCCGAGGCCGTCGCGTTGCCGGAGAGCAGGCCCATCGCGGCGAGGGCGACGGTGGACTTGCCGGAGCCGGACTCGCCGACCAGGGCGAGGGTCTCGCCGGGGGCGACCGACAGGGACACCCCCCGCACGGCGTCGACGGTGCCCGACTCGGTGCTGAAGGAGACGCCGAGGTCGGTCGTCCGCAGGATCGGTTCGTTGGTCATCAGCGGCCCCGCACGTCGAAGGCGTCCCGCAGTCCGTCGCCCACCGCGTTGAACGCGCAGACGACCAGGATCACGGCCAGACCCGGCGGCACGATGAGCCACCAGCGTCCGGAGTAGGCGGCGGTGAGACCCGCCGAGAGCATGCCGCCCCAGTCCGTCGCGGGCGGCTGCACACCGAGCCCGAGGTACGAGACGTAGGCGACCAGCAGGATCGCGTCGGCGACCTGGAACGTCGCCGCGACGACGATCGTCGACACCGAGTTCGGCAGCAGGTGCTTGCCGATGGCGCGGGCGTGCGAGCCGCCGATCGCGCGCAGGGTCAGGACGTAGTCGCGGTTCTTGAGCGTCAGGGTCTCGGCGCGGATCAGACGGGACGGCACGAGCCACGACACCAGGCCGAGGATGACGATGAGGCCGCCGACGCCCGGGTTCGTGATCGCCGAGATGACGAGCAGGATGAACAGAGCCGGGATCGCG
Organism: Curtobacterium sp. MCLR17_034; assembly: GCF_003234485.1. Lineage (NCBI taxonomy): Bacteria > Bacillati > Actinomycetota > Actinomycetes > Micrococcales > Microbacteriaceae > Curtobacterium > Curtobacterium sp. MCLR17_034. Next base: position 26,095 of record NZ_QKTH01000014.1, read on the forward strand.
ATGCCGGCGTCGACGACGCGCATCATCAGGGCGTCGACCCAGCCGCCGACGTACCCGGCGACGGAACCCCACAGGGTGCCGACGACGGTGGCCAGGACCCCGGCGGCGATGCCCACCATCAGGGAGACCTTGCCGCCGTACATCAGGCGGCCGAGGACGTCGTGGCCGACGGCGTCGGTGCCGAGCCAGTGCGCGGCGCTCGGGCCCTGGTTGGCCTGCTCGAGCAGCGTGTGGGTCTGGTCGGTCGGGTACACGAACGGGCCGACGAAGCAGAACAGCACGATGACGACGATCAGGGCGAGGCCGATCACGGCGAGGGTGTTGCTCCGGAACCGGCGGGCGGCGAGCCGGAACCCGGTGGCCGCGACGGTGACGGGGGCGCCCGGGGCTTCGGGGGCCATCTGGACGGCGGTCATGCGCGGCTCGCCTTCACTCGCGGGTCGATGAGGGACTGTGCGACGTCGGCGAGCAGGGTGCCGATGACGGTCGCGATGGAGATGACGAGCACGCAGCCGAGCAGCGTCGGGTAGTCGGAGGACTGTGCGGCGTTCCAGAACAGCAGCCCCATGCCGGGGTAGTTGAACAGCTGCTCGGTCACCAGCGCGCCACCGAACAGCACCGGCAGGTAGTACCCGAGCATCGCGACGACGGGAGTCAGCGAGTTCCGGAACACGTGCCGCCGCAGGATCGTCGCGGTCGAGGCGCCGCCGGCACGGGCGGTGCGGACGTAGTCCTCCTGCAGGTTCTCGAGCGTCGAGGCGCGCATGTACCGACTGAACACCGCGATCATCGCGAGGGCTCCGGTCACCACGGGCAGCACGAGTCCGGCCGGGTCCTGGAACACCTCGGCCAGGGTGGTGCCGCTCGGGGCCTGGGACGGCAGCCACGGCAGCTGCTGGCTGAAGACGATGATCAGGACGAGGCCGAGGAAGAACGCCGGCGTCGAGTAGAAGACGAACGCCAGGGCGGTGGCGGCGTAGTCGACCGCACCGTTGCGGCGGGCCGCCTGGAGCATCCCGACCGGGATCGCGACGACGAGTCCGAGCACCGCGGAGATGCCGGTGAGCACGAGGGTCTTCGGCAGGCGCTCGGCGATGAGCTGCGAGACCGGCTCGTTGAGCGTGTACGAGGTGCCGAGGTCGCCGGTCAGCAGACGACCGAGGAACCGCAGGTACTGCACGGGCAGCGGCTGGTCGAGCCCCTGCGCCTGGTTGAACTGGGCGATCTGCGTGGGGGTCGCGGAGACGCCGAGCACGCCGCGGGCGGGGCCGCCGGGCAGCGCGTGCAGCAGGCAGAACACCACGACGGTGACGATGAGGATCACCGCGAGCGCCTGCAGGACGCGCCTGGTGAGGTAGAGAGCTGTGGTCATGCGGCTTCCGATGGTCGGATTGGAGACGTGAGCCGGGGAGGAGGCGCGGTGCGCGTCGGTCGCGCACCGCGCCTCCAGGGTCGGTTTCCTACTTGGTCCACTTCCACTGGGCCGGGTGGAAGTTGGCGAGCGAGTCCTGGTCGAAGCCGGACAGGCCCTTCTTGACGACCGAGATCTGGTAGTCGGGGCTCGGCAGCCAGATCACCGGCAGGTCCTTCGCGACCGCGGCGCTGTAGTCCTGCACGGCGGTGGCGTCGGTCGAGGTGGTGGTCGCGTCGATCAGGGAGTCGACCTCCTTGTTCGAGTAGCTGCCGAAGTTCGCCGAACCGCCGGTCTGGAACAGCGACTCACCGGTCGGGTAGGCCGGGAAGTACCAGCTGCCCGCGGTGCCGAAGAACGACAGGTCCCAGTCGCAGCTGGCCTCGTCCGAGGTGCAGGTCGGGGTCTGCGACAGCACGCTCGACACCGGCGCGGTCTTGATGGTGAAGTCGATGCCGGTCTTCGCGAGCGAGGACTGGATCGCGCTCATCATGTTGTCGGTCACGGTCGAGCCGGACTGCGACAGGACCTGCATCGAGAACTTCGTGCCCTCCTTGACCCCCTCGCCGCACTGGCTGGCGGACGTGCCCGGGTCGGTGCAGACCATCGTGCCGCCCTGCTCCTCCCAACCGTGGCTGGTCAGCAGGTCCTTGGCCTTCGAGGTGCTGAACGGGTACGGGTTCGACTTCTGCACGTCGGAGACGTAGTCGGACTCCTGTGCCTGCGGGATCGGACCGTAGGTCGAGGTGGCGGTGCCGTTGAAGACGACCTTCGACAGCGACGTCTGGTCGATCGACATCTGGACGGCCTGACGGGCGTACAGCTGCTTGAAGACGGCGCCCATCGTGGGGTTGTTGAAGTTGTACGGCATGTACGTGATGGCCCAGCCGGTCCACGGCTCGACCTCGTAGCCCTTCCCGGTGAAGGACGCCTTCTGGTCCATGTCGGTGGCGTTGATGTACCCGTAGTCGACCTCGCCCGAGCGGACGGCGTTCACCTCGGCGTCGGCCGTGGTGAAGGGGAGCAGGTTCACCGTGGTGATCGACGGCTTCTCGCCACCGTCGTACTTCTTGTTGGCTGTCAGCGTGACCTTGCCGGCCGTGGTGAAGGTCTTGACGCCGTAGGGACCGGAGATGGTCTTCCACAGGTCGTCGGTGGCGTAGTCGGAGATCTTGCCGGCGGCGGTGTTGAGGTACTTCCACACCTGCTTCGCGCCGGCGGTGGTCTCGTCGGCGTCGGTCACCTTCGCGGTCGCGCTGGTCTTGTCCCAGGCGTGCTGGGGCAGCGGGATGATGTGGCTCAGCTGGTTGGCGAGCATCCAGTCCGAGTTGTAGGCCTTGTCGAACGTGATGGTGAAGTGCGTGTCGTCGACGGCCTTGAACGACGTCCAGTTGTCCGGCGCCTTGCCCTTGGAGTACGAGCCCCACTGGTCCTTGTTCGCCTTGATCAGGTTGAACCAGAACCCGACGTCGCGGCTCGTGATCGCCTCGCCGTCCGACCAGTGCCGGTCGCCGAGCGTCATGGTGACGCTCTTGCCGTCGTCGGCGAACTTCGCGTCGGTGGCGACGGAGCCGGCCTTGTTCCACGCGATCTTGCCGGTGGAGCCGTCGTACGCGACGAGCGGCTCGTACAGCGACTGGGCGATGGAGCCGTTGTTCGTGTTGAGGTGCGCGGCGGTGCCGATCGGCAGGATCCAGTTCGGCGTGAAGTTGGCGGGGAGCGCGTAGTCGATCTCGTCGGTCGATCCCTGCGAGGCGTTGCCGCCTCCGGAACAGCCGGCGAGCAGCGCGCTCACGGCGATCGCAGCTCCGGTGAGGAGCGCCCAGCGACGGGGCTTGGACATGCGGTGTCTCCTTGTGCGAGGGACTTCGGGGAGGTGGAGCACGGGTGCCGAGCGGCACGAGGACAGTCAAGGACCAAAGCGATTGGAAAAACAAACATCTCGATGTAAAAACTGCGTTACTGCGGAACGGACGAAAGGGTGGACCGCTCGATCCGCCCCGTAGGCTCGCGGCAGAACGGACCACCGACCGGTGTTCCGTTCCCGTTCCGCCCGGATTGGAGAAAGTCGTGGCCGATCTCAGCGCCCGCGTCCTCGAGCTCGTCGCCTCGGGGCAGGCCGCCAGCCGGACCGAGATCGCGAAGGTGCTCGGAGCCGCCCCGTCGACCGTCTCGCACGTCGTCGGCCAGCTCCTGGAGCACGGGATCCTCGCCGAGGAAGGCACGGACGTCTCGACCGGCGGGCGCCCCCGCAAGGTGCTCCGCATCGGCGGCATCGACGAGTACGCGGTCGCCGCGGACGTCGGCGGCGGGCACGCGCGCATCGGCGTGGTCCTGCCTGGAGGCGCGATCGAGTCGGTCGCGAACGTCCCGTTCGCGCTCTCCGACGGTCCGACCGCCGGGCTCCAGCGCCTGGCCGCGCTGCTCGAGCGGCTCGCCGACGACCGTGGTCGCGAAGGGCTGCGGGGCGTCGGGCTCAGCCTGCCCGGGCCGGTCGACGTCGTCGCCGGGGTCGTGGACCTGCCGAGCCGGATGCCGGGGTGGAACGGGTTCCCCGTGGCCGCGTGGCTGAGCGACCGGTTCGGCCTGCCGGCGATCGTCGACAACGACGCGAACTGCATGGCGGCGGGTGAGCAGACCGTCCAGGATCCCGCTCGACGCCAGACCATCACGATCAAGGCCGGCTCGGCGATCGGCGCGGGCATCGTCATCGACGGTCGGCTCTACCGGGGGTCGACCGGCGCGGCCGGGGACATCACGCACGTGCGGATCGACGCCGCCGGGGACACCCCGTGCTCGTGTGGCAACACCGGATGCCTGGAGACGGTGGCGTCCGGGGCCGCCCTGGTCCGGATCCTGTCGAACGCGGGGGTCGACGTCGCCTCGACCGCCGACGTCGTCCGGCTCGCCTCGGACGCACACCCCGAGGCCACCCGTGCCGTGCGGATGGCGGGCAAGTACCTGGGCGAGGTGCTCGCCGCCAACGTGAACTTCTTCAACCCGGACGCCGTCTACCTGGGCGGCATCCTGTCGACCCTCGACCCGTTCATCGCCGCCGTGCGCAGCCAGCTCTACGAGAGCTGCCACCCGCTGATGACCCAGCACCTGGCCATCGAGCCGGTGTCGCTCGGTGCCGATGCCGGGCTCGTCGGCGCCGGGCAGTTCGCCCTGCAGCGGGGCCTCGCCGCCTCGCTCGAGGAGCTCTCCGCGCCCATTCCCCAGTCCACCACCAGGAACAGGAGCGTCCGTGTCTGAGACCGGTCCCGTCACCCCCGCCGTCCCCGCCAGCACCGCTGGTGCCCGTCGCCCGGTCATCGCCATCGCCGGGCTCGCCATCGAGACGTCGACGTTCACGCCGACCCGGACCCACGCCCCCGCGTTCCACCCGGACCGCGGCGACGAGGCCGTCGCCCGGTACCCGTTCCTGGCGACCATGGCCGACCGGGCGGACTTCCGCGGGGCGCTCATCGGGCACGCGCTGCCCGGCGGGATCGTCGACCGGGCGTCGTACGAAGCCCTGGCCGACGAGATCGTCGAGCGGCTGCGTGCGATGGGTCCGGTCGACGGGCTCTGGTACGACATCCACGGCGCGATGGTGGTCGAGGGGCTCGACGACGCCGAGACGGACCTGCTCGGCCGCATCCGCGCGGTCGTCGGCCCCGACGTCATCGTCTCCGCGTCGATGGACCTGCACGGCAACGTCACGCGCGAGCTCGCCCACCAGGTCGACCTCGTCACCTGCTACCGGATGGCCCCGCACGAGGACACCCTCGAGACGAAGGAGCGTGCCGTCCGGAACCTCGTCGACGTGCTCACCGAACGACCCGTCGGTGCGCAGCGACCCGTGAAGGCCTGGATCCCGATCCCCGTCCTGCTGCCCGGCGAGCAGACCTCGACCCGTCTCGAGCCGGCGAAGTCCCTGTACGCGCAGGTCCCGCTCGTCGAGCAGACCGAGGGCGTGCTCGACGCCGCGATCTGGGTCGGGTACGCGTGGGCCGACCAGCCCCGCGACCAGGCCGTCACCGTCGTCACCGGGTGGGACGAGGCAGCCGTCGCCGCCGGTGCCGAACGGCTCGCGGCGGCGTTCTGGGACGTCCGCGAGGACTTCGTGTTCGTCGCCCCCACCGGCACGTTCGAGGAGTGCCTCGACGCCGCGCTCGCCCCGGGCGCCGCGAAGCCGTACTTCGTCTCGGACTCGGGCGACAACCCCACGGCGGGCGGCTCCGGGGACATGACCTGGGGGCTGACGCAGGTGCTCGCCCGCCCGGAGTTCCAGGACCCGTCCGGCCCGACCGTCATCTACGCGAGCGTGCCCGGACCGGCCGCGGTCGCCGCGGCGGTGGACGCCGGCGTCGGTGCGACGATCACCGTGACCGCCGGTGCGTCGGTGGACCACGTGCACGCGGGCCCGATCACGATGACCGGGCGGGTGCACGCGATCAAGCACGGCGACCGAGACGCCGAGACCGAGGTCGTGCTGCAGGTCGGCAGCGTCTTCGCGATCCTGACGAAGCTGCGGAAGCCGTACCACCACGAGCACGACTTCACCGACCTCGACCTGGCGCCGCGGCAGGCGGACGTCGTCATCGTGAAGATCGGGTACCTCGAACCGGAGCTGTTCGACATGTCCGCCGACTGGATGCTCGCGCTCACCCCGGGCGGTGTCGACCAGGACCTGCTGCGCCTCGGGCACCACAGGATCGAGCGGCCGATGTTCCCCTACGATCGAGTGTTCCCGACGGCACCGGACCTCCGCGCCCGCATCGTCCCCGCCTCCAACGAACCGCTCGGAGCCCCTGCATGAGCACCACCGCCGCACTCGAGATCGCCGTCACCTCTCCGGCGGGTGCGATCACCGCGCGGGACGGCGGCGCCGACCGCGTCGAACTCTGCGTCGGGCTCGAGCTCGGCGGGCTCACCCCCTCGCAGGCCCTGGTCGAGACGACCCACGAGACCGGGATCCCGGCGCACGCGCTGGTCCGCTGCCGCCCGGGCGGGTTCGTGCACTCCCCCGACGAGGTCGAGCTCATGGTGCGCGAGGTCCGCACGGTCCTGCGCTCCGGGGCCGCCGGCGTCGTGGTCGGTGCCCTGCGCCCCGACCGGACCCTGGACGAGGACGCCCTCCGCCGCTTCGTGGACGCCGCCCGCTCGGTCAGCGCCACCGCCGAGGTCACCCTGCACCGCGCGATCGACCACGCGACCGACCCCGTCGCCGCAGCCGGATCGCTCGCCGCGCTCGGGTTCACCCGCGTCCTGACCTCGGGCGCCGCCCCCACCGCGGTCGCCGGTGCGGCGACGATCGCGCGCATGGTCGAGGCCGCCGGGCCCGTGCAGGTGATGGCCGGTGCCGGCGTCACCCCCGCCGACGTCCGCGCACTGCTCGCCACCGGTGCCGCCGCCGTGCACCTGTCGGCCAAGCGTCCGGCCGCGGACAGCACGCACGCCGGAGTGCCGATGGGCGCCGGGGACGACGGCTCGGCGCACTTCGTCACCGACGCCGAGGTCGTCGCGGCCGCGCGGCGCGCGCTCGACGCCTGAGTCGTTCCAGACCCGCACCGAGTCCCGGACCCACACCGGGCTCCGGACCCGCACCGGGTCCGAGGTGCGGCGCGTAGCGGACGCACACCGCGCCTCCAGGCCAATCCGGGACCACCCGGAGGGACCCGCTCCTACGGTCGGCACCACCTGACCGAACGGAGAACCGTGTCCGCTCCCGTGACCGACAGCACCGAACCCGACACCCGTCGCGCCGAGGTCGCGCGGTTCCTCGAGGAGCACCGCGAACACCTGGTGCGGCAACTCAGCGAGTGGGTGCGGATCCCGTCCGTCGCATCGCAACCCGAGCGCGCGATCGACGTCGACCGGTCCGCGCACTGGCTGGCCGGAGCGATGCGCGAGCTCGGCCTCGAGACCGAGATCCTGCAGGCCGGTCCCGCACCGGCCGTGTACGCCGAGCTGCTCGTCGACCCGGCGCTGCCGACCGTGCTCGTCTACAGCCACCACGACGTGCGGCACGCGAAGCCCGAGGAGTGGCACGAGACCTCGCCGTGGGAACCCGTGTTCCGTGACGGACGCCTGTACGGGCGCGGGGCGTCCGACGCGAAGGGGCAGGTGCTCGCCCACCTGTGGGGGCTGCGCGCGCACCTCGCCACCCGACCGGACGGCACCCCGGCCGTGAACCTCAAGTTCCTCGTCGAAGGAGAAGAGGAGCTCGGCTCCAGCCACTTCGCCGACCTGCTCGACGCCGAGAAGGAACGGCTGGCGTGCGACGTCGTCGTGTTCTCGGACACGCTGCAGTGGAAGGCCGGCAACCCCGCCGTCGTCACGTCGATGCGTGGCATGACGGGCGCGACCCTCACCGTCACCGGGCCAGCGCGCGATGTCCACAGCGGCGCCGTGTCCGGCCCCGCGCCGAACCCGGTGCACGCGCTCGTCACCGTGCTCGCGGCCCTGCACGACGACCAGGGCCGCCTCACGATCCCCGGGTTCCTGGACGACGTCGACGCGCTCACGGACGAACGCCGTGCCGAGTTGCAGGCGCTCGACTTCGACCCCGACGTCTGGGTCGAGCGAACCGAGACCCGGGCGATCACCGGCGAGGCGGGGTACTCGGTCGAGGAGCGGCTCTGGGCACGACCGTCGATCGAGGTGCTGACCCTGCTCGCAGGCGACCCCACCGGGTTCCCACGAGCCGTGGTCCCGCGTGAGGCAACGGCCGAGATCAGCATCCGGACCGTGCCGGGGCAGCGGGTGCAGGCCGTCGCCGAGCAGCTGCGCCGGTTCGTCCGGGACACGATGCCCGACGGGGTGACCTACGAGCTCACGATCCCCGAGGAGACCGGGCAGGACCCGTACGTGACCCCGTCGGGCCCCGAACTCGACGCGCTCGTGCGGGCGATGGAGCTCGGGCACGGCACCGAGACCGCCGGGCGGATGGGCAACGCCGGGGGCGGTCCCGCGGAGCTGCTCGGCCGGGTGTTCGACGCCCCCGTCCTGTTCGTCGGCACGGGGCTGCCGGAGGACCACTGGCACGCCAGCGACGAGAGCGTCGACCTGCGCACCCTGCTCGACGGTGCGGCGACGATCGCGCACCTGTGGAGCGGACTCGGCGAGGCCGGGAATGGATCGTCGCACTCCGGGGCTTGATGCCCCCATGACATCGTCAGCAGCGCGCCGCGGGTGGCTCAGCGTCACGTCCGTCGCACTCGGGTCGTTCGTGCTCGTCCTGTCCGAGTTCCTGCCCATCGGGCTGCTCCCCGCCATCGCCGACGACCTGGACGTCGGCATCGGCACCGCCGGCCTGATGGTCGTCGCCACCGGACTCGTCGGCGCCGTCGCGGCACCGGTCGTCACCGTCCTGACCTCGCGGCTCGACCGCCGGGTGGTGCTCGTGTCCCTGACCGTGCTGCTCGTGGTCGCCGACGGCCTCGCCGCGATCGCACCGTCGTTCTGGGTGCTGCTCATCGCACGGATGCTGCTCGGTGTCGGCATCGGTGGTTTCTGGGCCATCGGTGCCGGGATCGCCGGGCGACTCGTCCGGCCGGAGCTGACGATCCGCGCGACCTCGCTCATCACGGCCGGCGTCTCCGTCGCGACCGTCGTGAGTCTGCCGCTCGGCGCCCTGGTGTCGTCGCTCGCCAGCTGGCGCCTCGGCTTCGTGATCGGTGGGGCGCTCGGTCTCGTCGCGCTCGTCCTGCAGCTGGCGATGCTGCCGAGGATCCCCGCGCAGCAGCGGGTGCGGTTCGCCACGCTCGGGTCGCTGCTCCGTGTGCCCCGCGCCCGGGTCGGGCTCATCGCCGCAGCCTTCGTCTTCGCGGCCCAGTTCGCCGCGTACACCTACATCGCGCCGTACCTGCAGCAGCTCGTCGGCGTCGGCCCGGACACCGTGACGATCGCGCTGCTGGTGTTCGGCGTCGCGGGCATCGTCGGGAACTTCGCCGCCGGCTTCACGCTCGACCGCAGTGTCCTCGGCACCATCGGGGCGTCGAAGTTCGTGCTCGCGGCGGCCGTCGTGCTGCTCCCGCTGCTCGCCCACTCCGTCGTGGGGGTCTTCGTGCTGCTCGTCGTGTGGGGCTTGGTGTGGGGTGCGCTGCCGCTCGGGATGCAGACGTGGATGTCGACGGCGTCGCCGGCCGGGTCCGAGACCGGGCTCGCGCTGTTCGTCACGACGATCCAGCTCGCGATCGCCGCCGGTTCGGTGCTCGGCGGTGCCGCGGTGTCGTCGTTCGGTCTGGCAGCCGACTTCTGGCTGGCGGGCGGGGTCGCGATCGTCGGTGCGGTGGTGCTCGTCGCGATGGGGCTGCGGAAGTCGAGTGCCGTGCCGGCGGTCGAGCCGGTCGGGGCCGACCCGACGCCGACCGGCCCGGTGGCCGTCGCCTGCCCCTGACCGCCGTTCCGGGGCCCGCGGAACACCGGTGTTCGTGCTCTGAACACGCGCAAACCGCGGTTCAACGGGTGAACACCGGTGTTCAGCGGAATCGACCCGACGGAAGCAGGGTCAGGTCAGGGTGACGATGCGGTCGGCTGCGGCGATCGCGGCCGGGTCGTGGGCCGCGTGCACGACCACGACGCCGGCCGCGGCCTCGTCGGCGAGCGCCGCCACCACGAGCGCCGCGGACTCGGCGTCGACCCCCGCGGTCGGTTCGTCGACCAGCAGCACCCCGGCACGCTGCGCCAGCCCGAGCGCGACGAGCGTGCGCTGCCGCTGCCCGCCCGAGAGCTCCTCGATCGGCCGATCGGCGAGCTCCGCGATCGCCATCCGTTCGAGCTGCACGTCGACGACAGCCCGGTCAGCGCGTCCGAGCGGCCGCCACCACGCGCGGTGCCGCCACCGCCCCATCGTGACGGCCGCGCGGACGGTGAGCGGGAGCGTGGTCGGCGGTACGGACTGGGTCACGTAGGCGACGCCGTCGGACGGGAGGCCCGTCACCCGCCCGGCGGTCGGCCGGATGACGTCCGCGACCACGTCGAGCAGCGTCGACTTGCCGGATCCGTTCGGTCCGGTGAGTGCGGTCACGGCCCCGGCGGGGAACGTCACGTCGAGCATGTCGAGGACGGTCCGGTCGCCGAGGACTGCCGTCACCCGGTCCAGGTGCACGGCGGATCGGGGCGCGGAGGGGTCGGTCGGCTCGGTCGCAGGCACCTGAGCACGCTATCAGTATCGATACTCGTTTTCATGTAGCGTCTCGGACCGTGACCTGGCTGACCGATCCGTTCTCCGTCGACTTCATGGTGCGCGCCCTGGTCGGCGGCTCCCTGGCGGCGGTCCTCTGCGCCGTGGTCGGCACGTGGGTGCTGGTCCGGGGCATGGCGTTCCTGGGCGAGGCGCTCTCGCACGGCATGCTGCCCGGCGTCGCGATCGCCACCCTGACCGGGATCCCGCCGGTGCTCGGTGCCGCGGTGAGCGCGGGCGTGATGGTGCTCGGCGTCGGGGCGCTGCGTCGTCGTGCACGACTGGCGTACGACACCTCGATCGGCCTGCTCTTCGTCGGGATGCTCGCACTCGGCGTGATCATCGTGTCGTCCTCGCGGTCGTTCGCCACCGACGTCACCGCGATCCTGTTCGGCGACGTCCTCGCCGTCACCCGGGCCGACGTCGGCGGCCTCGCGACCGCCGCAGCCGTGGCCCTGGCCGTCGCCGTGGCGTTCCACCGGCCCTTCACCGCACTGGCGTTCGACACCCGCAAGGCCACGACGCTCGGCCTGCACCCACGACTGGCCGAGGTCGTGCTCATCGGGCTCGTCACCCTGGCGGTCGTCGCCTCGTACCGGGCCGTCGGCACCCTGCTCGTCGTGGGTCTGCTGCTCGCGCCGGCGGCGGCCGCCCGTGCCTGGACCCGGCACGTGGCCTCGACGATGCTCCTCGGCGCCGCCATCGGTGCCGCCGCCGTGCTCGTCGGGCTGCTCGTGTCCTGGCACGCCGGCACCGCCGCCGGCGCGAGCATCGCCGCGGTCGCCGTCGGCGGCGTCGTGGTCTCGCGCGCCCTGGCCGCCGTCGTCCTGCGGCACACACCGATCCCCACACCGGCGCGCGCGGCCGCGCCGGCAGCACCACGATCCGCCGCACCGTCTCGAGAGGGAGCATGAAGCACTCGACCACCAGCCGCGCCCCCGCGCGCCTCCTGCCCACCATCGGCCTCGCCACCGGCCTGGCCCTCACCGTCACCGCCTGTTCCACGGGCACCCCGTCGGCCGACAGCTCGACCGGTACCGCCCGTCCCCACGGTTACGTGGCGGGCGCGAGCGAGTCCCAGGAACCCCAGGTGCGCCTCCTGGCCGTGTCGGCGACCGGCGCGACCGCGCTGCACGACCTGCTCACCGAGGAGACCACCGAACTCGACGACGTGGACGCACCGGAGCACTCGGCGACCGACGGCCGGTTCCTCGTGACGAGCGATGCCGACCGCACGACGATCGTCGACGGCGGGTCCTGGACCGTCGACCACGGCGACCACACGCACTACTACGCAGCCGAGCCCCGGGTCGTCGGCACGATCGACGGCGGTGGCCGGGTCGAGGTGCACTCGTCCGAGACCATGACGACGATCACCTGGACGGACCGCGCCGAGGCCGTCGTGCTCGACCGCGAGGCACTGGGCCAGGGCAAGGTCGACGAGACCGCCCGGATCGACGCGAGCGTCCTGCTGCCGATGGGCGAGCAGCTCGTGGCGGCCGACGGCGACACGGTCCGCGTGCTCGACGCGGACGGCGAGGCGACCGACGCCGCCGACACCGCGCAGACCTGCACCGACCCCGCCGGCGGGATCGTCACCCGCGCCGGTGCCGTCGTGGGCTGCGCCGACGGAGCGGTCGTGGTGGACGACGCCGGCGAGACCTCGTTCGTCGACCTGCCCGACGGCGCCGAGCGTCCGACCGCCTTCGCCGCCCGCGCCGGCCGGCCCACCGTCGCCGGACTGGCCGGCACCACCGGGTTCTGGTTGCTCGACGTGCGACAGGGCTCGTGGCGGCTCGTGCCGACCGAACGGCCCCTGCGCGCCGTGGTCGCGGTGGACGACGAGGACGAGCACGTGGTCGGGCTCGACGACTCCGGGCGGGTGGTCGTCGTGACCGCCTCGACGGGGAAGGCGGCCACGACGAAGGCGCTCATCGACACCGGCGCAGACGGCCCCGCGCCGATGCTGCAGCTCGACGCCCAGCGCGCCTACGTGGCCGACCCCGCGGACGGCACCGTGCACGAGATCGACTTCGCCGACGGCGCCCGGGTCGCCCGCACGATCCAGCTCCCCGTCACCCCCGTCGCCTTCGCCGAGGTCGGACTGTGATGCGCACCAGGGCCCTGACCGCGGGTCTCGTCGCCGCGGCCGTCGCCCTCGTCGCCACGGGGTGCACCACCGCCGGCTCCGACCGGCCCCTCGTCGCGGTGACGACGAACATCCTCGGCGACGTCGTCAGCGAAGTCGTCGGGGACCAGGCGGACGTCATGGTCCTCATGCCCCCGGGCGCCGACCCCCACTCGTTCGAGGTCTCCGCGCAGGAAGCCGCACGACTGCGGAGCGCCGACCTGGTGGTCGAGAACGGGCTCGGGCTCGAAGAGGGGGTCGCGCGCCACGTCGCGGCGGCGGCCGAGGACGGCGTGCCGGTCTCCACCGCCGGGGACGCGTTCGACCCGCTGGAGTGGACCACCGAGGACGACAGCGGCCCCGACCCGCACTTCTGGACCGACCCCGCCCGGATGGTCGACGTGGTCGAGGCCCTCGACCAGGACCTGCGCGACGCCGGCATCGAGCCGACCGGCGCCGATGCCTACCTGGACGAGCTCCGCGACCTGGACGACACGATGACGACCGCGTTCCGGACCGTGCCCGAGGAACGCCGGGCGCTCGTCACGAACCACCACGTGTTCGGGTACCTGGCCGACCACTACGGGTTCCGGGTCGTCGGGGCGGTGATCCCGAGCGGGACCACCCTGGCCTCCCCGAGCGCCGCCGACCTGCGCGACCTGGCCGATGCGATCGACGAGGCGGGGGTCCGGACGATCTTCGCCGACGCCTCGCAGCCCGCGCGACTGGCCGAGGTGCTCGCGGAAGAGGTCGACCTGCACGTCGAGATCCGACCGCTGGCGACGGAGTCCCTCACCGAGGACGGCGACGCCTCCACCTACCTCGGCATGATGCGCTCGAACACCGAGGCCATCGTCGACGGCCTGTCGACTGGTAATTGAGAATGAGAATCAATACAGTGAGCGACATGACGAACACGAAGACGCTCCGGGCCGCGTGGCCCGCCGCCCTGCTCGGCGCGGCCGCCCTCGCCCTGACCGGGTGCGCCACGAACACCGACGCCGGGTCCGACACCACTGCGACCCCGAAGGCCGACGGGACCCGCATCACCCTGACCCACGACGGCGGCCTGCTCGTCCTCGACCAGGACCTGCAGGTGGTGGCCGACGACGCGATCGACGGCTTCACCCGGGTCAACCCCGCCGGCGACGGACGCCACGTGCTCGTCACCGTGCCCGAGGGCTTCCGGGTCCTCGACACCCAGGCCGAGCCGGCCCTGACCGACGCGGTGTTCCCCGCCGACACCGGTGGCCACGCGGTCGTCCACGGCGACCGCACCGCCCTGTTCGCCGACGGCACCGGGGACGTGACGACGTTCGACCACACCGAGCTCGACGGCGCCGACCTGCCCGAGGTCGAGACGACGAAGTCCGAGGCCGCCCACCACGGCGTCGCGATCGAGCTCGAGGACGGCACGCTCCTGACGACCATCGGCACCGAGGAGAGCCGCTCCGGCGTGCGCGCCCTGGACGCCGACGGCGAGGAGATCACCCGGTCCGAGGAGTGCCCCGACGTGCACGGCGAGGGTGCGGTCAAGGGTGAGGTCGCGGTGTTCGGCTGCACCGACGGCGCCCTGGTCTACCAGGACGGCGCGTTCGAGAAGATCGACGCCCCGACCGAGTACGGCCGCACCGGCAACCTGTTCACCACTGAGGACTCGTCCGTCGCGGTCGGCGACTACAACGACGACCCCGACAGCGAGGGGTACCTGCTCGACCAGATCGCCCTGATCGACGCGGCCTCGGGGAAGTACACCGTCGCGGACATGCCCGACGGCGTCGGCTTCACGTTCCGCGACCTCGCCCGCGGCCCCGGTGACGAGGCCGTCGTGCTCGGCGACGACGGTGCCCTGCACACCTTCGACGAGACCACCGGCGAGCAGCTGGAGTCGTACCCGGTGATCGACGCGTGGGAGGGCCCGACCGAGTGGCAGGACGCCCACCCGGCTCTGAAGGTCGAGGGTGACATCGCCTACGTCACCGACCCCGCCGAGCGGAAGGTCCACGCCGTCGACCTGACCACCGGCAAGGTCATCGCCTCGAGCGACGAGCTGCCGGGCGTGCCCAACGAGATCGCGGTCGCGTAGGGCTGGAAACGACCCGAGACGGACAGGAGGCCCGTGGCGATCCCCGCCACGGGCCTCCTGTCCGTCGTCAACGCGTGGACCGCGCGACGTCAGCCGCCGTCCGTCAGCCCTTGACCGGGATCGACTGCGCCTTGAGCGCCGCGATGGTCTTGGACTGCCCGGACTCGAGCGCCTCGGCCAACGTGCCCGAGCCGGACGCCGCCTGCCCGAAGCCGTCGGACACGTCCGAGTAGGTCTGCGTCATCGTCGGACCCCAGGTGAAGGGCTGGATGTCCTTCGCCGCGGTGGCGAACTCCTCGTAGATCTTCTGGCCGCCGTAGAAGTCGAGCCCCTCGGTCAGGGCCGGCAGGTCGGCGCCGGTGGTCGAGGCCGGGTACAGGTTGGCCTCCTTGTTCAGTGCGGAGAGCGCCTCGGTCGAGGTGTTCAGCCAGACCAGGAACTTCGACGCCTCGGCCGGGTGCTTGCTGCCCGCGAAGACGACGTTCGACGAACCGCCCCAGGCGGCCGACTTGGTCTCGCCGGACTTCCACTGCGGCATCGGAGCCACGGCCCACTTGCCCGAGGTCGACGGCGCACCGCTCGAGATCGTGTTCGCACCCCAGACCGCGGAGACCCAGGTCCAGTCCTTGCCGCTGTCGTAGGCGTTGTTCCACTGGTCGGTGAAGCTCGGCAGGGTGTTGACGAGCTTCTTGTCGATCAGGTCCTGCCAGTAGTCGGCGACCTTCTTCGACGCGGCGTCGTCGAGGTTGACCTTCCAGTCCTGGCCCGAGTTCTCGAACCACTGGCCGCCGGCCTGCGAGACGAGCCCGGCGAACTGGTTGACGTCACCCTTGGCGAAGTTGGTGATGTTGCCGCCGAGCTTCTTGATCTTGACGGCGTCCTCGGCGTACTCCTCCCACGTCTTCGGGGCGTCGAGGCCGGCCTTCTCGAACAGGTCCTTGCGGTAGTACAGCGCCATCGGACCGGAGTCCTGCGGCACGGCGTAGACCGACTTCCCTTCGCCGAAGGTGACCTGGTTCCACAGGCCGTCGGAGAAGTCCTTCTTCGCGTCGCTGATGCCGGCGCACGCGCCGATGTCCTCGAGGCCGCCCTGCACGCGGAACGCCGGCAGGGTGTCGTACTCGACCTGGCCGATGTCCGGCGCCTGCTTGGCCTTCAGCTGGTTGAAGAAGTTCTGGTAGGTGCCGCTGTTGCCGTTCGCGACGATCGAGACCTTGACCTGGATGTCCGGGTTGGCCTTGTTCCAGATCGCGACGACCTTGTCCATGTTCGGCACCCAGGTCGTGAAGTCGAGGGTGACCTTGCCGTCCGAGGGCTTGCAGCTCGCGGCCGCGGTGTCGGATCCACCGCCGCTGCTGCTGCCGCCGGTGCTGCAGCCGGCGAGGGCCACGGTGGCGGCCACGGCGATCGCGGCGACGCTGAGGAACTTCGTTGTCTTCATGCTGTTTCCGTTCGGATGTGGTGTGGGGAGAGCTGGTGCGGGAAGGGGTGCGGGTCGAGGGGCTACTTCAGGCCGCCGGAGCCGAGGCCGGAGCGCCAGAAGCGCTGCAGGCTCAGGAAGGCGATGAGCAGCGGGATGATCGAGACGAACGACCCGATGAGCACGAGGGTGCGCAGGTCCGGGTACTGGTTCACGCTCGAGTTCCACGTGTAGAGGCCGAGGGTGACGGGGAACAGCGACGAGTCGCGGAGCATCACGAGCGGCAGGAAGAAGTTGTTCCACACGGCGACGAACTGGAACAGGAAGATCGTCACGAGCGCGGGCGACATGAGTCGGACGGCCACGGTGAAGAACGTCCGGACCTCGCCGGAGCCGTCGATGCGGGCGGCCTCGATGATCTCGTCGGGCACGCTCGACGCCGCGAACAACCGCGACAGGTAGACGCCGAACGGGCTGACGATGCTCGGCAGGAACACCGACCAGAACGTGTCGGTCAGGTCGACCTGGCTGAAGATGAGGAACAACGGCAGGGCCAGGGCGGTCGCCGGCACGAGCACGCCGCCGAGGAACACGTTGAACAGGACCTCGCGGCCGCGGAACCGGTACTTGGCCAGGGCGTACCCGCACATCGCGGAGAGCACCGTGCCGAGCAGGCCGGCCACCCCGGCGTAGGCGATGCTGTTCAGCAGCCAGCGCAGGTAGATGCCGTCCTGCCGCGTGAACAGCTCGACGAGGTTGCCGAAGAAGTCCTGCACCGAGGTGGCGCTGAACCACAGCGAGAACGTCGAGTTGAAGTTCGCAGCGGTCTTGGTGGACGAGACCAGCAGCCAGAAGATCGGCAGCAGGAAGTAGAGGGTGAAGACCCCCATCACGATCATCGCGGCGCTGCGCGAGATGACGCTCTCACGGGGACCGCGCGCTCCGCGCTGGTGCGGACGGGAGGCCCGGTTCGGCTCGAGCGGTCGGCCGACGTCGCGGACGAGGTCGCCTTGGGACGGGGCGTTGACGGTCATTCGGCGGCCTTCCGCTGGGTCAGTCGGAGGAACCCGATCGACAGGACGAACGTGGCGACGGCGAGGACGACCGAGAACGCCGCGGCGAGGTTGAAGTTCGGCACCGAGGACGTCGAGTAGACGAGCATGTTCGGCGTGAACGTCGACGAGATGGTCGAGGTGAACTGGCGGAACACGGTCGGCTCGGTCAGCAGCTGCAGGGTGCCGATGACGGAGAACACCGCGGTGAGGACGATGGCCGGCACCACGAGCGGGATCTTGATCGACAGGGCGATCCGGAGCTGGGACGCACCGTCGAGCTTCGCCGCCTCGTACACCTCGGCGGGGATCGCGAGGAGCGACGAGTAGATGATGAGCATGTTGTAGCCGACGTAGACCCAGGTCACGACGTTGGCGACGGCCCACAGCACGGTGCTGCCGCCGAGCAGGTCGACCCGCGAGGTCACGGCGGAGAACGGCGACAGGTCGGGGGCGTAGAGGTAGCCCCACATGATCGCGGCGATGACGCCGGGCACCGCGTACGGCGCGAAGAACGCCAGGCGGAAGAACCGCTTGCCGCGCAGCAGCGGGGAGTCGAGCAGCAGCGCGAACAGGAGCGCGAGCCCGAGCATCACCGGCACCTGCACGACACCGAACAGCAGCACGCGGAGCACGGAGCTCCAGAACTCGCCGTCCTGGAACACCAGGGCGTACTGGCTCAGGCCGCCGAAGACCTGCGTCGGGGCGCCGAACGTGCCCTGCCGCTCGATCTTCTGCAGCGACTCCCACACGGCGTAGAGGATGGGGACCAGGTAGAACGCCGTGAACAGGACGGCGAACGGCAGGACGAAGATCGCGATCGCGCGGCGGTAGCGGAACCCGCCGCCCCGGCGTCGTCGGGTCGCGCTGGGCGACTGTGCGGTGGTGGTCATGAGCGGTTCCTGTCGGTGCGGATGATCTGGGTCCCGCCGGGGGCGATGGCGGTGGTGCCGGTGACCGGGCGGTCGGCGACGAGCTCGTGGCCGGCCTCGTGGTGCTCGACGGTGCGGTCGGAGTGGTTCAGCAGGAAGACCCACTCGTGGGTGTCGTCCCGGCGTCGCACGACCTCGAGTCCGGGGCGGACGGCGGGGTCGGCGTGCACCCCGGCCTCGTCGAGGACGCGGTGGACGAAGCCGCCCAGCGCACCGGCGTCGAGCACCGTGGACGTGTACCAGGCGGTCCCGGCGCCGTGCTCGTTGCGGGTGACGGCCGGGCGGCCGGCGAGCGAGCCCTCGGCGTAGTCGACGACGCTCGTCGCACCGCGCAGCTCGACCGGCTCCGACCAGACGCTGCCGGTCGTGCCGTCGGACAGCGCGATCGTGGCGTCGGCGGCGAGCGGGAGGAACTCGTCCACCCGCACGCCGAGCAGGTCGCGGAAGGCGCCCGGGTAGCCACCGGTGCGGACCCGGTCGCGCTCGTCGACGATGCCGCTGAAGCAGCTGACGATCGCGTGCCCGCCGCCGGCGACGTGGTCGGCGATGACGGCCGCGTGCTCGTCGCGCACCAGGTAGAGCTCGGGGACGACGACGAGCGCGTACCCGTCGAGCGGTGCCCCGGGGGCGACGACGTCGACGGTCACGCCGAGGTCCCAGAGCGCGGCGTGGAACGCGTGGACCTGCTCCAGGTAGCGGAGCGCGGTGCTGGGGTGGGCCTCCAGGTCGGCCGCCCACTGGTTCTCCCAGCTGAAGACGAGCGCGACGTCGGCGACCACGCGTGACCCGCGCAGTTCGCCGAGCCGCTCGACCAGGGCGCCGAGCGCGACCACGTCGTGCCAGGTCTTCGACTCGGTCCCCGCGTGCGGCAGCAGCGCCGAGTGGAACTTCTCGCTGCCCTGCACGGACGCGCGCCACTGGAAGAAGCAGACCCCGTCGGCCCCGCGGGCGATGTGCGCCGCGGTGTTCCGGAGCATCTCCCCCGGGGCCTTCGCGACGTTGTGCGGCTGCCAGTTGACGGCGCCCGTCGAGTGCTCCATGAGCAGCCAGGGGGGGCCGCCGGCCAGGCCACGGGTGGTGTCGGCGGCGAAGGCGAGCTCGACGTGCGGCCGGGGCAGGCGGTGGTCCAGGTAGTGGTCGTTCGCGATGACGTCCATGTCGCCGGCCCACGACCAGTAGTCGAGCGCCGTGATGTGCGCGGCGACCATGAAGTTCGTCGTGACGGGCTTGTCGCTCAGCTCACGCAGGACGGCGGCCTCGGCACGGTGGTGGCCGAGGAGCTCGTCGGACGAGAACCGGTCGAAGTCGATGGTCTGCGCCGGGTTCGTGAACGACAGCGTCGCGCGGGGCGGCAGCACCTGCTCCCACGCGGAGTAGCGCTGGCTCCAGAACGAGGTGCCCCAGGCGGCGTTGAGCGCGTCGACCGTGCCGTACCGGGCCTGCAGCCAACCGCGGAACGCCTGGGCGGAGACGTCGCAGTAGCAGTGCGCGTTGTGGCAGCCGAGCTCGTTCGACACGTGCCAGAGCCGCACGGCGGGGTGCTCGCCGTAGCGCTCGGCGGTGGCGCGGACCAGGGCGAGGGCGTGCTCACGGTAGATCGGCGAGCTCGGGCAGAACGCCTGGCGGCCGCCGGGCCAGCGGGTGGTGCCGTCGGCGACGACGGGCAGGACCTCGGGGTACCGGGTGGTGAGCCACGGCGGGGTCGAGGCGGTGCCGGTGCCCAGGTCGACCCCGATGCCCGCGCCGTGCAGCAGCTCGATGACGGTGTCGAGCGCGGCGAAGTCGTACTCGCCCTGCCGCGGTTCGACGTGCGACCAGCCGAAGACGTTGATCGCGACGAGGTTCACGCCGGCCTCGCGCATGAGCCGGACGTCCTCGACCCACACCTCGGGGTCCCACTGCTCGGGGTTGTAGTCGCACCCGAACGCGAGGCCCGTCGAGCCGAGGCCGAGCGCGCCGGTGGCGGTCGTCGGCAGGGTGGTGGTCGTCACGGGGATCCTCGCTGATCGGGGCGACCCCGGCCGCCTCGGTCGCGTGCGACCCCTTCGACGGCGAAGGCCACCCAGTGTTCTGGGAGCGCTCCCAGTCCGCACCGGCCGATCGGGGCCGGATGTTTCTGGGAGCGCTCCCAGATCAAACACCAGCGGCTGCACCCTGTCAACTGCGAGGCGTTCCGAGGCCTCCTCAGCGGCGGATATGGTTGCCCCATGTCCGAGGTCCGATCCGCTCGTCAGCGCGCCACGATCCAGGACGTCGCCGACGAAGCGGGGATGTCCCGCGGCACCGTCTCACGGGTGCTCAACGACGAGCCGTACGTGTCGCCGAAGGCGCGCGAGGCCGTGCAGGACGCCGTCCGACGCGTCGGCTACGTGCGCAGCGCCGCCGCCCGCAGCCTGGTCACCCGGCGGTCCGGGGCGATCGCGCTCATCGTCCACGAACCCTCGGTCGTGGTGCTCGACGACCCCAACATCGGCAACATCCTGATCGGCACGAACGCCGTGCTGTCCGATGCCGACCAGCAGCTCGTCACGATCATGGTCGACTCCGCCCGCGACAGCGAGCGTGTGGTCGAGTACCTGCGGGGCGGGTTCGTCGACGGCGCCATCGTGCTGTCCGCCCGCGACGGCGACCCGATCACCGGCGCGATCGAGGAGATCGGCATGCCCGCGTGCTTCGTCGGGCACCCGTCCGACGCCGCGAACATCTCGTACATCGGCATCGACAACCGCGCCGCCGCCGAGCAGATCACCCGGCGCCTGGTCGACACCGGTCGACGCCGGATCGGGATGCTCGCGTCCGGGCTCGACCGCGACTCCGGCCAGGACCGTCTGGCGGGCTTCACCGCGGCGCTCGGCGAGCGCTTCGACCCCGACCTCGTCGCACGGAACCCCCTGTTCAGCTACACCGCCGGCGCCGAGGGCATGCGCGAGCTGCTCGAGCGAGCCCCGGACATCGACGGGGTGTTCGCCGCGTCGGACGCGGTCGCCGCCGGTGCGATGGACGTCCTGCAGCGCAGCGGCCGGAGCGTGCCGGGTGACGTGGGTGTGGTCGGGTTCGACGACAGCGCCTGGGCCCTGCGGTGCGACCCGCAGCTGTCGACGGTGCGGCAGCCGGCGCGCCTGCTCGGCGAGCAGGCGGCACACCAGGTCCTCGAGCAGATCGGCGGCACGGACGACGGTCCACGCGGTCTGCTGTTGCCGACGGAGGTCGTCTGGCGCGGGTCCGCGTAGCCGGCCGCAGGACGGACGGGAGGCCCGTGGCGGCGTCGCCACGGGCCTCCAGTCCGTCCGTGGGTGCGTCCTGCACCCGGCCGCGTCAGCCCTGCGGCGGCGAGTAGAGCTGCAGGTCGTTGCCCTCGCTGTCCTTGAAGGGGATGATCTTGCCCCACGGGTGCTCGCTGATCTCGCCCTGGATGTCCGCGCCGCGCTCCTTGAGCGCGGCGACCTCGTCCTCGATGCTGCCGTCCGGCTGGAACGACACGACGGCGCCGCCGTCGCTCGCCTGGCTGGCGGACTCGCGACCGTTCAGGCCGATCATCAGGCCGCCGGCGTCGATCTCGCTCCAGTCGTCGGACTGGTCCTTGACGGTGAGACCGAGCGTGTCGCGGTAGAACGCGACGGCGCGCTCCATGTCGCTGACCGGGACCCAGACTGCTGCGACTCCATTTGCCATGGTGTTTCCTCTCGTCGTGGTGTGCCGTGGACGGTAGGCAGTGCTCGTGCACGGGGGCACAGGCTCGTTGTCCCCCGAACGCACTGAGTCGTCACGCTGCAAACCGACCGGGGAAGCGCTCCGAATGTCATGTGTGCCGCACAGTGCGGCGCGTACAGAAAAGAGGGCTGATCATGACCAGCAGCGCAGCAACCGCACGCACCGCCTCCGGTTCGACGTGGACCCAGCGGGGCGCGTTCGTCTTCGGTGTCGTCTTCCTGATCGTCGGCATCGCCGGCTTCATCCCCGGCCTCACCATGGACATGGGCTCGATGTCGATGGCCGGCCACAGCTCGATGGCCCTGCTCCTGGGCACGTTCCAGGTGTCCGTCCTGCACAACATCGTGCACCTGCTCTTCGGCATCGTCGGCCTGGTCGCCGCCCGCCGCGCCGCCTCCGCCCGCCTGTACCTGCTCGTCGGCGGCATCGTCTACCTGGTGCTCTTCGTCTACGGCCTGTTCACCGCCGGCATGGCAGACCCCGCCAACTTCGTGCCGCTCAACAGCGCCGACAACGTCCTGCACGCCTTCCTGGCCGTCGCGATGATCGTGCTCGGCTTCGTCCTGCCGCGGATCGGGACGCGCACCGCGCGCTGAACCACAGCACACACCGGACGGGAGGCCCGTGGCGACACCGCCACGGGCCTCCCGTCCGTCGTCAGGGGCGTCCGTCGTCCGCGTCGACGACGCCCGGGGTCGGGGTCGTGCCGGTGAAGGCGTCGCGCATCGCGCCGACACCGCGCTGCGGGTGGGCGCGGTCCAGGTACTTCGCCCGCGACTCCTTGCGCGGTTCCGGATCGGTGCGCATCGCCTGGTTCCGGTCCTGCTGCAGTGCGCTGTCCACCTCGCCCTCGCGGTTGAACGACCACATGAGCATCGGATCACCGATCGGCAGGTCGTGTGCGGGCTGCGAACCCATCGGGGTGCTGTGCCAGGTGTGCCAGGTCTTGCCGTACGAGTTCACCAGGTGCCCCATCAGCTCGGTCTCCACCGCGATCGGCAGGCCCGGAGCGACGAGTTCGCCGGAGAACACCTCGTGGTTGTGCGGGTGCCACGACGCCTGCTCGTCCTCGGGCAGGGAGTCGAACAGCCGCTCGGACACGATGTACTCGATGCCGATCAGGTTCGCGTCGGCGGTGTTGCCGTCGAAGAGCACGCACTGCAGCATCTCGGCGTTCACCACCTTGCAGAAGTGGTGCGCCTCCATCTGCACGTCGGGCTCGCCCTTCACACAGTGGAAGCCGACCACGTAGACGTCGAAGCCCCGCAGCGGCGCCGAGGTCTGCAGCACGGCGGCGCCGCGGTCGAGCAGGGCGAGCTCGAAGCCGCCGGGCTCTCCGGGCGGGGTGACACCGGTCTTCCGGTCGTGCACGGTGGGGTTCAGGGGCATGGGGGCGTCCTTCCGTCCGTTCGAGGTGGGCGCCATGCAACCCGTTGGCACCTCCCCGCCCTCGCATGGCCGGCGACCGACTGCACAATGGCTGATGTTCTGCATGCGGTGTTGCACGCGGCAGACTGGTCGGATGACGAAGCAAGCCGCAGCTCTCGCGAGCTCCCTCGTGGCAGCGTTGCTGACGGGGTGCACCCCTCTGACACCGCCGGTCGCCACGGAGATCCGGGTCGGGATGACGGTCACCGAAGCCGGTGCCCTCGTCCCGGACGGTGACGCGTTCGTCTGGTACGACCTGTCTCCACAGGTGCTCCATCGCCCAGCGACACTGTCTCAGGCCGACGGAGCGGACGGCGTCATCGTCGCCGTCTGCGATGGGATTGGCCACCGGGACGTCGCAGTCGGGGTTGTTCCGGAGACCGACTTCGACGGCGCAGTGAGCACCGCTGCCCGCAAGGAGGAGTACCGGCACTTCCTCCCCGAGTGCGCGCAAGCCCGAGGACACTCGGGTTCCGCACCGTGACCGTGGCTGAACCCGACCGGCGTACTGTCCGCTGCATGCCCGCACTCATCGACACGTTCACCCTGTCCAACGGTCTGCACATCCCGAAGATCGGCTTCGGCACCTGGCAGATCCCGTCCGGCTCCGACGCGTACGACGCCACGAAGACCGCCCTCGACCTCGGCTACCGCCACATCGACACCGCCCTGGCATACGGCAACGAGGCGAGCGTCGGCGAGGCCGTCCGCGACAGCGGCATCTCCCGCGACGAACTCTTCATCACTACCAAGCTGCCGGCCGAGATCAAGACGGCTTCGGGCGTCCGCGACGCCTTCGAGGAGTCGAGCCGGAACCTGGACCTCGGACACGTCGACCTGTACCTGATCCACGCGCCGTGGCCCTGGAGCGACATGGGCTCCGATCACCGTGACGGCAACGTCGAGGTGTGGAAGGTCTTCGAGGAGCTCTACGACGCCGGCCGCACCAAGAGCATCGGTGTCTCGAACTTCGCCGTCGCCGACCTCGAGGACCTGCTCGGCCGCACGGACGTCGTCCCGCACGCCAACCAAATCCGCTGGTTCATCGGCAACACCCAGGACGAGACGACCGCCTTCGACCGCGAGCACGACATCCTGACCGAGGGCTACTCGCCGCTCGCCACCGGAGGCCTGCTCGAGAACGAGCAGATCGCCGAGATCGCGGCGAAGTACGACAAGACCGTCGCCCAGGTCGCGATCCGCTACCTGCTCGAGAAGGACGTCCTGCCCCTACCGAAGTCCACGACCCCGTCGCGCATCGCCGAGAACGCCGACGTCGACTTCGTGCTCGCCGCCGAGGACGTGGCCGCGCTCGACGCGCTCGAGGACACCGCGAGCTGACGCGGCCCCACCCCGGACTGGAGGCGCACGGCCGAGTCACGGGCGAGGCTCCGCCACCGTGCGGACGCACCGTGATTTCGCTACGAAGTTCCGGTCCTCGTGCTCGAGGTTGTCGTCGGGGGCGTCCGTGACTATCGCGGCAGTGCCGTTGTCGAGAAGGATGCTGGCGCGCGTTCCTCGGCTTTCGTCGTCCGGGGTGGCCTGTAGCGTTTGGCGTCCCCCGGATTCACTTGGTCGACGCAACACCTTCCTCGGAGGTGTTCCGCGTGTACCTGTCTCTGTCATCACCGCAAGCTGTCCGGTTCCTCGCGCTGATTGCGGAGGGGCGAGGTCTCAAACCTTCCGGCCGAATCGCTGGCATCGGCAAGGAGACCGGGTACCGGTTCCTGCGCGAGCGGTATCTGCAGCTGCGCCGTTCCGGTCATGATCCCGCGGCGGCGCTGGAAACGGTCGGCGTGACGAGCAGCCGTGCAGCGTCCTGGGAAGCGCGCCCGAACCTCGACGGACGGCACCATTTGCGCGTCGAGCTGAGTGTCGAGGACCGGTTCTGGTCGGCGTTCAACGCAGGCGCATCCGTCGACGCTGCCGCGGCCGGAGCCGGGCTGGGCCGCGCGACCGGCTACCGGCTTCTACGACGTCGATTCGACGAGCTCCGGGAGGGAAGCTCCGTCGCATCTGCCGCCGTCACGCTTCGGTTGAGCGGGAAGCGCGCTGACCTGCTCGAGCGGGAACGGCGGAGCAGACTCCGCAGCGACCAGAGCGCCGCCACGGCGGCGCTGCGCAAGGCGTTGGCTGCTTCGGCGCGCGTTGCTGAGCTGTCACTGACGACGACGCGGGGAGGGCGAAAAGCCGTTGGCGTTGAGGACGAGTAATGGCAGCTGATGCGGCAGGGCATGAGCAACACCGACGCCTGCAGACTGCTTGCATGTCTCGACGCTCCGGCACCCTGATTCGCCAACGAGCCGGCTACCGCATCCCGCCAGCGAGCCCTATCGAGCCGGCGTCGTCGGGACGTTACCTGGCGCTGCGGGAATGACTCCAGATCGCCGACCTCCACCGCCTGGGACTCTCGATTCGCCAGATCAGCGTCCGTCTGGGCCGCGCAACTGGGCCGAGCTGCGGGTCATCGTAGAGAACCCAGGGTCCGTTCCGCTGTCGATCTACGACGTTGGCCTGTTCCACAGCGTGACGGATGCCGACGAGCAAAGCGCGGTCGTCGTGTCGCTGCGCAACGTCGAGAATTCCTGGAGCTGGACGCCGCAGGAAGGAAGCAAGCAACACGAGGACAAGTGGTCTGGGCCGAAGCTTCCTGCCGAGATCCCGGCGCTGGGCGTGCTCGAGTGGAAGATCAAAGACCCCACGACGCGCGCCTACGGCGACGACTTCTCGTGGCAGGGCTACGCAGAGCGCTACCGGGCCGGAAGGTCGCCGCGACGAGCGCTGTCGAAGGGGCGCTCGTCGCGGATGGAACCCTGAGCCAGTCGCCCGTCGTGCATGTCTACGGTCAGCGGCTCTCGGTCGGTACCGGGTGTAACCGACCCGGAAGGTCACCGATCGTCGACCGACTGGCCGAGCGTGAGATGAGAGCAGCTTGGGAAGCAACCGCAGCCGCCCGGTAGCGGATCGGCTATAGGGCAGGCACCGAGACCAGCGCTCCTGTGTCGGTCGACGACGCCATCCACTTCGCAGTCGACCCTGTCTCGTGACCGACCTGGAGTGAACGGCATCAGGTCCTCGGGAGGGTGGGGCGGCGAGTTCGGTTCACGACTGTCATCGGATCGACAGATTGATCGCGACGACACCGAGCACGAAGATCAGGACGATGACCACGAGGCCGATCGCCGGCGTCAGCACCCGTCGCCGCACCGTGGGAGCGCCGGACGCCCCGATGACCCACGTCGTGATCGCGACGATGAACGCAACCAGCGGCACGAGGATCTGTGCGGTCTCCCCGACGGCGTACGAACACCGCATCGTCTCGTCGGAGCCACACGGGGTGTACTGCAGCTGCGCGGCGAGCATCCCCGGCAGCGAGCCGATCGCCACGAACACCTCGAGGAACACGAGGAAACAGAACGCGAGTCCGAGCAGCCACCAACCACGTGGACGGCGCCGGGCTTCGTCGTGCATGGATGACCGCTTCATGTGAGCATGACCGTACCGAGCCGACGTCTCCCGAGAGAGTCTCTGGGTCGAGTCGAGGGCGTCATGCGTAGGCCTTCGTCACCGCGACGGAGAACGCCGTGACGATGAAGAGGAACCCGAGGCAGATCAGCACGATCTCGATCGGGGTGTTGCGATGCTTCTGCCCTCGTGGCCGACTCCGTGCGCGCCGAGCAGAACTCAGGACTGCGATACCCGACGAAACAGCGCCCCCGAACACGAGCATGCTGAACAAGACCTGCGAGAACTGCTGGCTCATCAGAGGAATCGCGGCCGTGTCGTGAGGTCGCCGTCTGCGGTACCGGCGTCGCTGAGGAGCTCGGCGACGAAGCCGCCGCCGGACGCGTTCCTCTCCCGACGGCGCTGGACTTTGTCGTGCACGGATGACCGCTTCATGTGGCATGACCGTACCGCAGGGGTGACACGGAGCACGGACTCGTAGGGTCGAGTCGTACCGACCGCACACCCGGGTGGGTCCGTGCCCCACAGCGGACCTGACGACGGGAACAGATCGTCCCTGTTGCCGGTTGCACCACACGGTGTCGCAGCCAGTGACACGAGAGCCCAGGAGGCCACCATGACCACCACCGAGACCGCCATCCTCGCCGGCGGATGCTTCTGGGGAGCGCAGCAGCTCCTCCGTCGTCGCCCCGGCATCGTCAGCACCCGCGTCGGCTACTCCGGCGGCGAGGTGCCGAACGCGACGTACCGCAACCACGGCGACCACGCCGAGTCGGTCGAGATCGTCTTCGACCCGTCCCAGATCTCGTACCGGGACCTGCTGGAGTTCTTCTTCCAGATCCACGACCCGTCGACGAAGGACCGCCAGGGCAACGACATCGGTCGCAGCTACCGTTCGGCGATCTTCTTCACCTCGGACGAGCAGAAGCAGGTCGCGCTCGACACCATCGCGGACGTCGACGCGTCGGGCATCTGGCCCGGCAAGGTCGTCACCGAGGTCACCGCGGCCGGCCCGTTCTGGGAGGCCGAGGACGAGCACCAGGACTACCTCGAGAAGAACCCGCACGGCTACACCTGCCACTTCGTGCGTCCGGGCTGGAAGCTCCCGCACCGCGACGAGGCGACCGCGGCCGTCTGACCTGACGACCGCCGCGGATCAGCGTGATCCGCCGAGCAGTTCCAACCAGTCCCCGGGAAGGCGATCCGCCGGCCCGGGGACTGCCTGCGTCACGGGGTGGCTGGTGGGTGCTGCGAGCTCGAGCCCCTCGGAGCGGGTGTCGTCGCGGTAGTCCCACGCCCAGGTCTCGCCGGGCTCGTAGCTCTGGATGACCGCGTGCCCGGTCTCCTCCCAGTGCCGCGTCGCGTGCGTGTTGAGCGAGTCGTCGCAGCAGCCGACGTGGCCGCACGCCGCGCAGCGGCGCAGGTGCACCCACCACGAACCGGTCGCGTCGCACTCGACGCACCCGTCTCCGCTCGGTGCGATCTCGGGGTGGATCATCTCGGCCTGGTCCGTCATGGCCCCATCATGCCTGTGAAGGGCCACATGCGGTCGGGAGGCACGGGGCGGGCCCGCACCGCGCCTCCAGGCCGTCATCGGGTCGCGTCCAGGGCGAGGCGTGGGGCGGTCGTGCGGGTGGCCGGGCCAGGATGGCCCTGGGGCCGACAGCCGATCGGCTCGCAGAGGGAGGACACCGTGGACACAGCGCCGTACTCGCAGCCGTTGCGGGAGTACATCGAACAGCTGCGGACCGAGGGGTACAGCGTCGCGGACGGTCAGACGGCCGACCCGGAGCTGATCGACCCGCACGGCAACCCGGTGCTCACCTGGCAGGACGACTACCCGTACTCGGAGCGCCTGCCGCGGGACGAGTACGAGTACCAGAAGTACCTGCTGCAGATCGAGCTGCTGAAGTGCCAGTACTGGCTCGAGGACACCGGCCAGAAGGTCGTGGTGCTCTTCGAGGGGCGTGACGCCGCCGGCAAGGGCGGCACGATCAAGCGGTTCACGGAGCACCTCAACCCCCGGACGTCGCGGGTCGTCGCGCTGAGCAAGCCGACCGAGCGCGAGCGCGGTGAGTGGTACTTCCAGCGGTACGTGCAGCACCTGCCGGCCGCCGGTGAGATGGTCCTGTTCGACCGCTCCTGGTACAACCGTGCCGGCGTCGAACGGGTGATGGGCTTCTGCAGCGACGACGAGTACGAGTCGTTCATGACCCAGGTGCCGCAGTTCGAGCGGATGCTCGTCGACTCCGGCATCCACCTGACGAAGTTCTGGTTCTCGGTGACCCGGCGCGAGCAGCGGACCCGGTTCGCGATGCGCCAGCTCGACCCGGTGCGGCGGTGGAAGCTGTCCGACATCGACCTGCTGTCGCTCGACCGGTGGGAGGACTACACCGAGGCGAAGACAGCGATGTTCACCCGGACGAGCAAGCGCTACGCGCCGTGGACGATCGTGCGGTCGAACGACAAGAAGCGCGCGCGGCTCAACGCGATGCGGTACTTCCTGACGCAGTTCGACTACCCGGACAAGGCCGCCGACGTCATCGGCAAGCCCGACCCGCTCATCGTCCGCCGCGGCAAGCGGGACGTCGACGTCGAGTGATCCCCCGCCGCTGATCCGCCCGCCGACTCGGAACGTTTACACGCCGGGGCCTGCCGTCACGCACTCGAAACAGACGGGCAACGGCGACGACACAGGGCCGCAAGACACTTGTCGCACTACCTGTCACCCGACAGGTACTCCGCGAAAGGTCTGCAGTCATGCGTTCTCCGCAAGCACCGCTCCACGCACCGCGCGCCACGTCCGACGTCGACACCCAGGGGCTCGCCCGCCTCGGCTACGAGCAGGAACTCCACCGCGGGGTCGGCTCGTTCTCCTCCTTCGCGGCGGGCTTCTCCTTCGTCTCGATCCTCACCACGGTCTTCCAGCTGTTCGGACTCGGCTTCGGGCTGGGCGGTGCTGCGTTCTTCTGGGCGTGGCCGCTCGTCTTCGGCGGCCAGCTGCTCGTCGCGCTGAACTTCGCGCAGCTCGCGGCCCGCTGGCCCATCTCCGGCGCGATCTTCCAGTGGTCGAGCCGCCTGGCCGGAGCCCGGTTCGGGTGGTTCACCGGCTGGACGATGATCATCGGCCAGATCCTCACCGTCGCGGTGGCGGCCATCGCCGTGCAGGCCGTGCTCCCCGCGATCTGGGACGGGTTCCAGGTCGTCGGCGGTCCGGGCGCGGACCCGTCCGTCGCGTCGCCGACCGGTGCCGCGAACGCGGTGGTCCTCGGTCTGGTGATGCTCGCCGTGACGACGATCGTGAACATCACGAGCGTCCGGCTGATGGCCCGCGTGACGAGCTTCGGCGTGCTCATCGAGATCATCGGCGTCGTCGTGCTCATCGGTGCCCTGTTCCTCCTGCCGCACCGCAGCGCCTCCGTGGTGTTCACGACCGCCGGGTCGACCAGCACCGAGCCGTACGTGTGGGCGTTCCTGGCGTCCTCGCTGATGGCCGCGTACGTGATGGTCGGCTTCGACTCGGCCGGTGAGCTCGCGGAGGAGACCCACAACCCGCGTCGGACCACCCCGAAGACGATCGTCCGGGCGCTCACGGTCTCCGGCCTCGGCGGCGGGCTGCTCATCATCGGCGCCCTCGTCGCCGCCCCGAGCCTGACCGACGGCAAGCTCGCCACCCAGGGTCTCGCCTGGGTGATCACCTCGACCCTCGGCGACGTCTTCGGTCGGCTCCTGCTCTGCACCGTCGCCGTCGCCGTCTTCGCCTGCACCCTCGCCGTGCAGACCGCCGGTGCCCGGATGGTCTACTCGATGGCCCGCGAGAAGGCGCTGCCCTTCCACCGCACCCTCGCCCGGGTCTCGCCCCGCACCGGCACCCCGATCGCCGCGTCGATCGTCGTCGGGGTCGGCGCCGGGCTGGCCCTCGCCGTCAACA
This sequence comes from Curtobacterium sp. MCLR17_034, assembly GCF_003234485.1. Taxonomy (NCBI): domain Bacteria; kingdom Bacillati; phylum Actinomycetota; class Actinomycetes; order Micrococcales; family Microbacteriaceae; genus Curtobacterium; species Curtobacterium sp. MCLR17_034. The sequence goes on from NZ_QKTH01000014.1 coordinate 56,831, forward strand.
TCGGGCAGTCCGCGATCTTCACCGCCCTGTCGAGCCTGTGCATCGCGATGCTCTACCTGGCGTACCTCGGGGTCACCGGGCCGTTGCTGGTCCAGCGGATCAAGCTCCGTCGCACGGGGCTGCCGACCGGGGTGGACGAGGACGGCAAGCCGCTGTTCACCCTCGGTCGCTGGGGCATCCCGCTCAACGCCCTGGCCGTGGCGTTCCAGATCGGCATGGCGATCAACCTCATCTGGCCCCGGCCGGAGATCTACGACCTGACCGGCACCTCGTGGTGGCTGCAGTACAGCGCCCTGCTGTTCATCGGCGGCGTGCTGCTCGTCGGCTGGGCGTGGTCGAGCTGGCGGCACCGCACGCACGGGCCGATCACCCTGGCCGAGGTGCCCACCACCGCGGCGGTGCCCGTCCCCGCGGCCGCGACTGCGGCGAGCCCGACCGCCGCCTCCGTCGAAGCCTGATCCGGAAGGAACCCCATGCGCGACCTCCACCAGACCGACAGCGTGCTCGCCTCCCGGTCCGACGCACGCGCCCAGGCCGGCTCGCAGTCCGAGTACATGCCGTACCTGCCGGCGTCGTCGTCACCGTTCGCCCCCGAGGGCGTCGACCCCGCGCAGCTCGTCTGGGCCGAGACGGTGGCGCCGGGCGGGTACACGCACAAGGTGCTGGCCCGCGGGTCACGGCTGCGGTTCGACGACCCGACGGGTCAGGCCTGCGCCAACGTCCTGGTGTTCAACGCGCTCGAACCGTGGGAGCGGCTCAACGTCGCCGACACCCAGAAGATCCCGTGGCAGGCGTACCTGGGCCAGGGTTCGCCGCTGCTGAGCGGGGACGGTCGGGCGCTGGCGACCGTGCTCGAGGACACCTCGGGGCACCACGACGCGTTCTGCGGCACCTCGACCGACGCCTGGAACGAGCGGAAGTACGGCGACGCGGCACCCGAGGGGCGCACCCCGAGCGGTCGGTCGCTGTTCGCGAAGGCCGCCGCCAAGCACGGACTCACCAAGCGGGACCTGCCGCCGAGCATCTCGTTCTTCCAGGGCGTGCGGATCGACGCCGAGGGGGCGATGACCTTCACCGGTTCGGCGGGCGCGGGCACCCACGTCACGCTCGTCGCCGAGCTGCCGCTGCTCGTGCTGGTCGCGAACGTCGCGCACCCGATCGACCCCCGCCCGGACTACCTCGTCGGACCACTGCGGGTGCACGCCTGGCGCGGGGCCCCGACGACCGCGGCCGACGAGCGGTTCACCGCGACGCCGGAGCTCACCCGCGCCTACCTGAACTCGATCGACCACGCGGAAGCCCGAGGCCTGTGATGACCGACACGACGACCCACACCCCCACCTCGACCGTCCCGGTCGGAGCCGTCCACGACCCGGACGTCGCCCTCGACTGGAGCGAGTCCCTGGTGCCGGGCACCGTGGTCCGCGACGACCGGGTCGCCCCGCTCGCGCCGTGGTCCGCCGTGGTCCGCGCCGGCGAGGTGCTCACCATCGTCGACGTCGGCGGCAACCAGAGCGCCGACTGCCTGCTCTACGACGCCCACGACCCCGACGAGCGGTACAGCGTGCCGGACACCCTCGCCGCACAGGGCAACGCGTACGTCCGGACCGGCACCGTGCTGATGTCGAACGAGGGCCACCCGCTGATGACCGTCGTCGCGAACGAGATCGACCGGCAGGACACCATCGGCGGCGCATGCTCGAAGGAGTCGAACACCCTGCGGTACGGGCACCACACCCAGTACCAGCACGGCTGCCGCGAGAACTTCCTGGCCGAGGCAGGCCGCCACGGACTCGGTGCCCGCGACATCGTGTCGAACCTCAACTGGTTCATGAACGTGCCGGTCGAAGCCGACGGAGCCCTCGGGATCGTCGACGGCATGAGCGCCCCCGGCAAGCGGGTCGCGATCCGGGCCGAGCGGGACGTGCTCGTCGTCGTCTCGAACTGCCCGCAGATGAACAACCCCTGCAACGACTTCTCCTGCACACCGCTGCGCATGATCGTGGTCCAGCCGTGACCGCCGCGCCCGACCCCACCGGGACCGCCACCGTGAACCAGACCCCTGCCCTCAGCCCCGACACCGTCCTCGTCGCGAACCGCGGTGAGATCGCCCGTCGCATCATCCGGTCCGCCAAGGCACTCGGCATGCGCACCGTCGCCGTCTACTCCGACGCCGACCGCGCGGCACCCCACGTCCGCGAGGCCGACACCGCCGTCCGGCTCGGACCCGCACCCGCCCGCGACTCCTACCTGCGCATCGACGCGGTGGTGCAGGCCGCGAAGGACACCGGCGCCGGACTCGTGCACCCCGGCTACGGGTTCCTGTCCGAGAACACCGAGTTCGCCCAGGCCTGCGAGGACGCCGGCATCCGGTTCGTCGGGCCGACCGCCGACCAGATCGTCCGGTTCGGCGCGAAGCACACCGCCCGCGAGCTGGCCGCCGCAGCAGGGGTCCCGATGCTCGCCGGCACCGGACTGCTCGCCAGCGTCGACGACGCCGTGGCCGAGGCCGAGCGCATCGGGCTGCCCGTCATGCTCAAGGCCACCGGGGGCGGCGGCGGGATCGGCATGCAGGCGTGCTCCACCCTCGACGAGGTCCGCGAGGCCTACACGAGCGTCGTCCGCCTGGCGACTGCGAACTTCGGGTCGGCCGGCATCTTCCTCGAACGACTCGTGCGGCCGGCCCGGCACGTCGAGGTCCAGCTCTTCGGCGACGGCGAAGGCCGTGTCACGGTGATCGGCGACCGCGACTGCTCCCTGCAGCGCCGCAACCAGAAGGTCATCGAGGAGGCCCCGGCACCGGCACTCCCCGAGCACGTCCGCGCCGAGCTGCACGCGTCCGCTCGCCGCCTGGCCGAGAGCGTCGGGTACCGCAGCGCCGGCACCGTCGAGTTCGTCTACGACCCCGTGCGCGAGGAGGCGTCGTTCCTCGAGGTGAACACCCGCCTGCAGGTCGAGCACCCGGTCACGGAAGAGGTCTTCGGCGTCGACCTCGTCGAGCTCATGCTCCGCCTGGCCCGCGACGGTGCCGCTGGCATCGACCCCGACGTCTTCGACCGCACCTGGACCCCGAACGGCCACGCCGTCGAGGCCCGCGTCTACGCCGAGGACCCGGCGAAGGGCTCGCTGCCCTCCAGCGGCCTCGTCACCCAGGCCGTGTTCCCGAGCGCGACCACGGCATCCGGCGAGCGCACCGGCATCCGCGTCGACGGCTGGGTCGAGACCGGCTCCGAGGTGTCCGCGTTCTACGACCCGATGCTCGCCAAGGTGATCGCCACCGGGGAGACCCGCGACGACGCGCTCGACCTGCTGCGCGACGGGCTCGCGGCCACCCGCATCGACGGCATCGTCACGAACGCCGGGCTCCTCCGCGCGCTGACCGACGACCTCGAGCTCCGCACCGCCACGCACTCCACCTCGACGCTCGACGCGACCGAGGACCCGGACCCGCGCATCGACGTCGTCGCGCCTGGCACGATGACGATGATCCAGGACCTGCCCGGCCGGGTCGGGTACTGGCAGGTGGGCGTCCCGCCGAGCGGCCCGTTCGACGCGGCGTCCTTCGCCGAGTCGAACCGCGCCGTGGGCAACCCGGACGGCGCCCCCGCGCTCGAGGTCACCGCCACCGGCCCGACGCTCCGCTTCTCGGCCGCCGCGGTGGTGGCGCTCACGGGTGCGCCGGCACCGGTCACCCTCGACGGCGAACCCGTGGCGCTGTGGGAGCCGGTCGAGGTCGGCGCCGGCCAGACCCTGGCGATCGGCACGGTGCCCGGTCCGGGCCTCCGCACCTACCTGGCGGTCCGCGGCGGCTTCGACGTGCCGACCTACCTCGGATCGACCGCGACCTTCACGCTCGGTGGCTTCGGCGGCCACGCCGGTCGAGCCCTGCTCGCCGGCGACGTCCTGCGCCCGGGCTCCCCGGACTCGGACGCCCCGCACCCGGCGTTCCCGTCCGGCACCCGTCTGGGCCTGGTGGGCGGTCCGACCCCGGCCGACCGCCGCACCGCGCTCACCGACGCGTGGGAGATCGCCGTCACCGAGGGGCCGCACGCCGCACCGGACTTCTTCACCCGCGCCGACCTCGACGTCTTCTACGCCACCGACTACGCCGTGCACCACAACTCGGCGCGCACGGGCATCCGGCTCGTCGGGCCGCGGCCGGAGTGGGCGCGGACCGACGGCGGCGAGGCCGGCCTGCACCCGTCGAACATCCACGACACCCCGTACGCGGTCGGTGCGATCGACTTCACCGGGGACACCCCGATCATCCTGGGGCCGGACGGGCCGTCGCTCGGCGGTTTCGTCTGCCCCGCCGTGGTCGCCAGCGGCGACCTGTGGAAGCTGGGCCAGCTCCGACCGGGTGACACGGTCCGGTTCGTCCCCGTCCGCGAAGCCGACGCCGCCTCGCTCGACGCACGCCGGGCCTCCAGGACGGTGCCGCGCACCGGGGGTGACGGCGACGACGGCGTGATCGCCCGCCTGGACGCGACCGACGTGCGGCCGAGCGTCGCGTACCGACGCGACGGCGACGACAACGTGCTCGTCGAGTACGGCGACATGACGCTCGACATCGCGCTGCGGATGCGCGTGCACGCGCTCATGACGAAGCTGCAGGAGCACACGCCGAAGGGGATCCTCGACATCACGCCGGGCATCCGCTCGCTGCAGGTGCACACCGACGCGTCCGTGCTCAAGGCGCGCGATGTGGCGGGGCTGCTCCGCGAGCTCGAGGACGAGATCCCGCCGACCGACCAGCTCGTCGTGCCGTCGCGCACCGTGAAGCTGCCGCTGTCGTGGGACGACCCGGCCACCCGCCTGGCGATCGAGCGGTACATGAACGGCGTGCGGAACGACGCCCCGTGGACGCCGTGGAACATCGAGTTCATCCGTCGCATCAACGGGCTCGAGAGCGTCGACGACGTCTTCCGCACCGTGTTCGACGCGAGCTACCTGGTGCTCGGCCTGGGCGACGTGTACCTCGGCGCCCCGGTCGCGACCCCGCTCGACCCCCGGCACCGCCTGGTCACGACGAAGTACAACCCGGCCCGCACCTGGACCGCCGAGAACTCCGTCGGCATCGGCGGCGCGTACCTGTGCATCTACGGCATGGAGGGTCCGGGCGGCTACCAGTTCGTCGGCCGCACCGTGCAGATCTGGAACCGGTTCCGCCGCGGCGGGCTGTTCCAGGAGAACCCGTGGGCGCTGCGGTTCTTCGACCGGATCGAGTGGTACCCGGTCGGTGCGGACGAGCTGCTCGAGCTGCGCGCCGAGACGGACGCCGGACGGGGCTCGTTCGAGACCGTCGAGGGCGAGTTCTCGATCGCGTCGTACAACCGGTTCCTGGCCGACAACGCCGGGTCCATCGCGGACTTCCGGGCCCAGCAGGCGCAGGCGTTCGGCGAGGAGAAGGAGCGGTGGCGGGCATCGGGCGAGTTCGACGTCCGTGACGAACCGGCCGCCGTGGTGGCCGACGCCGTGACCGTGCCCGAGGGGTCGACCGCCGTGTACGCCCCCTTCACCTCGACCGTGTGGCAGGTGGACGTCCGCCCTGGTGACCGTGTGGACGAGGGGCAGAAGCTGCTGGCCGTGGAGGCGATGAAGATGGAGTCGATGGTGCACGCACCGGTGCCGGGCCACGTGCTCGAGGTGTACATCAAGCCGGGCGACCAGGTCGCGCCGGGGCAGGTCCTCGCGGCGATCGGAGCGGCAGCGTGAGCGGGACGAGCGCCCCCGCCGGCGGGACCGCCGCCACCGCGGCGAGCGCCCGCGTCCGCGACGCCTTCGCCCGCATCGACGCCGTCGACCGCTCCGAGGTCTGGATCACCCTGCGCGACCGTGCCGACGTGCTGGCCGAGGCCGAAGCGGTCGACCCGTCGCTGCCCCTGGCCGGCCTGCTGTTCGCCGTGAAGGACAACATCGACGTCGCCGGACTGCCCACCACCGCAGCCGCCCGCTCCTACGCACACGACCCCGCCGCCGACGCCACCGCCGTCGCCCGGCTCCGCACCGCCGGCGCCGTCGTCGTCGGCAAGACGAACCTCGACCAGTTCGCCACCGGCCTGGTCGGCACCCGCTCGCCCTTCGGCGCGGTCCGGAACGCCTGGGACCCGACGCGGATCTCCGGCGGCTCGTCGAGCGGTTCCGCCACGGCGGTCGCCCTGGGCGTCGTCGACTTCGCGCTCGGCACCGACACCGCCGGGTCCGGCCGGGTGCCCGCCGCGCTCGGCAACCTGGTCGGGGTGAAGCCGACGAAGGGGCTCGTGCCGAACACCGGGGTCGTCCCCGCCTGCCGCTCGCAGGACTGCGTCACGGTGTTCGCCCGGTCGCTCGACCTGGCGCGCACGGCGGCGGAGCTGATGGCCGGTCCGGACGGCGTCGACCCACTCGCGCGGCCCGACCTCGCCCTCGCCGACCTGCCCGCCGTCCCGCGCATCGCGGTGCCGCTGCCGTCGCAGCTCGCGGGGCTCGCACCCGGCTGGGCCGAGGCGTTCGCCGCGGCCGTCGACCGGTTCCGTGCGCTCGGACACCAGGTGGTCGAGGTCGACATCGCACCCCTCCTCGACGCCGCGTCGCTGCTCTACGACGGCGCGTTCGTCGCGGAGCGGTACGCGGCCGTCGGCGCCCACATCGAGACCCACCGCGACGAGGTCGGTGCCGACCTCGACCCGTCGGTCGCCGCGATCGTGCTCGGTGGTGCTCGGCCGACCGCCGCGGAGCTCTTCGCCGACCAGGAACGGCTCGACGCGTTCGGGGCAGCGGGTCGCGCCGCACTCGAGGGCACCACTGCACTGCTCACCCCGACGACGACGTGGCACCCGACGCTCGAGCAGGTCGCGGCCGACCCGATCGGCGCGAACAGCCGGATGGGTCGGTACACGAACTTCGCGAACCTGCTCGACATGGCCTCGCTCGCCGTGCCCGCCGGCTTCGTCGACGGCCTGCCGTTCGGCGTCATGCTCACCGGTCCGGCGTTCAGCGACCGGCGCCTGGCGGCGTTGGCGGCCGCGTTCGCCGCTCCGACCGTCGACCTGCTGGTCGTCGGGGCGCACCTGCGCGGACAGCCGCTGAACGGACAGCTGGTCGCGTCCGGCGGATCGTTCGTCCGGGAGGCCCGCACCGCGTCCGACTACCGGCTGTACGCCCTCGACACGGTGCCGCCCAAGCCCGGGTTGGTCCGCATGGGTCCGGTCGCGTCCGGCGCTGCTGCGCCTGGGTCGGGCTCGGGCTCGGGCTCGGGCTCGGGCTCGGGCATCGTCGGGGAGGTCTGGCGCCTGCCAGCCGCCGGCTTCGGCACCTTCGTCGCGGCCCTGCCGGCACCGATGGCGATCGGCACCGTGGCGCTCGACGACGGCACCGAGGTCACCGGGTTCCTGGTCGAGCCGTTCGCGGTCCAGGGCGCCGAGGACATCACCCACCACGGCGGCTGGCGCGCGTACCGGGAGCAGTCGTGACGGACACCGGCTGTCAGGATGGGGGCATGACCCCCGACGACCGGCCCGTGCGCCCCGGCCGACCGCGGGTCGTGCCGAACGCCGACTCCGCGCTGAGCCCGCGCGACCAGATCCTCGACGCCGCCGCCGCGCTCTTCGTCGAGAACGGCATCAGCGCGACCTCGACCCGGGCGATCGCCGAACGGGTCGGGATCCGGCAGGCCTCGCTGTACTACCACTTCGCCGGCAAGGACGACATGCTCGTCGAGCTGCTCACGACCTCGGTGCGCCCGAGCCTCGAGCTGGTCCGCGGCCTCGAGCAGCGCGTGCCGGAGTCGGCCTCGGCCGCCGGGGCCCTCGCCGCGCTGGTCGTCGCCGACGTGGACACCCTCGCCCGCACGCCGCACAACATCGGCACGCTGTACCTGCTGCCCGAGGTGCAGGGCGAGCGCTACGACGGGTTCCGGGCCGAGCGCGTCGAACTGCAGGAGGCCTACGGGCGCCTCGGCTCGCGCGCTGCCGCCCCGGACGTCGCCGCCGGTGTCTCGCCGTCGCGCCTCGGTGCCGTGCTCATCCAGATCACCGAGACCGTCATCCAGCTCCGCCGGTCCGGCCCCGTGCACGACGCCGACCGCGACGCCCTCGTCGCGACCTGCCTGCGCGCCTGCGGCCTCGACACCGCCGCCGTGGCCGAGGCCCGGCGCGACGCCGAGTCGCTGCTGGCCGCCGTCGCGGTCTGACCCTCCCTCTCCCCTCTGCAAGGAGTCACCATGACCACGATCACCCCCGCCGCACACCGTCCGCTCGCCGACGCACTGCTCCCCCGCACCGCCGTCGTCAGCACCGCCCTGGTCCTCGGCGGCGCACTGCTGACCGCCGGTGCCGCGCAGGTGTCCGTGCCGATCTGGCCCGTCCCGATCACCGGGCAGACCCTGGCCGTGCTGCTCGTCGGCAGTGCTCTCGGTGCCCGTCGCGGTGCCCTGTCGATGCTCGTCTACGCACTGCTCGGCGTCGTCGGGCTGCCGGTCTTCGCGGACGGTTCGGCCGGGGTCGGCGTGCTCGTCGGCCCCTCCGGCGGGTACATCGTCGGCTTCGTCGCCGCCGCGGCCCTGGTCGGCTGGGTCGCTGAGCGCTTCGGCGACCGCCCGCTGCGGAACGCGCTGCTGTCCTTCGCCCTCGGCACCGTCGTCACCTTCGTCGCCGGGATGGCCTGGCTCGCGGTGGCACTCGGCCTCGACCTGCAGCAGACCCTGCAGTACGGGCTCTACCCGTTCGTCCTCGGTGGCGTGGTGAAGACCCTGATCGGCGCCGGCGTGATCTCCCTCGGGTGGACCGCAGCCCTCCGCTCGGCCACCCGCCGGTGAGCGCTCCGTCAGGACTCCGCCGTCGGCCGTAGGGGTTCCGTCAGGAGGCCTTCCGCGCTGCTCGAGCGCGCGAGAGCGTGTGGTCGTGACACTGACTGCGATCATGCCGACGCTCCGCGCGTCGCTCCCCGATCCGATGGACCCGTTCCTCTGGCCGGCCCACACCGTCGCGACCACCGACGACCTGCTGGTCTCGGCGATCTCGATGGTCCGGCTCGCCGACCTCACCGGCACCCCGACCGTGCACACCGCCGAGCAGTCCCCGCCCCGGTACCGCCCGCGCGGCTGGGCACCCCGCGACGTCAGCGTCGCCGTGGCGTCGGTCACCCGTGTGCGGCGGCCGCGCACCGGGGTGGTGCTCCTGGAACTGGACGCGGTCCTGCCGACCTGCGCCGTGCTCGACCAGGTGCGCCTGATCGGACGCCGGAGCACCGCTCCCCTCTCCCCGATGTACGTCGTCACCCGCTGTGACGGTCAGGCCGACGGTCCGTTCCACCGCCTCCCGGCTCCGTTGCCGGCTGACGTCCGCGAAGGCGACCTGGTCTGCTTCCCGTGCCTGGCGACCGTCCGGCACCGCGACGTCGTCGAGCCGGTCCGGGCGGAACTCGCGCCGGCGGATCGATGACCACGGCGCTGCCGGTCCGCACCCGGCTGCTCGACGGCACCCACCTGTGGGGCCGGTACACGATCCGACCCGTCGGTCGGACGCTGTGGAGCTCGCGGACCCTCGTCGTGTTCCCGCCCGGCACGACCACCGGCGAGCGCCTGCTGCTGCGTGCCTGGCACGTCTGGCCGGCCGTCGGGGCGGTCGTCGCCCTCGCCGCCCTGGTGCTCGCCGTCTCGGTCCCCGCCGTCGGCACGACCACCGCGCTGCTCCTCTACGGCGGCGGCTTCGCGGTCCTCGCCCGCGCCACCCGCGCGCTGCGACCACGGGTGCGGTCCGTCACCGTGACGACGTTCCTGGGCGGCGGCCGCCGCGAGGTCCACGGCGACGAACGCCTGCTCACCGGCTCCCTGGACGCGCTGTCGATCCTGGAGCAGGCGCTCCGGGCCGACCGCATCCGCCCCGTCGACTTCGAACTGATCTGGGGCGACGTGTGGAACGCCCTGGAGTCCCCGGACCCGGACCACCGCGTGCAGCGGTCATCCTGAAGCCGGTTCCCGCGCCGCGCGTTTGTATGGGTCCGGGAAGGAGTACGCGATGAAGCACATCCACTACGACGCCACCACGATCCTGGTCGGTGACGACGTCGCCGACGCCGTGATCGAGTACGCCGCGGCCCTCGCAGGCGGGGACCGAGCGGACACCGTCGACGTGCCCGCCGTCGCCGACGACGGGACGATGACCACCACGAAGATCCTCATCGGGCCCTCGAGCGAGATCGTCATCGAGGACGCGGAAGAGGACGAACTCGAGTTGGACGACCGGGAGTTCGTCGGGCGGCTGCGCGCCGCCGCGAAGACCTTCGGGCACAGCGAGCCGATCCACGCGAACACGCGGTCGGACCTGGCGGACGCGGCGGAGGCTGCCGAGGAGTCCTGACGTCGCTGTGCGGCGAAACGGAGAGGGTCTCCTGTACTGTGGTGGTCCCGGAGAGCTTCTCCGGTTCCCGACGCCACAGCCTGGAGGCCCGCCATGCCCGAGCAGACCGCTCCCGCCCGGCGCGCCCCGCGCGCTGACGCGCTGCGGAACCGGGACCACATCCTGCGGGTCGCCGAGCGCGCGTTCGCCGAGCACGGCGTGACCGGCTCGCTCGACGCGATCGCCAAGCAGGCCGGCGTCGGCGCCGGCACCCTGTACCGCCACTTCCCCACGCGCGAGGCCCTGCTCGCCGAGCTCCTCGCCGCGCGCGACGAACACCTGGTGGCCCGTCGCGAAGCGCTGCGCGACGGCTCCGTGGACACCGGCGACGCCCTGCACGGCTGGCTCGACGCGGTCACCGAGTGGGCCGGCACGTTCGACGGACTACCCGAACCGCTCCGCGCCGCCGCCTCGTCCGACTCGTCGCCGCTCGCCCTGACGTGCCAGGGGTTCATCACCACCACGGACGAGTTCCTCCGTGCCGCGCAGCGTTCCGGTCGTGCGCGGGCCGACGTCCGCGCGCGGGACCTGTTCCTCGCCGCGTTGGCGACGAGCTGGGTCCGGGGTGCCGCGATGGCCGACGACTCGTCGTCCGCCGCACTCTCCGCCCTGTCGCGGCGCGGCTGGGAAAGCCCCGCTCCTTCCTTGACATCCACCTCCCTGAAAGGGCACCACATGAACCGCATCGGCATCATCGGCAGCGGCGCCATCGGCACCGCGATCGCCCGCCTGGCCGTCGCCGCCGACCTCGACGTCCTCATCGCGAACTCGCGCGGCCCCGAGTCGCTGCACGACCTGGTCGCCGAGCTCGGCCCGCGCGCCCAGGCCGGCACCGTGCGACAGGCCATCGAGTTCGGCGACGTGCCCGTCCTCGCGATCCCACTCACCGCCTACCCGGCCCTCGCCCCCGACCTCGACGCCTTCGCCGGGCGGACCGTGCTGTCGACGGGCAACTACTACCCCGGTCGCGACGGCCGGATCGAGCCGCTCGACACCCTCGCGACGACCACGGCGGAGTACGAGCAGACGCTCCTGCCCGGCACGCGGATCGTCAAGGCGTTCAACAACATCGTCGCGCACCACATCCCGAACCTCGCCGGCTCCGCGCCTCGCACCGCGCTGCCGATCGCGGGCGACGACGAGCAGGCCAAGGCCGTGGTCGCCGAGCTCGTGCAGCTGCTCGGGTTCGACACCGTGGACGCCGGGACCCTGGCCGATTCGTGGCGCTTCGAGCCGGAGTCCGGGGCGTACACGGGGATCTACGCGGCGAGTGCCGAGGGGTTCGCGGCGGACTACCTGGCGGATCAGGGAGCACCGCTGCCGGCGGAGCGGCTGCGGGACGTCCTGGCGGTGTCGCACCGGGCGGATGTGGCGAACCGGCAGTTCTGAGTCGTCACCCCTGCGCATGACCGCGTGCAGCGGCCTCGCGCACAGGGGGTGTACGCGAGGCCGTCCGCCTGCCTGATCCGATCAGGCGGTCTTGACACGCCCCCGGAGGAAGAGCGCGACGGCGACGGCGGCGGCGATGCAGATCCCGCCGTTCACCCAAATCGCGGTCGTGACGCCGGTCAGCACGGCCTCGGCCTGCGGCGCGGTGCTCGCGAGGGCCACCGCCGTGAAGACGGCACTCATGATCGGTGTGCCCATCGTGATGCCGACCTGCTGACTCATGGTCGTGAGCCCCGTCGCCATGCCCTGCTCGCCTTCGGGGAGCCCGGACGTCGCGGTGACCATGAACCCGACGATGACGACGAGGTTCGCGACCCCTCCGACGAACGTGGCCGCGAGGACCAGCCAGATCGACGATGCGTCGTCGGAGATCAGCACGAGCGTGAGCGTCGCGATCCCCTGGACGACGAAGCCCCCGACGATGGCCGCCTTGTTCCCGAACCGGCCGATGACCCGCGGACCGACGAGACCACCGAGGACCGTCCCGATGCCGAGCACGGCGAAGGACAGCCCCGCTGCCAGTGGCGTGTACCCGAGCACCTTCTGCAGGTACAGCGTCAGCAGGAAGACCAACGAGGTCTCGGTGACGAACGCGAGCATCCCGGCGATGTTGCCCCAGGACACGCTGGAGCGCCGGAGGACACCGAGCGGCACCAAGGGGAACGACGCACGCCGTTCGATGAACGCGAAGGCGATGAGCAGCACCGCTGCGGCAGCGAACGACACGATGACGACCGGGTCGATCCAGGACGTCTCAGCAGCGGTGGTCAGCCCGAACACCAGGGCGAGCAGGCCGAGCGTGACCGTGATGGCGCCCGGGACGTCGAGGCGCGTCCGCTGGGCGGCTCGACTGTCCTGCAGCACCATCGGTGCCACGACGAGCACCGCGACCGCGACCGGGACGTTGATCAGGAAGGCCCACCGCCAGGACAGCAGGTCGGTGAGCAGCCCGCCGAGGATCGCGCCGGTGGTGAACCCGGCGGCCATCAGCGAGCCGTTCAACCCGAGCGCCTTGTCCCGGGCGGCGCCTTCGGGGAAGGCGCTGAGCAGGAGTGCGAGGGCAGCGGGAACGACGATCGCGGTGGCGAAGCCCTGTGCGACTCGGGCGACGAGCAGGAGTTCCGGAGTCGTCGCGAGCCCGCCCGCCAACGAGCCCGCACCGAGCAGCACCATCCCGATCAGGAACATGCGGCGACGACCTGCGATGTCGGCCACTCGACCCATCAGGAGGGTGAAGCCGGCGGCGCACAGTGCGAACGCCGTCGCGATCCACTGCAGGTTCTCGATCGCGAACCCCACGTCGGCCCCGATGGTCGGCAGTGCGACGTTGAGGATCGAGAAGTCGACGGCGAGTGTGAAGCTCGCGGTGAGGAGCACGGTCAGTGCGACCCGTTGCTTTGTCGTCATCGCCCTGCCGTCGCCCGTCGTCGACGTGGTCGACGTGACGTCCGTTGCGTGTTCAGTGGTCACGGTGGCCTCTCTTCGTGCCCGGTGGATCAGGTTCGCCAGGGTTCTGACGTGTTCCAACCATCGCCACCACCCGGTCCACCAGCCACACCCCGCCGTGCCTGTCACTGACAGTGACAGGACAGATCGGTCTATCCGGCAGCAGAATGAGCAGATGAACGGTCCGAACGAACTGGGGAACTTCCTTCGCGTCCGTCGCGCCGCCCTGCAGCCCGAAGACGTCGGGCTGCAGGGCTACGGTGTGCGCCGGGTTCCGGGACTCCGCCGCGAGGAGCTCGCCATGCTCGCCGGTGTCAGCCCGACCTACTACTCGAGGCTCGAGCAGGGTCTGAGCACGAACGCGTCAGAGGCGGTGATCGCTTCGATCGCCCGTGCACTCAACCTGAATGCCGACGAGCGTGCACACCTCTTCAACCTCGCGCGTCCCGAGCACTCGACGCCGAAACGGCGATCTGCCGCGAAGCCGGACCACGCCCGGCCGGGTACCGTCCGGCTGATCACCTCGCTGGCATCGACGCCGGCGGTCATCATCGGCAAACGCAGTGAAGTACTCGGCTGGAACGCCCTCGGGCACCGCCTGGTCGCCGGGCACCTCGACTTCGAGAGCCCCGAGCGGATGGGTGAGCGGCCGAACATGACGCGCATGCTCTTCCTCGATGCCCACACCCGCGAGCTGTACACGCGGTGGCAGGAAGAAGCTGTCCGAGCGGTGTCGTCCCTCCGGGTCCTCGGCGGGAAGAGCCCCGAAGACACGCAGCTGACCGCGCTCGTCGGCGAATTGACCGTGAAGAGCCCGGAGTTCGGCACGCTGTGGGCGAAGCACCCCGTGGAGAACTGCGTGTCCGGCCTGAAGTCGTTCCGCCATCCGGAGGTCGGCGACTTCGACCTCAACTTCGAAGTGCTCACACCGCCGGACGACTCCGGCCACCGCGTCCTGATGTACACGCCGGACGCCGGATCAGCTGCAGCCGGTGCGCTCGAGCTGCTCGGACGCGGAGTGGAGGAACGGGTCACGAACCCTTCGGAACCTTTTTCTGCAAGATCAACACCGCGCGGTGTGTTCATCGAATCGCTAATGTGAGCGAACCAATTCTTTGGGGGGAACCTTGCGGGAACGAAACCATCAGCTCCTCACTGCAGTAGTGGGCGTGGCCTGCATCGCAGTGGTCACCGGGGTGTCCGCATGTGCCACGCCTGGGGCTGCCTCCGGACCGGAGCCCGATGCGCTGAGCGCAGTGCGAGCGGAGACCATCCTCGACGCGAGTGCCGATCAGGCATGGCAGCTGGTCGCGTCCCACCATCCGGGGCTCGAGCGGCCGGCGGTCGACCGCGTCCGGACCGTCTCGCACGCCGACTGGGCCCCGACGCAGGAACGGTGCATGACCGCCGCGGGGTTCCCGCAGGCGAAGGCGATGCCCGACGCGAGCCTCACCTCCGGGCAGGTCCCGGACGCACGGTCCGAGGCGTTCGCGGTCGCCGAGTACACGTGCGGTGTCGAGTACCCCATGGCCGCGAAGTACCAGACTGCCTTCAACGAGTCCCAGCTGGAGTGGCTCTACCGCTACTCCACTGGCGGGCTCACGAAGTGCCTGCAGGACCACGGCATCTCGGTGGAGCGTGGCCCGAGCGAGCAGGAGTTCGTCGACAGCGACGGGGCGTGGTCGCCGTACCGGTCGGTCGATCTGCCGCAGTCCCGGTACTACGAGCTCGTCACCGCCTGCCCGGAGATCCCGGACTCGATCTACGGCTGAGCGGCTCGGAGGAAGGCCCCCGAGACGCCGCTCGTCCGAGCTGCCCGCCGAGAGAACCGAGGAGCGCGACGACGAAGCCGACGATCTGCAGCGGCGACAGCGCCTGGCCGAGGACGACCCAGCCGAGCACCGCAGCGGTCAACGGACTGAGGACGCCCAACAACGCGATCCGGGCCGACGGCAGCGCCCGTGCGCCTCGGAACCAGACGCTGTAGGCCAGGGCCCCACCGACCAGCGTGAGCCAGGCGTACCCCGCGTACCCGGCGGTGGTCGACTGCCACGGCCCGCTGTCGACGATCGGGATGAGCGGGGCGATCACCACGCCCCCGACGATGAGTTGCCATGCGGTCGAGGTCAGGGGGTGCGCGCCCTCCGGGGTGCCCCACCGACGAGTGAGCAGGAGCCCCAACGCCATGGAGACCGTGCCGAGTGCCGCCGCCCCGAGCCCGAGCACGTCGAACACGGCACCTCCGCTGAGGGAGACGAGTGCGACGCCCACCAGGGCCACGACTCCCCACACCACGTGGGTGATCGCGGGCCGCCCCCACCGCAGCGCCAGGGTCAGGGCCACGACGACGAGCGGCTGGAGCGCACCGACGATGGCCGCCAGTCCACCCGGCAACCGGTCGGCCGCGACGAACAGCAGCGGGAAGAAGCACCCGATGTTGAGCATGCCGAGCACGAACGTCCGGAGGCGCCAGCCCCTCGGTGGGACTCCCGGCCGGAGCGCGAGCAGCAGCAGGCCGGCGGGGAGCGCACGGATCACACTCGCCGTCATCGGGTGATCGGCTGGCAGGAGCTCGGTGGTGACCACGTAGGTCGACCCCCACACGATCGGCGCCACTGCCGCACTGAGCGTGAGGCCGGCTGTCGCCGACGTGGACAGCGAGCGATCGGTCATCGGAGCCTCGTTTCCTTCATGCTGAACTTCTCAACGTTGAGACATTATGGCCCCGATAGGCTCCCGTCAAACAGTTCAGCGTGAAGGAGTGCTCCGATGGAGGATGCCGTCGATCGAGTCCTGGCCCAGTGGGGCCGGGAACGACCGGACCTCGACGTCCGCGCGATGGCCGTCATCGGACGCATCGGGCGCGCCGAAGCGATCCTCGACCGGAAGGTCGGTGCCGTCCTCGCTGAGCACGACCTGCTGCCGGGTGAGTTCGACCTCCTCGCGACCCTCCGACGTTCGGGATCGCCACATCGGCTGACCGTCGGACAGATGCTCGCCGCCACGATGGTGACCTCCGGCGCCGTCACGAACCGCTTGAACCGGCTCGTCGCGAAGGGCTACGTCACGCGGGAGACCGACCCCGCGAACCGACGGAGCGTGCTGGTCACGTTGACCGATCACGGCCTGAAGGTGGTGGACGCGGCGCTGGCCCGGCACGTCGAGAACGAACGGGAGCTCCTCAGCACGCTGAGCAGCGACGAGGAGCAGCAGCTGGCCGGGCTCCTCCGGAAGCTGCTGCTCGGCCTCGGTGACGGGGCGGCCTGAGCACAGCCCGTCGTGCCGGCCGCACTCGGGGCCGACCTGACGCGCTCCGCTTCAGGCGGCGCCGTGGCCCCGGCTGTGCACGTGGCCGTGCTTTGTCGCGTTGGCGTTGACGAGGTGCAGTTCGTTGCCGTGGCGCTCCACCACGGGCTTGTACCCGGCGGGCAGGCCGGCGACGCGGACCCGGCTGAAGCTCGAACCCTTCGCGATCCGGTCCGCCGTGATCAGGACCACGTCGTTCGCCACAGCCGTGCCCTTGGCGACGTGCACCCGCAGCGTCCCGCCGAACGACGCGGTGCCCTCGACGCGCACGGCCGGACGGGGCCCGGAGACGCTCAGCGACAGTGCGGCGTGCGAGCGCTGCGTCAGGTTGCCGCCGATACGGATCACCCTCGTGCTGGTCTCGGCGAGCGTGCCGGAGACAGTGGTCACCGACCCCTTGCCCAGGGCAGCAGCGGAGTCCGCGATCAGCGTCCCACCGCGGACGACGGTGCCGCCGGTGTAGCGGTTCGAGCCGGCGAGGGTGAGGGTGCCGGTCCCCCGCTTGGTCAGCGACCCGTTCCCGCCGATGTCGTTGCGCCAGGTGTCGGCGGCGTCCAGGCCCTTCTCGGTGGCGTCCATCGAGACGGTCACCGCGCTGTCGAACGCTCCGTAGCCGGACGCTGCCGAGAAGAGGTCGAGTCGCCCCCACCCTTCCGCGTCGTCCAGCAGGGGGTAGCCCGACGGCAGCGCGGTCGTCCGGAGCACCTCTCGGATCTGGTCGTCGCTGAGGTACGGCAGGCGGGTCCGCAGGAGCGCCTCGGCACCCTTCGGCACCGTGGCCGGGATCGTCTTCGTGCCGGTCCGCGTGAACCCGTACGTCAGACGCCCGCGGTAGTCCTTCTTGTCCGACGCGTAGTCCGCGTAGCGATCGACGGCGCTCGGGCTGGCGGCGGTGAGCACCTTCTCCGCCTGCTGGTGCGCCTGCTGCTCGAGCTGCGTGTTGGCCGGGTCGTCCAGGATGGCCGCTGCCAGCGCAGTCGCCAGGACCCGCCCGCCCATGACGTCGAGCGGTGAGTGCATCCCCGCGACGATCCGACTGTTGCCGATCTCCGAGCCGTTGGCGAGGAGCTCGGTGTACTTCTCCGGGTACGCGTACGCGAACGCCAGGGACGCCAGGTAGCCGGCGTTGGTGTGTCCGCTGGGGAACCCGCCGTCGGTGGCGGGCGTCGGCGACTTCTCGGGGACGAGCTGCGGCAGCACCTTGACGTCCTGGCTCTGCCGGTACGGCCGCGCGTACTGGTAGTACTTCTTCGCGTTGCTGGCAGAGGAGAAGTCGCCACGCAGCGTGTTCACCAGCTGGACGACGTCGCCGAGTTCCGAATCGGTGTCCGCCCACGACCCCTTCGCGTTGCCCTGGTCGACGTACTGCTTCGTCGTGGCATCCGCCGGGATCTCGTCGGGGATCGTCGTGCCCGCGTTCGTCGCGGCCCGCACCGCGTCCGACAGGTCACCGAAACCCTCGATGGCCGAGTAGCTCTGGTTCCGTCGGTCGATCAGGTACGCCTCGTGCCCCTGCGCATCCGTGCGGGTCTGCGTGGTCCGCGCTGCCTGCGCGATGTTCGAGTCCAGGATCCGCTGCGCTGCAGCGCTGGTGGCGACCCCGTTGTCCCACGACGATCCCGGGCGCCACAGGGTGCCGAACTGCGACAGCACCCCGGTCGCAGCGTTCGTCTCCGGCGTCGTGGCAGCAGGGGTGTTCGTCTTGTAGGTGTCCACGAAGTACCCGTAGGCCCCTGGACGCGGCGCGGTCCGCGATGTCGCCGCGGACGCTCCCGCCGGAGCGATCAAGGACACGGCGCACGCCACAGCCAGGACCCCCAGCACCGTGCGGGCCCGACGTCTCGGAACAGCGATCAGGAACCGGCGCATGGCGTTCTCTCCACTCGGGGCGTGGTCACACGGCTCGGTGACACAGAGCAAAAGCGTGCCGCAGGCCCGTGAACCGGAAGTGGCAGGTGCGTGAACCGCCGCCGTACTCGCTGCTGTTGCTCACCACGGACGCCGCCGATTGCAACAGCGACGCCGCGAAACCGGGGCCTTCGCCTCTCCCGTCTGACCGGTCACGTGCCTGGGACGGCTGACGAGACGGACTGGAGGCGCGGTGCGGGCTGGCACCGCGCCTCCAGTCCGTCGGTCGACCCGTCACGGGCGGGAGGGGCGGGGGTACCCGATCCCGCCCCTCCCGCCCGTCGATCAGCCCGCGCCGTGCGGCGCAGGGCGCTCCACCAGACCCGGAACTGGTGAAGTGCTCAACGGCGCAGGGTGTCGCGCGCCAGGACGGCGAAGTCGCGCAGGAGGTCGAGTTCCACGGTGCCCGCATCGCGTGGAGCGGGGTCGAACACGCAGACCGCACCGACGCGGGTGCCGTCCAGGTCCTCCAACGGATGCCCCGCGTAGAAGCGGATCCGTCCCCGCCGTACGACCTGCGGACGGCTCCGGTCCCATGCGTCCTCGATGACCGTCGGTCCCGAGTGCAGCACGGTCGAACGGCAGAAGGAGTCCTGCAGCGCTCCCGTCCCGCGTGGGAACCACACGCTCGCCGCGGACCACTGCCGTCCCAGCGGCAGGAACGTGATCGCAGCCCCTCTCGTGCGGAAGAGTTCCGTCATCTGCTGCACCATCCGGTCGAGGGCGGCGTCGGCCGGTGCGTCGACGACACCCAGGCGACGGATCGCGTCGTACCGGTCCTGCACACGCTGCGGCGTCGACCGGAGCCACTGCGGGCTGCCGGCTCGGGCACGTTGCTGCTCGATCAGCAGGTGCACGACCTCGACGAACAACGGCGGGGTGCACGTGATCACGTCCGTGTCCACGCCGAGCACGACCAGGTCTCGTCGCGCCTGCTGCAGTGCGGTCACGAGCGCGGACTGGTCCTCCTTGTGCGCCAACGCGAGCACGATCTCCGTGGTCGGCGCGAGGAGCGGTCGGAGCTGATCGACCAGGACGAGCGCTTCCTCGGCGGCACCGACGACCGCGGTGGTCGTCGTGCGGCTGTGGACGACGCTGCCGGACAGGCAGACCACCACCACGTCGTAGTTGGCGAC
The DNA here is from genome assembly GCF_003234485.1 of Curtobacterium sp. MCLR17_034. Lineage (NCBI taxonomy): Bacteria > Bacillati > Actinomycetota > Actinomycetes > Micrococcales > Microbacteriaceae > Curtobacterium > Curtobacterium sp. MCLR17_034. The sequence continues at coordinate 76,452 of NZ_QKTH01000014.1, forward strand.
GTGGAGACCGCTCCCGGCCGACACCAGCGTCTGGCCGGACCAGCTCGACCACGGCACCGCGGTGACGTCCACACCACGTCCGGACCGTGCAGCCACGTTCTCCGCCATCGTCCGCGCGGCGTCGGGCAGCGACACTCCGGGCGCGAAGACCGCATCGCCGAACACGAGGATCCGGTCCGAGTCCGCGCCGCTCGCCGACGCGGTGACGATGCGCTGCGCGGACGAACGGTCGGGCAGTCGTGGGGCTTCCAGCATGGTCATCGTCAACCTCCTTGTTCGACGCGGCTGCTCCTGGACTGCTCTGGTTTCCGGGAGCCCGACGGGTGCGCGCCGGCTGGACACGACCGTAGACAGGGCGGAAGAGCACACGCCATCCGTTGCGCGCGGAGTCACCGTCGATCCGCGCGGGATCGTGTCCGGTGGACGTGGACGCGGCAGGTAGAGTCGCGCCATGACCGGGGCAGCAACGGAGATGTTCGCCTCGCATCGACTCGCCGACAGCACCACCGCCGACGAGGCCGCGGCCGTGCTCAGTGAGGTGTTCCTCCCGGTGCAGGTCACCCCGTCCGAACCCGTCCCGGGTCTGCGCATGCACCTGAACGCGATCACGGCCGGTCGGATCACGTTCGGCTACATGCGCTTCCGCGAGGCCGTCCTGATACGCACCGCGGAGCCCGTCGACTACCACCTCGACATCCCCGTACGGTCGCAGATGACGATGCGTGCTGCCCGGGGCGCGCAGTTCCGGGGGACCGAGCAGACCGCCGGGGTCTTCATGCCGGGCAGACCCGTGGAACTCGACTGCAGCGACTGGTTCGCGCAGGTCGCCATCATGATCCCGCACGGCGACCTGCAGACCGAGCTGGAGCTCCTGCTGGATGCACCGGCCTCGACACCGCTCGAGTTCCAGACCGAGTTCGACCTCACCACCGACGGAGGCCGCGCCGTCTCGCAGGCCGTCCGGCTCGTCGACGAGAGCTCTCGGCGGACGCCAGGCGTCCTCGCACATCCACTCGCGATCCTCAGCCTCGAGCAGGTGTTCCTGCACAGCCTGCTGCTCGGGCAGCCGCACAACCACTCCACGGCGCTCGACACGCCGCAAGGAAGATCCGGCGCCCGGTCGGTCTCCCGCGCCGTTGAACTCCTCCGCCACGACCCGGCGCAGCCGTGGACGGTGGGAACGCTCGCGTCTGCCGTCTCGACGAGCGTCCGCAGCCTCCAGGAAGCCTTCCGACGAGAACTCGACACCACGCCGACGGCCTACCTTCGGCGGCTCCGGTTGGAGCGGGCCCGCGAGGACCTCATCACCGCCCGCTCGGACAGCGTCACCGTGTCCGAGGTCGCCGCTCGCTGGGGCTTCCTGCACGTCAGTCGCTTCGCCAGCGCCTACGCCGAACGGTTCGGCGAGCTGCCATCCGGCACGTTGCGGCGTACAAGACGCCCGGAAGGGCATCTGGAGCAGACGCAGGAACCGACGGGCTGACGCTCCGCTGGCTGGGCCCGATCCTCGTTCGGCAGCCAGGCAGCAACGGGGCGGAGTCGTGCGCTCAGGAGAGTGCACCGCATCTGCGCCGAGGCCACTCCCCCCGAACGAAGAAAACCCCCGCATGCACGGGGGTTTTCTGTGGCGGTACCGGTGGGATTTGAACCCACGGTGGAGTTGCCCCCACACATGTTTTCGAGACATGATCCTTCGGCCGCTCGGACACGGTACCGGGAAAGAGTTTACACGATCCGGGAGGCCCGTGATGACACCCCGGGTCGGCTCGCCCTCCACAGGCGGTCACCTGCAGGGCTCTCCCCACACCCACAGGTCCTCCTCGTCTCCGGCAAGACCGGCGGGCGTACCGTCCACGGCATGAGATCCCGCACGCTCATCGCACTCCTCACCTCCGTCGTCGGCAGCCTCGGCGTCGTCGGCGCCGCAGCCGTCGGTGCCCGCGCCGGCGTGAAGGGCCAACGGGCAGCGGCGCAACGGGTCGTCGACATGCTCCCGATCCACGCCGACTGGTGGCGGGAACGGCAGCAGCACGAGGGGCAGCTGCTCTACGTGGCGATCGGTGACTCGGCAGCGCAGGGGGTCGGTGCTACCGCGCCCGGCCGCGGCTACGTGGGGCTGCTCGCGCGGCGCATCCGGCACCGTTCCCACATGTCGGTGCGGGTGGTGAACCTCAGCGTCTCCGGCTCGACCACGTGGGGCGCGAAGCGTGACCAGCTGCCGAAGCTCCGGCACTACGCGCCCGACGTCTGCACGGTGTCGATCGGGGCGAACGACATCGCCGACTTCGACCCGGACAAGTTCGAGCGCAACATCCGGGCGATCTACGGCGCGGTGCCCTCGCACGCCGTGGTGGCCGAGCTGCCGTGCATGTTCGTGCCGGACCGGGAGCGCAAGGTGGCGGTGGCGAACGAGATCGTGCACCGGGTGGCCGACGAGTTCGGGCTGACGGTGGCACCGCTGCACACCATCACGAAGCGCGTCGGGGTCCGCCGCACCTTCTTCAACAGCTACGGCGACCTGTTCCACCCGAACGACCGCGGCTACGAGGTCTGGGCGAGCGCGTTCGAACCGGCGGTCGACGCGCGGGTCGACACGGTGGCGGCGATCCGGCACTACCTGTCCGTGCGCGAGGCCGAGAACCTCGGTCGTGAAGCCGGGGCGGTGGCGAACGCCCGCGCCGAACAGGACACCGACGGCGCCGAGGCGCTCGACCACGCCTCGCGCCAGGGTCCGGGGCCGGTCGAGCGCCTGCGCCACCGGATGACCGGGTCGATCGCGGTGCCCGACGAACGAGACCGGTCGGACGAACCAAGCGGACCAGACGAGCCGGGCGACCACGCCGGTGATGTCGGCCGTACGGCCTAGCCTCGACGACATGGCGCGCCCGCAGTCCCTCTACCGTTGCACCGAGTGCGGCTGGACCAGCATCAAGTGGGTCGGCCGGTGCGGTGAGTGCCAGACCTGGGGCACCGTCGAAGACAGCTCTGCGGCGTCGGCGAGCACCCGCGGAACGTCAGCGGTCGCCGTCACCGGTGCCCGGGCCGCGCGACCGATCACCGAAGCCCGCGGCACCTCCGTGCAGCGCTGGCAGACCGGCATCGGCGAGTTCGACCGCGTCCTCGGCGGCGGCGTGGTGCCAGGCGCGGCGGTCCTGCTGAGCGGCGAGCCCGGCGTCGGCAAGTCGACCCTGCTGCTCGAGGTCGCCTCCCGAGCCGCAGCCTCGGGCAAGCGCGTCCTCTACGTCAGCGCCGAAGAGTCCGTCGACCAGGTCCGGCTCCGTGCCGAACGCACCGGGGCGATGCACGACGACCTGTACCTGGCGAGCGAGGTCGACCTCGGCGTCATCATCGGCCAGATCGACCAGGTGCAGCCCGACCTGCTCATCGCCGACTCCGTGCAGACCATCTCGTCGAGCTCGATCGACGGCATCGCGGGAGGCACGTCCCAGGTGCGCGAGGTCGCCTCGACCCTGATCCGCATCGCGAAGGACCGCGCCCTGCCCGTCCTCATCGTCGGCCACGTCACGAAGGACGGCACGATCGCCGGCCCGCGGCTCCTGGAACACCTGGTCGACGTCGTCTGCCACTTCGAGGGCGATCGGCAGACCGCCCTGCGCTTTGTCCGGGCGCTCAAGAACCGCTTCGGCCCCACCGACGAGGTCGGGTGCTTCGACATGGGCGGCGACGGCATCCACGAGGTCCCGGACCCGAGCGGCCTCTTCATGTCGAAGAACGCCACCCCGGTGTCCGGTACCTGCGTCACCGTCGCACTCGAGGGGCGTCGAGCGCTGCCGGTCGAGGTGCAGGCCCTCATCGTCCCGAGCTCGGCGCCCCAGCCCCGCCGGGTCGTGAACGGTGTCGATGCCTCGCGTGTGGCGATGCTGCTCGCGGTCCTCGAACGCCGCGCCGGCCTCAAGCTGTCCGACGCCGACGTCTACGTCTCCACGGTGGGCGGCATGAAGCTCACGGAGCCCGGCGCCGACCTGGCCATCGCGCTGGCCCTCGCGAGCGCCGCACGAGACCGTCCGTACCCGCACACACTCGCGGCCGTCGGCGAGATCAGCCTCGCCGGCGAGATCCGTCCAGCCACGGGCACGAAGCAGCGCGTGAACGAGGCCACCCGCCTCGGGTTCACGACGGTGCTCGGCTCGGACTCCGGGCACCTGCGCGAGGCCCTGCGTGTGGCGTTCTCGATGACGCAGTCCCCGCGCGAACGCGAGCTCGACCGCGCGTTCTGACGCGCTACGCGCGCAAAGCGGCCAGCAGGTCCGCCGGCGCGGCCTGCATGGTGTGCGGACCGGCGATGTCGAAGAACACGCCCTCGAGCATGTCCAGGTGGGCGGCCAGGAACTCCTCGAGCCGCGGCCCGTCGTAGACCATGACCTGCCGGATCTTCTCGTCCGGCACCATCGCCGTGTAGGCGTCCGCCGACGAGAACAGCAGCAGGATGCGCTTGTCCGACCCCTCACGGCCGAACACCCGCACCTGCATGTCCTTCTTGCCGGTGACGAGTCGGGGGACGATCACGATGTCGTGACGGAGCGCGAACGCCACCGCAGCGACGTCCTGCTTCGCGAGGGCTTCCTCGAGCTGTTCGCTCCGGAAGCGCTGTTCCTTGTCTGCCATCAGCTCAATTCCACCAGATTTTCGTCGTTCCGTGACGCACGGGTAGCCAGTCGGCCCAGAGCACGCTAGCCTGATGGAACCGCTTCGGCGGCGCTCAACGTCCGGGCGAGGTGGTTTGCCCCTCAACCCGGGCCCCAGGGTCACTGGCCGACAGGCCTGACCCCGAACCCGTCCCGCCGGCACCTGCCCGCGTGGCGCATCACCCCCGTCGACGTACGTCGGGGTCTCCGTCGGTGCATCTGCACCTTGGCGGAAGCAAGAAAGCTAAGGAAACGCCATCATGGCATCTACCGGTACCGTCAAGTGGTTCAACAACGAAAAGGGCTTCGGCTTCATCGCCCCGGACGACGGCAGCGCTGACGTCTTCGCGCACTTCTCTGCGATTGCTGGCAACGGCTACAAGTCGCTCGAGGAGAACCAGAAGGTGGAGTTCGACATCACCGAGGGCCGCAAGGGCCCGCAGGCGGAGAACATCACCGTCCTCGGCTGATCACATCAGCTTGAACAGGCCCCGTCGTCTTCGGACGACGGGGCCTGTTGCTGTTCCCGGCGCCCTGCTCGGCGCAGCGCAGCGCAGCGGATCAGAACCGAGAACCCGGTTACTGCAGGATGAACTGCACCGAACTCTTCGACTCGAGGTTCCCGACGGCGACCTGCAGGTGGTAGCTCGCGCCTCCCGCGGTGACCGCCGGCCGTGACGAGTCGCACGTCGACGTGGACGAGCGGGTCCGGTCCCAGGCGATCGCCGGGGTCGTGAGCGTCTGACCGGACTTGATCGTGACGTCCTGGTTCGTGCCGCCGGTCTGGCAGTCCTTCGACGACCAGTACTGCTCCTGGCCCGAGCTGATCGTCAGCACCTGCTGCGCCGATCCGAGGTCCAGGTGGCAGGAGTTCGTGCCGGAGTTCTTGATCGACATCGCGATCTTCGGGTCCTCGGTGGGGCCGTAGGTCGACTTGTCGAGCACCGGGGTCAGGACGATCTGGTCCTTCGTGCAGGTCGAGCCGTCGGCGGCAGCGGGCTTCGACGCAGAAGCCGAGGCGGAAGCCGACGGCTTCGGCGCAGCGGACCGCGAGGACCCGGAACCGGCCGCAGACCCGTCGGACGATGCACCGGCAGCAGACCCTGCACCAGCAGAGGCCGACGCACTCGGCGCCGCCGACGTGGCCCCGCTCCCCCGCCCGGCGACGATGAGCACCACCACCAGGACGACGACCAGCAGCGCCCCGAGCACGAGCGCCCGGCGGCGCCAGTAGACGACCGGCTTCTCGGGCCCGACGGGGTGACGCAACGACGACATGCGCACAGGGTAGACAACGGCGCGGTCCGCACAGGGCCACCCCGCCGGTCGGAGGGAGAAAGCGTCAGAGGTTCTTCAGCATGCGGGTGTTGCCGAGGGTGTTCGGCTTGACCCGGGCGAGGTCGAGGAACTCCGCGACCCCTTCGTCCGACGAGCGGACCAGTTCGGCGTAGACATCCGGCGGGACGACGCTCTCGCCGATCTCCAGGTACCCGTGCTTCGCGAAGAAGTCGACCTCGAAGGTCAGGCAGAAGATCCGGGCGACCCCGAGTTCACGGGCGTCGTGCTCGAGTGCCTCGAGCATCCGGTGCCCGACGCGCTTGTGGATCCACTGCTCGTCCAGGGCGAGGGTGCGCACCTCGGCGATGTCGTCCCAGAAGACGGCGAGCGCACCACACCCGATGGGGGTGCCGTCGGGCCCTTCGGCGATCCGGAACTGCTGGATCGAGCCGTACAGGGCGACGTTCTCCTTGCCGAGCAGGATGCGCCGGTCGACGTAGGGGGCGATGAGCCGCTGGATGTGCGGGACGTCCGAGGCGAGCGCCGGACGCACGAGGATCCCGTGGTCGTCGCGCTCGTGGAACGCGTGCTTCCCGTGCTCTGTCATCCGCCCCACACTACTGCGCGACGCCGGACGCGCACGCCGCCCGCGGCGACGCCCGGACGGTACCGCAGGGGGACAGCGCTGCTGAGTGCCGCCCAGGTCGATCGGCCTACCGTCCGGTACATGCCTCAGATCATCGAAACCGTCGACGTCAACGTCCCCGTCCGCCCGGCCTACGACCAGTGGACCCGTTTCGAGGAGTTCCCGCACTTCCTCGACGAGGTCGAGAAGATCGTCCAGGTGGATGACAAGACCACCGACTGGACCGTCAAGGTCGCCGGCCAGGAGCGCCAGTTCCGCGCCCTCATCACGGAGCAGCACCCCGACGAGCGTGTCGCCTGGACCGTGAAGGACGGCGAGACCGAGCACGCCGGTGTCGTCACCTTCCACAAGCTCTCCGACACCGAGACCCGCGTCACCGTGCAGATCGACTGGGAGCCCTCCGGCATCCTCGAGAAGCTCGGCTCCGCCGTGGGCGTCGGCGGCCACGCCGTCAAGAAGGACCTGCAGAACTACAAGGAGCGCGTCGAGAACGCACCGACCCAGCCGGGCTGGCGCGGCGACGTGCAGGCGTAGTCCGCACCACACGACGGACGGGAGGCGCGGTGCCAGCTGGCACCGCGCCTCCCGTTCGTTCGTCCCCCGTTCGGCATCCCCCCATCGAAATGCCGACCTGACGAGCGAGCGCGAGCCTGGCAGAGTGGTGACACCGGCCGACGCGCTGGATCAGTTTTATCATGTCTGAGACAGATGTGAGAGTGGGGACACGTGATCGAGTACAACGACGACGACGCACACCGTCGGGAACTGTCGCGCAAACTGCAGCTCCTGATGGACGTCGTCGAGGCCAACTCGGGCCAGCGACCCCCGTACAAGGAGATCGCCGCCGAGATCGAGGCGCAGGGTGCGTCGATGAGCCGACCGCGCTGGGGCTACATGCTCGGCGGCAACGGTCCGGCCGTCCGTGACCAGCGACTCCTGGCGGCACTGGCGACCTACTTCGGCGTCCCGGCGGAGTACCTGACCGACGCGGCCGGCAACACGGACGTGCCGGAGCGGGTGCAGGCGCAGCTGGAGCTCGTGCTCGAACTCCGCAAGCGCGAGGTCGTCGCGTTCGCGACCCGGCGTCTGGGCGAGTTCGCCTCGGCGGACGAGATCCGCGACTTCACCGACCACCTACGTCGCCTGGACGAATCGGGCGGCACCCCGTGAGCGGGTACCGCGACCGCTTCGACGCCCTACGTCGGCAGACCGAGGCCCGTCGCCGCGTGCAACGCCTCGGGCTCCCCCGTCGGCTGTCCCTGCAGGAGCTGACCGCCCGCGCCGAGGCAGCGCTCGGCAAACCGATCCACGTGCGGACCACGGAGCTGCCGGGCGACCTGTCCGCGCGGCTCATCCAGCGCGCCGACCACGCCCTGCTCGAGACCCGCCCCGGGCTGTCCGAGCGCTCCCGGGTGGCCTGCGTGCTGCACGAGCTCGCCCACGTGTTCATGGACGACACCGGCTGCGACCACCAGGCGTACACGGGGCTGCTCAGCGGTCGGACGGCGTTCACCCGGTCGCTGGACACCCCGCACGAGCAGGCCGTCGAGCTCGTCGCCGACCAGCTCGCGCTGCGGATCGGGCTGCTCGACCCCGAGGGCCAGCCCGGGATCTTCCGGTGACGCGGTGACGCTGCACGTCTGGGGGTCGATCCCGGTCTGGCTGATCCTGGCGGTGCTGGTCGCCCGGCTGCTCCTGGTGCGCACCCAGTCGGCCAGCGTCACCTGGCTGATGGTCTGCTGCAGCTGCGTCGCCGTCGGACTCACGATCAACCAGCCCGACGTCACGACGTTCCTCGCCGGTGTGACGCACGTGCCCAACATCGCCGACCTGATCGGCCGCTGCCTGATGGTGTGCGGCATGTTCGCCCTCGCGCAGTCGGTCGAGGCCGCGGCACGCTCCGCCAGGCTCCTGCGCGCCAGCCGCATCATCGGCTGCGTGCTCGTGCTCGTCGCCCTCGTCGTGCTGTTCACCCTGATCGACGCACCGACCCCGACGGCGCAGTTCATGGTGGCCTACGGCGACCAGCTGCCGACCGCGCTCTACTCGGCGGTGGAAATGACCTACATCGCCATCGTCATCGCCCGGTCGGCCGTCGCCGTGCTGCGCGGCTTCCGGAGCGGTGACGGGCTCGGCCGCCTGTACTGGCTCTTCGTCGTCGGTGCCGGCGGCCTCGTGCTGCTCGCCGGCATCGCGATCGCCCTCGACGCCGTGCACGTCGCCGGCGCCGACGGTGCGGTCGGGGTCCTGTCGAAGCTCTACACCCCGGTGTTCCTCGGCTCCATGGTCCTGCTCGCCATCGGCGCGGCCGGTGGCGTGCTGCCCGACGCCGCACGGGAGTTCCGCGACTGGCGGGCCGCCCGACGCCGGTTCCGCGTGCTCGAACCGGAACTCCGGCGGCTCGAGACGGCATCGGGCAACACCGGGCTCTACTTCACGATCGTGTGGCAGCGTCGCCAGTGGCGGAGTCGGCAGCACCGACTGTCCGTCGAGATCGAAGACCGCGCGCGCGAGGCCGGGCAGGACGTCCCGGCCGCTGCGACGCTCACCACGGCACGACTCAGGGAGATCACATGACCGGCGCACGCATCACGGCACTCGGGACCGCGGCAGGAGCGGTCGGCACGCTCGGACTCGGCGCCTTCGTCGCACGACGGCTGCTGTTCCCGACGCCGTACACGGCGACCGCCACGGTCCGCAGCGCCACGGACACCGAGGTCGAGCTGACCGCCACCCGCGACACCCGACTGCCGGGCACCTACGACCTGCAGCGCGACGACACCCGGGTGCAGGTCGGCGCGATCACCACCGCGAGCACGGAGACCGGGGCCGGCAGCGACGGTGACACCGTGCGCCGCAGCGTCACCGCCCCCGTGGCGACCGGTGAGTGGGCCTGGGACGCCCTGCGGTACGACGGACCGGACGACGTGCCCGGCGCCGAGCCCGAGGCCGCCACGACCCACGTGGTCCACGTGCACGGCCAGTCCCTCGGCCCGCGCCAGGTCCTGCGCGGTGTCGGCGTCTGGCGTGCGCTCGGCGCCTCGTCCGAGGTCGTCGACACCACCGACCTGCCGCTCCGCTCCCTCGACGCCGGTGCAGCGGACCGCATCGTCGCCGCCGTCCGGGCCGCCCGGGCCCGTGGTGCACAACTCGTCGTGCTGCAGGGCTGGTCCGCCGGCGCGCTCGCCTGCTCCGTCGCCGCCGCACGCGTCGACGTCGACGGACTCGTGGCCGTCTCACCCCTGCTCGACGTCGCCTCGGCACTCCGCGGGGCCGTCCGCGGTGCGCACCTGCCCGCGTTCGTCGGCACGGTCGCCGCCCGCATCGCGACCACGAACGTGCTGTCACGGCTCGCCGGGGCCCCGACCCCCGTGACGACGACCACGTGGCAGGACTCGTCGACGCCGACGCTGCTGATCCGCTCCGAGGCCGACGCCCTGGTCGCCGCCGACGACGTCGCCGCCGTCGCCGCGCGGCAGGGCGCCAGCACGGTCACGTTCCGCACGGCACCGCACACGCTCGAGTGGAACGAGGCCCCGGAGCGCTGGGAGCGCGCCGTCCGCGACTTCGCCGCACAGCTGCCCGACGCCGCCTGACGCCACGGGCGCCCGCCCGCACGGACGACCGACACCGTCCCCGAACGTGCAACGGCCCCGGTCTGCGAACAGACCGGGGCCGGCTGCGTCTCGATCCGTTGGGGGGAACCGATCGAGCGCGACGCGCGAGGAGTTGGGGGGAACGTCTCGCGCGTTGTCATCACAGTACCCCCGGACGGGGGTCCGTGGCCGCAAGGACGCGCAGATCGGCGATGCGGGATCTGAACGCGACCCGAGAACGGACAGGAGGCTCGGTGCCAGCTGGCACCGAGCCTCCTGTCCGTGGAGTGTCAGGTCCTAGGACTCGATCTCACCCTGGGGCGTGTCGGTCGCGGCCTCGACCGCGGCTGCACCGGCGAGGACCTCTTCGCGGCCCGGCTGACGCCCGGTCTCGAAGTGGAACGCACCGTCGACGAAGTCGACCTTGACGTGGTCGCCAGCGTTGAGCTCACCCTGCAGGATGTGCTCGGACAGCTGGTCCTCGACCTCGTGCTGCATCGCGCGACGCAGGGGCCGAGCACCGAGGGACGGGTCGAACCCGACCTTGATGAGCTGCTCCTTGGCCGGCAGCGTGAGCTCGACGGTCATGTCGCGGTCGAGCAGGCGGTCGGCCAGACGCTTCACGAACAGGTCCACGATCTGCAGCAGCTCGGGCTGCGACAGCTGCGGGAACACGATCGTGTCGTCGACACGGTTCAGGAACTCGGGCTTGAAGTGCTTCTTGAGCTCCTCGTTGACCTTGCCGCGCATGCGGTCGTAGCCGACGGCCGAGTCACCCTCGACCTGGAAGCCCACCGGGCCACCGGCGATGCCCTGCGAACCGAGGTTCGTGGTCATGATGATGACGGTGTTCTTGAAGTCGACCACGCGGCCCTGACCGTCGGTGAGACGGCCTTCCTCGAGCACCTGCAGCAGCGAGTTGAAGATGTCCGGGTGGGCCTTCTCGATCTCGTCGAACAGGACCACGGAGAACGGCTTGCGGCGCACCTTCTCGGTGAGCTGGCCGCCCTCCTCGAACCCGACGAACCCGGGAGGGGCACCGAACAGGCGGGACACGGTGTGCTTCTCACCGAACTCCGACATGTCGAGGGAGATCAGCGCACCCTCGTCGTCGAACAGGAACTCGGCGAGGGCCTTGGCGAGCTCGGTCTTCCCGACGCCCGTGGGGCCGGCGAAGATGAACGAGCCGGAGGGACGGTTCGGGTCCTTCAGGCCGGCACGGGTACGGCGGATGGTCTTGGACAGGGCCGAGATGGCCTCTTCCTGACCGATGACGCGCTCGTGCAGTGCCTTCTCCATGAAGACGAGACGCGAGGTCTCCTCTTCGGTGAGCTTGAACACCGGGATGCCCGTGGCCTGGGCCAGGACCTCGGCGATGATGCCCTCGTCGACGGTGCCGGACGCGGCGACGTCACCCGCACGCCACTGCTTCTCGAGGCGGAGACGCTCGCCGAGGAGCTTCTTCTCCTCGTCGCGCAGGCTCGCGGCCTTCTCGAAGTCCTGCTCCTCGATGGCGGCTTCCTTCGACCCGCGGACCGTCGAGATCTTCTCGTCGAACTCGCGGAGCTCCGGCGGCGCCGACAGGATCGACAGACGCAGGCGAGCGCCGGCCTCGTCGATCAGGTCGATGGCCTTGTCCGGCAGGAAGCGGTCCTGCACGTAGCGGTCCGCCAGGTTCGCCGCGGCGACGATCGCGCCGTCGGTGATGGACACCTTGTGGAACGCCTCGTACTTGTCGCGCAGACCCTTGAGGATGTTGATCGCGTGGGGCAGCGACGGCTCGTTGACCTGCACCGGCTGGAAGCGACGCTCGAGTGCGGCGTCCTTCTCGAAGTGCTTGCGGTACTCGTCGAGCGTGGTGGCACCGATGGTCTGGAGCTCACCGCGGGCGAGGAGCGGCTTGAGGATCGAGGCAGCGTCGATCGCGCCCTCGGCTGCACCGGCACCGACGAGCGTGTGGATCTCGTCGATGAAGACGATGATGTCGCCGCGGGTGCGGATCTCCTTCGTGACCTTCTTCAGGCGCTCCTCGAAGTCACCGCGGTAGCGGGACCCGGCGATGAGCGATCCGAGGTCGAGCGAGTAGAGCTGCTTGTCCTTCAGCGTCTCGGGCACGTCGCCCTTGACGATCGCCTGGGCGAGGCCCTCGACGACGGCGGTCTTGCCGACGCCGGGCTCACCGATCAGGACGGGGTTGTTCTTGGAGCGGCGGGAGAGGATCTGCATGACCCGCTCCATCTCCTTCTCGCGCCCGATGACGGGGTCGAGCTTGCCGTCGCGCGCGGCCTGGGTGAGGTTCCGACCGAACTGGTCGAGGACCTGCGAACCCTGCTGCGCGTTCTGCTGCTGCTCGCCGCCGACGGCGACCGCTTCCTTGCCCTGGTAGCCGGACAGGAGCTGGATGACCTGCTGGCGCACCCGGTTCAGGTCGGCGCCGAGCTTCACGAGGACCTGGGCTGCGACACCCTCGCCCTCGCGGATCAGGCCGAGCAGGATGTGCTCCGTGCCGATGTAGTTGTGGCCGAGCTGCAGCGCCTCGCGCAGGGACAGCTCGAGCACCTTCTTGGCGCGCGGCGTGAACGGGATGTGCCCGGTCGGCTGCTGCTGGCCCTGCCCGATGATGTCCTGGACCTGCTCGCGCACGGCGTCGAGCGAGATGCCCAGCGACTCCAGAGCCTTGGCGGCGACGCCCTCGCCCTCGTGGATGAGGCCGAGGAGGATGTGCTCGGTGCCGATGTAGTTGTGGTTGAGCATCTTCGCTTCTTCTTGAGCGAGGACGACAACACGACGGGCCCGGTCGGTGAATCTCTCGAACATGTGCTCTCCCTTGGCCCCTGATGAGCGGAGCCGACGCTGTGCCGGTCTCGTGTGAGTCCGGCCAAGTACTTCGAGAGTAACCAGCGCTCCCCCCGGGGGCTGCCCCTGTTCGCCGTGGGCGTGACCAGGGTGCGTCTTGTGCGCAGTGAGCGAACGACAAGACGGACTGGAGGCTCGGGGCGGGATCGCCACGGGCCTCCAGTCCGCTTGTCGGTCGCGCTGGGTCAGGCGCGCCGCACCGCGCGACGCAGGTCGCGTCGGAAGCGGCGCGCGTCGACGCCCAGGGCGTCGAGGACGTCGTGCGCTGATCCGGCGAGCGGATCGTCGACCGAGTCGAGCACGGCGAGGACGACGTGCGGCGGTCGGATGCGCTCCGAACGGCCCGCGATCGTCGCGGCGCGGGCGAGCACGCGCATCGCAGCGGGCGTGCACGCGACGCGGTCGTGTTCGCCGGGGCAGGTGGTGTGGGCACCGACGAAGGCGCGGATGCCGGAGCGGACGGTGTCCGGGGTGATCCGGTGGGCGTCGAGGACGGGTCGGAAGCGGGGCATGCCGGCGCAGAGCGTGACGGCGGCCAGCAGCAGGTGTTCGGCGTCGACGAAGCCGAAGCCGGACTCGTGGGATTCGAGGTCGGCGAGCAGCACGATCTCGCGGCCGTGCCGGACGGAAGGGAGGGCGACGGAGAGCTGAGCGGTCTGCATGTATTCAGAATATCGCATGTCTCTACGAAGAGACAGCCCGCATCGGAGGTCTGCTCGGTACGATCCGGTCATGGAGCAGCCCGTCGTCGGCCTCGTCGTCCACCCGACCAAGAACGTGCAGGAGTCCGTGACGACCCTGCAGCGCTGGAACGCGTCCGGCCAGGGCGAGCTGCTCGCCCGGCGTGCGGACGCCCAGCGCATCGGTGGCGGGGTCGACGTGGTCGACGACGACGACTTCACGGACCGCGTCGACCTGGTCGTGGCCCTCGGCGGCGACGGCACCATGCTCGGCGCGATGCGGCTCGTGGCCAAGCGCCCGGTGCCCGTCCTCGGCGTGAACTACGGCAACGTCGGGTTCCTGGTCGAGATCGAGCCGCCCGAGCTCGAGAGCGCGCTGGAGCGGTTGTCCGCCGGCGAGTACCAGCTCGAGCCGCACCACGCGCTCGAGGCCCGGTTGTCCTGGGGTGGTGCCCGCACCGACTACCTGGCGTTCAACGACCTGACCATCGTGCGACGGCCGGGCTCCGGGCAGGTGTCGGCCGACCTCAGCGTCGGGGGCCTCGGGTACGGGTACTACCGGGCCGACGCCATCGTGGCAGCGACCCCGGCCGGCTCCACCGCGTACAACTACGCCGCCGGTGGGCCGGTGCTCTCCCCCGCGCTGTCCGGCTCGGTGGTGACGCCGGTCGCGCCGATGGCCGGGATCGACCGCTCGGTGGTGCTCGCCGCGCGGGAGCGCTACCGGTTCGACATCGCCGAGGGCACCAGGAGCGCTGCGCTCGAGGTGGACGGGCTCGTGGTCGGCGAGGTGGCCACCGGGGCACAGATCGACATGCGGCTCCGGAAGGACGCCGGGAGCGTGGTGCGCCTCGACGCCGAGCGGCACGGGCGCACCGGACGCGTGAAGCTCAGCCTGCTCGACCTGCCGGTGCGTCCCGACCAGCTGGTCGAGCTCATCCCGAGTGACCTGCGGCAGAAGCTCCGGCGCGAGATCGACGACTGACGCCGCGCCGGGGCTGGCCCTGGCTATGGCTATGGCTCCGGCCCCGGCTCCGGCTCCGGCTCCGGCTCCGGGAACGTGAATGGCCCGCTCGAGCAGTGCTCGAGCGGGCCGTCCCATCACCCCACCGGATCGTCTTCCCACAGAACGACCCGGTTTCCCCGCGCCGGCACGGGTGAACGTGCCGGCCGAAGTCCACTGACCTAGTCGGTCAGGTACAGCTGCATGTCCTGCGAGACCGCCTTGGCGAACAGCCGCAGCTTGGCGCGCGACTCCACCCGGCTGACGGCCTGGCGGGTCGTGTGCACGATCTTCGAGATCTCGTCGAGGGTCATCGGCTTGTCGTCGTCCAGGCCGTAGCGCATGCGGATGACGTTCGCCTCGTCGCTGGGCAGCTCGGCGACGATGGAGCGGATGTCGCGGTGCAGCAGCGTCGTCTCGGTGAGCTCGTTCGGGCTCGCGGCGTCCTCGTCCTCGATGAAGTCACCGAGTTCGCTGTCGTCGGAGTCGCCGACCACGGTGTGGATCGAGACCGGCTCGTGCGAGCGGCCCTTGAGGTCGACGAGTTCCTCGACGCTCATGCTCAGCTCGGCGGCCACTTCCTCCGGCATCGGCGCACGGCCGAGGTCGACGGTCAGGTCACGCTCGGTGCGTGAGATCTTGTTGATGAGCTCGACGGTGTGCACCGGGATGCGGATCGTGCGTGCCTTGTCAGCGAGACCACGCGAGATGGCCTGGCGGATCCACCAGGTGGCGTAGGTCGAGAACTTGTAGCCCTGCGTGAAGTCGAACTTCTCGACCGCACGGACCAGGCCGAGGTTGCCTTCCTGGATGACGTCCATGAAGGGCAGGCCGCGCTGCGAGTACCGCTTGGCGATGCTCACGACGAGGCGGAGGTTCGAGGTGATCATGCGCTCCTTGGCGCGCTCACCGTCACGGACGAGCCAGCGGAGTTCACGCTGCAGGGTCTTCGCGAGGCCCTTCTCGGTGGCGAGCTTCTCTTCGGCGAAGAGCCCGACCTCGATGCGGCGTGCGATCTGCGCTTCTTCCTCGGCGGTGAGGAGCGAGAGGCGGCCGATGTGACGGAGGTAGTCGCCGACCTGGTCGACCGAGGCGCCGCGGACACCGGCGAGCTGCTCGTCGGCCTCGACCTCGGTGTCGAGGGAGGTGGTGGCGGACTCGGCGGTCGCGGTCTTCGATGCCGATGCCTTCTTGGTGGCGGTGCGGCGGGTGGTGCTGGGTGCAGCCGTTGCGATCGTCATGGTGTTTCTCCCTGCGTTCGACGGTGATGGCTTCGTGGGGCGTTGCCGGGGGGTGCTGATGAGTAAAGCGGCCCGGAGGTGTACCCCACAAATCGTTCGGAGCGATTCTCAGGGTTCTCCGTGCTTCATCATCGAAAGCGTCCCCCGCGGGGTACAGCACACCGACAGTCTGGTCCCCCAATCGGCCCTGGATCAAGCGGATAACGCCGTGTTTCCGGCGTTGCAGGCGTGTTTCACCAGCGTTTCCGATCGTGTACCCCAGGCGACTGCGTACTCCGGACATGCAAAAGGGGTACGTCCGACCGGATCAGTGCGATCTGGTCGTCGTACCCCGAATACCGAATGGGTGGGGGTCACCAGGAGGGTTCGAGCCACCCGTCCCGGCGCTTGGAGACCTCGAGGTCTGCGTCTCGGTCGAACTCGTCGTACTCGCTCTCGATGTCACCGACGAGGCTGCGGCCCGTGAAGGGATGTGCGGTGGTTGCCATGCGGACGATGCTCACCCCGGCACGCGTCGGCGAGGTGAACGGTGTGTGTCGGTCCGTCGGCGCTCAGACGTCGAGGTCGTCGACGTCGCCCTCGTCGTCGAGGGGTCCGTCGTCACTGCCGACGGGCGAGACGGACGCCCCGGACGCCGGGTGTCCGAAGGCGTCCTCCACGTCGAGGTCGTCGAGGTCATCGACGCCGGCGGCGGACTCCGGGATGGTGGGCATGCGCGACAGGATCACACCGCGCGGTGAACACGGGGTGAAGTGGATCGTGCGCGGGCGGCTACTCGGCCGACGTCGGAGCCGGCGCGGGGCGACCGTGCTCACGCTCGAAGCGGGCGCGCTCCTCGGCCTCGACCTTGGCGTACGCGGCACGCTCGGTCCGGTCAGCACGCATGATCGCGCGCATCACGAACCAGAAGATCAGGCCGACGACGATGGTCGGCGTCAGGGCGAAGACGATCCCGCTTACGACTCCTTCAGGCACCCGAGCATCGTACCCCGGTGGACCGGGAGCTACTTGACCAGCGGGAACAGGATCGTCTCGCGGATGCCCAGGCCCGTGATGGCCATGAGCAGGCGGTCGATCCCCATGCCCATGCCGCCCGACGGGGGCATCGCGTGCTCCAGGGCCCGCAGGAAGTCCTCGTCGACGCGCATCGCCTCGAGGTCACCGCCGGCCGCGAGCTTCGCCTGCTCGACGAACCGCTCCCGCTGCACGACCGGGTCGACGAGCTCCGAGTACGCCGTGCCCAGCTCGAAGCCGCGGACGTACAGGTCCCACTTCTCGACGACGCCCGGACGGGTGCGGTGCTGCCGGGTGAGCGGCGAGGTGTCGACCGGGAAGTTCATCACGAAGGTCGGGCGGTCGAGCGAGTCGATGACGAAGTGCTCCCAGAGCTCCTCGACGTACTTGCCGTGCGTGGCGTGGGCGACCTCGACGCCCTCGGCCTCGGCGAGCGTCTGCAGCTCGGACAGCGGGGTCTCCGGGCTGATCTCGCGCCCCGCGGCCTCGGACAGCGAGCCGTACATGTCGATGCGGGGCCACTCGCCACCCAGGTCGTAGGTGCTGCCGTCGGGCAGGGTGACCTCGAGCGCACCACCGGTGACCGCGCGGGTCGCGTTCTGCACGAGCTCCTGCGTCAGGTCGGCCATCTGCTCGTAGTTGCCGTACGCCTGGTACGCCTCGACCATCGCGAACTCGGGCGAGTGCGACGAGTCGGCACCCTCGTTCCGGAAGTTGCGGTTGATCTCGAACACCCGGTCGATGCCGCCGACGACGGCGCGCTTCAGGAACAGCTCGGGTGCGATGCGCAGGAACAGCTCGGTGTCGAACGCGTTCGAGTGCGTCACGAACGGTCGTGCCGAGGCGCCGCCGTGCTGGGTCTGCAGCATCGGGGTCTCGACCTCGAGGTACTCGTGCGCGGTGAAGGTCTGGCGGAGCGAGGTCATCACGGCAGCGCGGGCACGCACGGTGGCGCGGGCCTCGTCGCGGACGATGAGGTCGAGGTAGCGCTGGCGGACCCGCGTCTCCTCGTTGAGCTCGTTGTGCAGGTTCGGCAGCGGCAGGATCGCCTTCGCCGCGATCGCCCAGTCGTCGACCATGATCGACAGCTCGCCGCGGCGCGAGGAGATCACCCGGCCGTGCACGAACACGTGGTCGCCCAGGTCGACGAACTCCTTCCAGCGGGCGAGGGACTCGTCGCCCACCTCGGCCAGGGAGACCATCGCCTGGATGCGCGAGCCGTCGCCCGACTGCAGGGACGCGAAGCAGAGCTTGCCAGTGTTGCGGGAGAACACCACACGACCCGCGATGCCCACGACGTCCTGGGTCTCCTCGCCGGTCTCCAGGTGCGCGTACTGCTCGCGCACGGCCGGGATCGTCGTGGTGATGGGGAGCTCGGCGGGGTACGCCTCGATGCCCGACTCCAGCAGCTTCGCCCGCTTGTCGAGCCGGACCTGTCGCTGCTCGCTGGTCTCCTGCTCGGCCAGTGCGGCGGCGTCGGCGATCGCGGTGTCGGGGGTGACGGTCTCGTCGGTCATGCGGGTGCGGCTCCGATGGTCGTGGGGGTCGGGGGAAATGCTACCCGCGCCGCGGTCCCGCCCCCGAACCGTGCCCGCCCGAGAGCGCGGTCACAACTCCCCGCCCGCACCACGCCCACCGGTCACGATCCGTCGGCTTGAGCACGCGCAACCGACAGGTCGTGACCACTCGGCGGAACTGAGCGGGGAGTCGTGACCTCTCGAGCGCCCGGCCCCGACCTCCTCCCCGCGCCGCGGTCCCGCCCCCGAACCGCTAGAGCGTCGACTGCCCGTCGGCGGCGGTGAGTGCGTTGTCGACGGCGGAGCGGACGAGCGCACCGAGGACACGACCCGGGTGTTCGACGCCGATGCCGGACAGGGTGCCCGCCGACTGGTCGACGATCGCGGTCGAGAAGCTCACGGCGGCCCGCACCGCATCAGCGTAGGCGGGCCGGTCACCCTCGGCCACGACGAACGGTTCGGCGCCCATCTCGACCACGAGCGCCTGCGCGATCGGCAGGACGGGCGCCGGGGCGGTCACCGCGCAGTACGCGTCGCGCAGCCGGGACAGGTCGACGCTCGTGCCCGTGAAGGCCATCGCGGGGTGGATCGCCAACGGGATGGCACCGGCCGCCATCGCCGGGGCGAGGATGCCGACGCCGTGGTCCGGGCTGGTGTGCACGACGAGCTGCCCCGGCTGCCAGATCCCGGCGTCCGCCAGCCCCTGCACGAGCGAGGCGAGCTGGTCGTCCGGCACCGCGAGCAGCACGAGTTCGCTCCGCTCGACCAGGTCCGGCGTCGCGAGCACCGGGGCGCCCGGCAGCATCGCCTCGGCGCGGTCACGACCCTCGTCGGACACGGCGGTCACCCCGACGACGGCGTGCTCCGCGTTCGCCAGGGCCGCTCCGAGGACGGGTCCGACCCGTCCGGCGCCGACGATGCCGACCCCGAGGCGCCCGGCCCTCATCGTGCGGCTCCGGTCGGTGGGACGTCGTCCCAGCCGGTAGGGACGGCGCCGGACCGGTGCGCCGCCTGCCCGGCAGGGGCTCCGGACCCGGGCACGGTGTCGGCGGCAGCGTGCGCGGCGGCCGCGGGACGGGCCTCCCGTTCGCGCCAGCGGTGGGTCGTGTCGACCGCGGCCGCCTCGACGGCACGCTGCGTCGTCTCCGCCCACAGGCGCTGCGCGTCCCGCGCGTCGAGCGCGCCGACGCGGGCCGAGACCGGGCCGGCCACGGTGTGGACGTGGACGGCTGCGAGCCGCAGGGCACGCTCGAGGGGACCCTGCTCGACCTTGACGCTCTGCACCCGGGGAAGCGGCACGATGACGAGCGAGCGCCACACGGCACCGAGCCGCAGCAGCACCGCACCCTGCACGAACCGGTAGCCGTTGCGCCGGAACGCGAACGGACGGAGCCAGGCGCCACGGCGTGGGGAGTGCACGAAGCCGCCGCGGTCGCCCGAGGTGGTGAGGCTGTCGTCGACGACGTCGACGGCTTCGGCTGCGCCCTCGCGCAGGGCTTCCTGCGACGCCTCGGGGCCGGCGACGACGGTGCCGACGAGCCCGGGCAGGATGATGTCGAGGACCTCGCGGACGTCCGCCGTGGTGCCCACGGGCAGCACGATCGAGGACACCTGCTGGTTGCTCGACGCCCCGTTGCCGGCGCTCGTCGCACGGTTGATGCGGATGTCCCACCAGCCGAACGGACGCCACAGCAGCGGCTGCGCGACACTGACGGCGTGGATGCGCCCCGGCGGCAGCGTCTCGTTCGACGTCGAGACCAGCCCGAAGCCGATCCGGATGCCGTCGCGGGTCTCGGCGATCGTGTACTGCAGCGAACGGGAGAACTTGCGGACGTAGTAGCCACCGGCACCGAGCACGGCGGGGAACAGCCCGAACAGCACCGCGAACTCGCCGGTGAGGGCGACGCTGACGATCATGCCGGCGATGACGAGCAGCAGGAACAGCGTCGTTCCGGACAGCAGCATCGACGCGATGAGCCGACCGGGGCGCACCTTGACGATGCGGGTCGCGTGCACGGCTGCGGGGTCGAGCTCGGGCGAGAACATCTCGTCGACGCGGTCCTGCAGTGCCCCGTGGGACTGCCGCGACGGACCGCCGTGGCCGTCGTCGTCCTTCGCGCCGGACGCCAGCACCAGGATCCGCTGCCGCAGGTCGTCGGCGGCACGGGCCCCGAGGTAGGCGAGCTGCACGTTGGCGTCGTTGCCGGCCTGCGCGATCTCGAGCTTGGCGGTGCCGAACACCCGGGGCACGAGGGGCCGCTGGATGTTGATGCCCTGGATCCGGTCGAGCCGGGCCTTGCGGTGGTTCCGGAACAGCACGCCCGAGCGCACCTCGACGATCTCGCCGGTGACGCGGAACTCGTGCATGCGCCAGGACAGGTAGAACAACCCGATCAGCACCACGAGCAACACCACGATGCCGAGCAGGACCCAGCCGACGACGCCGTGCTCGTACACGTACCGGACCGGGTCACCGTCCTCCTGCTGTTCGCCCGGGATGAAGAACTCGACGAGCTGGTCGCGCAGGCTGTTCAGCACGTAGCCGAGGATGACGATGAGGAAGATCCCGCCCTTGAGCAGCGGGGTGCCCGGTCGGAAGGTCACGGACGACCCCTACAGTCCGGCGCGACGGGACTCGGCGAGCTCGACGAGGCGGTCGCGCAGCTCGTCGGCGTCCGCTGCCGGGACACCCGGGATCCGGACGTTCGTCGCGGCCGCGGCGGTGACGAACTTCAGCTCGCTCATCCCGAGCGCCCGGTCGAGCGGGCCCCGGGCGACGTCGACGAGCTGCATCCGGCCGTACGGGACCGCCGTGAACCGCTGCCACATGAGGCCGCGGCGCACGACCAGGTCGTCGTCGCGGAGCGCGTAGCCGATGGCCCGGACCCGTCGGGGCGTGAGCGCGGCGGTGATCGCCGTGGTGACCGCCACCACGATGCCGATGGAGAGCCAGACCGTGCCGGCCCCGGAACCGAAGCCGTCGGTGACGATCCCGATGAGCACGCAGCCCGCGGTGAGCACGACACCGATCACGAGCGTGGTGATGAGTTCGGTCCACACGAGCTTCGCGGACACCCGCTGCCAGGCGATCCCACCGAGGCCGAGGCCGGGCTCGTCGAGTCGTTCACGCGGCATCGCGGGCCTCCTGGGGTTGCTCGGTCAGTTCACCGTCGTCGAACCGTTGCGGGGATCGTCACGGTCGTCGTCGTCACCCGGAGGTGCGATGCACATGCGCTCCGCCACGAGTGCGCAGACCGTCAGGACGATCCCGCCCCCGACGGCGATCACGTTCGGCAGGGTCGAGCCTAGCGAAGGCGTCGCGGAACGGGTCAGCAGGTACAGCACGAGGCCGAGGGCGAACCCGCCGAGCAGCGTGCCGCAGATGCTGGACGCCTTCGCGAGCACGACGACCCGCGTCGCGTAGAGCGGGTCGACCGGCCGCTGGCGTCCAGCGCCGTCGCGCGCGTGCCGGCGCACCGGGCGTGCCATGAGCACGACGGCGACGCCGATGAACGCGAGCGTGACGCCGAGCGGGATCGAGAACAGGAACGTCGGCAGCTGGCGCGACGCCAGGACGGCGTCGAGTGCGAAGCCGGCGACCACCGTCACGACGGCGATGCTGATCAGCGTGGAGGCACGGGTGGGCTTCATGCGCTGGTCGCGCTCCCCGCAGGCCTGGAGGCCCGTGCCGGCTCCGCGAACAGGCGCGGCTCGTCGACGCGCTCGGTGTCGTCCCCCACGGCGGTGAGCAGGTCGGCCACCGGTCCGGCACCGGGCAGGACGGCCTCGGGGTCGGCGTCGAGCCACGGGGCGAGCACGAACGCGCGCTCCGCTGCCCGGGGGTGGGGCACGACCAGGGTGTCCGTGGCGATCCGCAGGTCATCCACGGCGACGACGTCGAGGTCCAGGGTGCGGTCGCCCCACCGGACCTCGCGCGTGCGGCCGTGGGCGTCCTCGATGCCGTGCAGGGCGTCGAGGAAGGCCTGCGGCTCGAGGTCGGTGTCGACGACCACGACGGCGTTCCGGTAGCGGGGCTTCGACGTGTCGAGGCCGTCGAGGGTCACGGCGACCGACTCGACCTCGCGGCTCGATGCCACCGGCTCGACCCCGGGCAGGGCGGCGATCGCGGTGGCGGCGGCGCGGAGCGTGCTCCCCCGGTCGCCGAGGTTCGCTCCGAGGGCGACGACGACCCGGTGGGTCATTCTTCTTCCTCGTCCGGCACCGTGGCGCCGCGGGTGCGCCGGATGGTGATCGAGACGTCGGTGAACGGCACGGTGATCGGGGCCTGCGGCTTGTGCACCGTGACCTCCGTCGCCAACGCGGCACGGTGGGTGAGCACGGCCGCGGCGATGCGCTCGGCGAGCGTCTCGATCAGGTCGACCGGGTCGCGTTCGATCTCGGCGACGACCTGCTCGGCGAGGACGCCGTAGTGCACGGTGGCGTCGAGGTCGTCGCTGCCCGAGGCGGCGCGGGCGTCGAGCTCCACGGCGACGTCGACGACGAAGTCCTGGCCGTCCTCGCGCTCGTGGTCGAAGACGCCGTGGTGTCCGCGGGCGCGGACCCCGGTGAGTCGGATGGTGTCGTTCACGATCGAGCTGCCCTCCAGGCGTCCCAGACGTCGAGCACGGCACGGGTCGGTGCCGGGTCGTGCACGCGCACACCCCACGCGCCGCGTTCGGCGGCGAGCAGGCTGATGGCGGCGGTGGCGAGGTCGCGCTCCCTGGGCGGGGCACCCTCGGGGCTCCCGACACCGTCGAGGAACCGCTTGCGTGAGGCGGCGACGAGCACCGGCAGGCCGATCGAGGCGAAGCGCTCGTAGCCGGCCAGGATCTCCCAGTTCTGCACGCCGTGCTTGGCGAAGCCGAGGCCCGGGTCGATGACGACCTGCTCCTGCCGGACGCCGAGCACGATGAGTTCGGCGACCCGGAGCTCGACCTCGCGCCGGACCTCCTCGACCGCGTGGGTGTACTCGGCGTTGCGGTACATCCGGTCGCTGTGGCCGCGCCAGTGCATGACGACGAAGCCGACGCCCGTCGACGCCACGACCCGGGCCATGTCCGGGTCGGCGAGCCCACCGGAGACGTCGTTGACGATGGCGGCACCGAGGTCGACGGCACGCTCGGCCGTTGCGGCGTTCATCGTGTCGACGCTGACCGGGATGCCCTCGGCGAGGAGCTGCTGCACGACCGGCAGCACCCGTTCCTGCTCGACCGGCACGGGCACGCGCTCGGAACCGGGGCGGGTGGACTCCCCACCGACGTCGATGACGTCGGCACCGGCCGCGACGAGGTCACGTGCGTGCTGCACGGCGGCGTCGTAGGCCTGGTGCAGCCCGCCGTCGCTGAACGAGTCGGGGGTGACGTTGAGGATGCCGAGCACCCGGGTGCGCTCCTCGGCCGGACCACCGCGGTCACGGCGACGGCCGGTCACGACCTCGGGCACCGGCTGGGGTGCACGGAGGTCGATCGCGACCGTCGCCGGTTCGGCGGCGGCGGCGCGGGCACGACTCACCTCGGCGAGTCGACGCTCTCGTCGCGTCGGCAGCTCGGTCATGCCGGCCTACGCGGGGGCGATACCCGGGTTGCCGAACGGGCGACGACGGGTCTTCGAGGTCGACTCGGAGTCCGACGGGTCCGCTGCGGTCGAGGCGGCCTTGCCGGGCACGTCGATCGCGGGCAGGTTGCTGACCGGGCGCTTGTCGCTGGAGAGCCACTGCGGGCGCTCCGGCAGCTTGCGGACGTCCTTGAAGATCTCCACGAGCTCCGGGGCGTCGAGCGTCTCCTTCTCGAGGAGCTCGCCGGCCAGGCGGTCGAGGATGTCGCGGTTGTCGTTGAGCACCTGGTAGGCCTCGTCGTGCGCTGCCTCGAGCAGGGCGCGGGTCTCGGCGTCGACCGTCTGGGCGATGGTCTCCGAGTAGTCACGACCGGTGCCACCGCTCATGTCACGGCCGACGAACGGCTCGCTCGAGCCGGACCCGAGCTTGACGGACCCGACGGCCTGGCTCATGCCGTACTCGGTCACCATCTTGCGGGCGGTGCCGGTGGCCTTCTCGATGTCGTTCGAGGCGCCCGTGGTCGGGTCGTGGAAGACGATCTCCTCGGCGACGCGACCACCCATGGCGTAGGTGAGCTGGTCGAGGAGCTCATTGCGGGTGACCGAGTACTTGTCCTCGAGCGGGAGCACCATCGTGTAGCCGAGGGCACGGCCGCGGGGCAGGATCGTGATCTTCGTGACCGGGTCGGTGTGCCGCATCGCCGCTGCCGCCAGGGCGTGGCCGCCCTCGTGGTACGCGGTGATCAGGCGTTCCTGGTCGGACATGATCCGGGTCCGGCGCTGCGGACCGGCCATCACGCGGTCGACGGCCTCGTCGAGGGCACGGTTGTCGATGAGCTGCGCGTTCGAGCGGGCGGTCAGCAGGGCCGCCTCGTTCAGGACGTTCGCCAGGTCGGCACCGGTGAAGCCCGGCGTCTTGCGGGCGAGCAGCTCGAGGTCGACGCTCGCGGCGAGCGGCTTGCCCTTCGCGTGCACCTCGAGGATCTGCTTGCGGCCGGCGAGACCCGGGGCGTCGACACCGATCTGGCGGTCGAAGCGACCGGGGCGCAGGAGCGCGGGGTCGAGCACGTCGGGACGGTTCGTCGCGGCGATGAGGATGACGTTCGTCTTGCCGTCGAAGCCGTCCATCTCGACGAGGAGCTGGTTCAGCGTCTGCTCGCGCTCGTCGTTGCCACCGCCGATGCCGGCACCACGGTGACGACCGACGGCGTCGATCTCGTCGATGAAGACGATGGCCGGCGAGTTCGCCTTGGCCTGCTCGAAGAGGTCGCGGACACGGCTCGCACCGACACCGACGAACATCTCGACGAAGTCCGAACCGGAGATCGAGTAGAACGGCACGCCGGCTTCACCTGCGACGGCGCGGGCGAGCAGGGTCTTGCCGGTTCCGGGAGGGCCGTACAGCAGCACGCCCTTCGGGATCTTCGCCCCGACGGCCTGGAACTTCGCGGGCTCCTTGAGGAACTCCTTGATCTCGTGGAGTTCTTCGATCGCCTCGTCGGCACCCGCGACGTCGGCGAACGACACCTGCGGGTTCTCCTTGTTGTTGATCTTGGCCTTCGACTTGCCGAACTGCATGACCTTCGAGCCGCCACCCTGGGCGCTCGAGAGCAGGAACCAGAACAGGGCACCGATGATCAGGAACGGCAGCAGGATGCCGAGCAGCGACAGGAACCAGTTGCCCTGGGCGACGCGGTCGTTGTAGCCGTCCGGCAGGTTGGCGTCGTTGACGGCCTGCACCACCTCTTCGCCGCGGGGCGTGGAGTAGTAGAACTGCTCCTGCTTGTCGCCGTCCTTCAGGACGAGGTCGACCCGCTGCTCGGTGGAGTTGATGGTCGCGGACGAGACCTTGTCATCGGAGAGCTGCTCGAGACCCTTCTGGGTGTCGATCTCTTGGGTGCTGCCCTGGCTGATGACGCTCCAGCCGATGAAGATGCCCGCCAGCGCGATCAGCACGTAGAGGTACGGGCCGCGGAAGATGCGCTTGAAGTTCATGTGATCCGGGCGCGAGTGCCCGACACCTTTCTCTGCCGAAGTTGCGTGCAGGTCAGCATACGGCCGCGATTCTGTGGCGAGAATGGGTGTCCTCTGCGGGCGAACTCACCCCCGGGCCAGAGTCGGCCGAGTGCGGCCCGAGCGCGGCGGGCTGCCCGTCAGGAGTAGACGTGCGGAGCGAGGACGCCGACGCCGCGCAGGTTGCGGTAGCGCTCGTCGTAGTCCAGGCCGTAGCCGACCACGAACGCGTCGGGGATGTCGAAGCCCACGTACTTCACGTCGACCTCGACCTTGGCGGCCTCGGGCTTGCGCAGCAGGGCGACGATCTCGACGCTGGCGGCACCACGGGACTGCAGGTTCTGCTTGAGCCACGACAGGGTCAGACCGGAGTCGATGATGTCCTCGACGATCAGGACGTCGCGGCCGTGCAGGTCGGTGTCCAGGTCCTTGAGGATCCGCACCACACCGGACGACTTCGTGCCGGAGCCGTACGACGACACCGCCATCCAGTCCATCCGCGCCTGCATCTTGAGGTGGCGCGAGAAGTCCGCCATCACCATGACGGCACCCTTGAGCACCCCGACGAGCAGCGGGTCGCGGCCCGCGTAGTCGGCGTCGACGACCGCCGCGAGCTCGGCGAGCTTCTCGTCGATCTGCTCGGGGGTGAAGAGCACTTCGGACAGGTCTGCCTGGACGTCGGAGAGTTCCACCACGCCAGCCTAACCGGCGCTGAACTCGATGCGGTCGCCGGTCCGCGTGGCACGGACGCCCGGCAGGTCGATCGGGCCCTGTCCGCTCCAGTCCGTGACGAGCCGGCAGACCTCGAGCGTCTGCACGCGCGACAGCGTCACCCCGAACTCGCTCTCCACCGCCAGGCGCACGAGTCGCTGCCGGAGCGCCGGTGGGTTCGCCCCGAGCGCCCGCACCGACAGCGAGATGCCCGCCTCGGAGTGCTCGGCGATGTCCTCCGCGATCTCCTCGGCGAAGTGGTCCAGAGCAGCGGAGTCCTCGCGCAGCTGGTCGGCCGTGCGGGCCAGGGCCTCGGGCACCCCGGCACCGAGCTCCCGTTCGAGCACCGGCAGCAGGGTGTTCCGCACCCGCACCCGTGCGTACGCGGGGTCGTCGTTCTGCGGGTCGCGCCACGGCGCCAACCCCGCCGCGGCGCACGCCTGCCGGGTCGCGTGGCGCCGGACCGACAGGAGCGGCCGGCCGTACGCCGGACCGCCGTCGCGTCGGGCGAGCGGTTGCATGCCGGACAGGCTGTCCGGCCCGCTGCCGCGCAGCAGGCCGAGCAGCACCGTCTCGGCCTGGTCGTCCAGGGTGTGGCCCAGCAGCACCAGGGGTGATCCGGTGGCGGCCGCGACCTCGGCGATCGACGCGTGGCGGGCCTCCCGGGCGGCGCCTTCCGGACCACCGTCGGAGCCGACCGTGACCCTGCGGACCGTCACCGGGTCCAGTCCCAGCTCGGATGCCTGCCGGGAGGCGCGGCTCGCGACCGCCTCGGAGCCCGCCTGGAGCGCGTGGTCGACGACCACTGCCCCGGCCCGCAGACCCTGCTTGCCCGCTTCGAACGCGGTGGCCGCCGCCAGGGCGAGGGAGTCCGGTCCGCCGCTCAGTGCGACGAGGACCAGGTCGCCTGCGGCGACCACGCCGTCGTCGACGGCTGCGGCGAGCAGGTCGCGGACCGCCAGGCGGGTCTCGGCGACGGCGGGGTCGAGCCGGGGACGCGGAGAGTTCACCCGGTAACGTTAGCCGCGCTTTCGCAACACACGACAGTCCCCGAAGCAGACACAGGAGCGCAACATGGCCGCGTACGACGTCGTCGTCGAGATCCCCAAGGGCAGCCGCAACAAGTACGAGGTGGACCACGAGACCGGTCGCGTCTACCTCGACCGCGTGCTGTTCACCTCGTTCGTCTACCCCACCGACTACGGGTTCTTCGAGAAGACCCTGGCCGACGACGGTGACCCCGTGGACGCGCTGCTGCTGCTCGAGTTCCCGACGTTCCCCGGCGTCGGCGTCAAGGTCCGCCCCGTCGGCGTCTTCAAGATGAGCGACGAGGCCGGCAACGACGAGAAGGTCCTCGTCGTCCCCGCCAAGGACCCGCGCTGGGCGCACATCCAGGACATCTCGGACGTGCCGGAGCAGACGAAGGCCGAGATCGCGCACTTCTTCGAGCGCTACAAGGACCTCGAGCCGAACAAGTGGGTCAAGGCCGAGGGCTGGGGCGACGCCGCCGAGGCCGAGCGCATCGTGCAGGCCGGTCAGGCCGCGTACGTGCCCGGCTCGCACTGACGATCCCCTGACGACGAACGGCGCCCGCTCTCCTTCCGGAGGGCGGGCGCCGTTCTGTGGTGCTGCTGTCGCGCGGGGCGGGGCGGGGCGTGCGGGGGCGCGCCTGGTGGAAACGGGCGTACCGGGTGGAAACGGGCGTACCTGGTGCGTTGATCCGTGCAGGTACGCCCGATCTCACTTGGTACCGCAGCCGCTCTGGGAAAGAACGAGCACTCCGGGAGCGGGCTACAGGGAACCGCTCGGGCGGGCGACGTACGGCATGAGCTGGTTCGGCAGCCAGATGGCGCGCTCGACGACGCCGACGCCGGGGCGGGCGGCCTCGACCATGGTGCCGTAGCTCGTCACGATCGAGTCGTGGTACGCCCCCGAGGCCGTGCCGTTCGACGAGTAGAACAGGATGTCGCCGGGCTGGCGCTGGGACAGCGGGACGAGGCGGCCGATCGACTTGAAGTAGTTGTACTGCCAGACGACGTTGTGTCCGCCGGTCGCGATGCCCTGCGAATTGTAGGCCATCATCACGAGCCCGGAGCAGTCCCAGGTGTTCGGGCCGGCGCCACCGAGGAGGTACGCCTTGCCGAGCTGCCCACGGGCGTAGGAGATCGCGCCGGCGGCCTTCGAGGGGCTGCTCGGGGCAGGAGCCGTCTCTTATACACATCTGAC
>NZ_QKTH01000015.1:0-105226 GCF_003234485.1 Curtobacterium sp. MCLR17_034
GGCCTGGGCGGAGGAGATCCCGAACGCGGCACCGCCGAGGACGAGGGCGCCGGTCGTGGCGAGGGTGATGGAGGTCTTGAGGCTCTTACGCATCGTGATCAGTCCTTTGCTGTTGTCGCGCTCGGCGCGGCTGCTGTGCGCGCCGAACACACCCTTGGATGGGGTGGAGAACCAGCGATGTGCGGCTGGTGAGCGCTCCGGGTGTTTCCCGGTCGTTGCAGGTGATTCGGCACCCTCCGGCGAAGGGTTTGGACGGATCTGCCGTCGTTACCGCTCTGTGACCTTCGGGCACATCCGGACAGCGGTCACGCCCGCAAGTACGTTCTCTGAGAGGCCGCTGAACGTGGTCCATCGAGAAAGGCACTCCCCATGGCATCGACGTCCAGTCGTCCCACGTCCGTCACCGTCGCGTTCGTCATCTGGCTGGTGGTGGTCCTGGCGAACATCCTGCAGGGCATCATCAACCTCACGTCGGGCTCCTCCGCCGACGTCGCTGACAGTGTCGGCACGGCCCCGCTCGTCGGCGGCGCGATCTTCGCGTTCATCCTCGCCGTGATCGAGCTCATCATCGTCTTCAAGATGCGCGACGGCCGCAACTGGGCCCGCATCGTGCTGACGGTCCTCGCGGTCCTGCAGCTCATCGGTGTCGGCGTCGGCGCGGCCTCGGGTGGCAACGCCTTCGGGTTCATCGGTGGCATCGCGGTGCTCATCGCGACGATCCTGATGTACGTCGGCGGCGCGAACGGGTACTTCCGTCGCCACTGAGCGCGCGTGCGTGCGGATGCGCTCCTGCGTGACGCACACCGGTCGCTGAACGCGACCACCTGACGGACGGGAGGCCCGGTGCCAGCTGGCACCGGGCCTCCCGTCCGTCGTCCGCTCGGGTCAGAACGCCTTGCCCGGGTTCAGGGTCCCCGCCGGGTCGAGCGCGTCCTTCACGGAGCGGTGCATCGCGAGCACGCGGTCGCCGAGCTCGACGCGCAGGCCTGGCAGCTTGAGCAGCCCGACGCCGTGCTCACCGGTCACCGTCCCGCCGAGCGCCAGGCAGTCCGCCACGATCTGGTCGAACGCGGTCTTCGCGCGGGCCTTCGCGGCGTCGTCGCCCGCGGGCGCGATGATCAGCGGGTGCAGGTTGCCGTCGCCGGCGTGCGCGATGTTGGCGATCGTGACGTCCTGCGCGTCCGCGGTCACCTGGATCCGCCGGAGCATCTCGGGCACCGCGCTCCGCGGCACGCAGATGTCCTCGGTCAGCACCGGACCGAGCCGTTCGAGAGCCGGGTAGGCGAGCCGGCGGGCCTGGAACAGCCGGTCGATGTCTCCGGGGTCGGTGGCCCGCTCGACGTCCGTGCCGCCGGCCTCGGCGAAGACGTCCGCGACGTGGTCGGCGATCGCGTCCCCGGCGGCACCGCGCTCGTCGACCCGCGCGAGCAGCAGGGTGTCGACGTCCGCCGGCAGCCCGAGGTGCATCCAGTCGTCGACGGCGCGCAGGCAGGTGCGGTCGACGATCTCGAGTGCTGCGGGGATGATGCCCGCGCGCGAGATCGCGGCCACGGCGTCGCCCGCGGCGGTCAGCGAGGGGAAGTACCCGATCACCGCCCGTTCGTCACGGCCGGCCAGGGGGAGCAGCCGCACGGTGACCGACACGACGATGCCGAGCGTGCCCTCGGAACCGACCATCAGCCCCGTGAGGTCGTACCCGGCGACGCCCTTCGCCGTCCGGCGGCCGAGCTCGACCACCGATCCGTCGGCCAGCACGACGGTCATGCCGAGGACGTAGTCGCGGGTGACCCCGTACTTGACGCAGCAGATGCCGCCGGCGTTCGTCGCGACGTTGCCGCCGATCGTCGAGATCGCCGAGCTCGCGGGGTCCGGCGGGTACCAGAGGCCGTGCTCGGCGACCGCGGCGCGGAGTGCGTCGTTGATGACGCCGGGTTCGGTGACCGCGTAGCGCTCGTCGGTGTTCACCTCGAGCACCCGGTTCATCCGCTCGAGCGACACGACGATCGAGTCGGCCATCGCGTTGGCGCCGCCGGACAGACCGGTGCCGGCACCGCGGGGGACGACCCGGAGACCGGCGGCGGCTGCCCAGCGGACGGCGGTGACGACGTCGTCGGTGCTGCGTGCCAGGACGACGGCGAGCGGTGCCGTGGAGTCGGCCCACTCGGCGTCGTCGTGGCGGTAGCGCTCGAGCGACTCCGGGTCGCGGAGGACCTGGTCGGACCCCAGCAGGTGTTCGAGGGCGGTGGCGTCGGCTGCGGTGGCGGATGCGGCGATGACGGTCATGCGGGGTGCGGGTCCTTCCGGGGCGCGGCGATGCGGGTCGGGTCCGTCGACGATACGCCGGTCAGTCCAGGCAGAACTCGTTGCCCTCGACGTCCTGCATGACGATGCACGACTCGTTCACCTGGTCCGCCGTCATCCGACGGACCTGGGTGGCGCCGAGCCCGACCAGACGGGCGCTCTCGGCGTCGAGGGCCGCGAGCCGTTCGGCGCCGACCATCCCGGTGCCGACCCGGACGTCCAGGTGCACGCGGTTCTTGACCGTCTTGCCCTCGGGGACGCGCTGGAAGAACAGGCGGGGGCCGGCACCGGTCGGGTCGACGCACGCGAAGGCCGAGCCCTGGTGCTCCGGCGGCAGCGACCGGTCGTACGCGTCCCAGTCGGCGAACCCCGGTGGGGGCGGTGGCACCACGTACCCGAGGACCTCGCACCAGAACCGGGCGACACGCTCCGGCTCGGCGCAGTCGAACGTCACCTGGACCTGTCGCACCGTTGCCATGGCGCCGAGGATACGACGATGCGCGACCGGCGTCCGCCCGGCGTTCGCCCCGCGTCCGCCCGCGTCCGCCCGCGTCCGCTCAGCCCAGCTGGGCGGCCGCTGCTCGGAGCTCGGCGAGCGCGGCCGTGGCGTGGTCGGCCAGTCGGTCGTCGTCGGCGCGCCCCACACCCGACCACCGCTCGAAGCCCTGCTTGAAGGCGAGGACACCCATCTCGGCGGCCAGTCGAGCGGGCGCGTCGGGGACACCGCGGCCGACCAGGGCGTCGGTCATGGCCGCGGCCATCCCGACGCTCTTCAGGGCGTCGCGCTCCTGCAGTTCGGCGCTGGCGGCGACCGCCGCTCGCAGTCGTGGTCCGAGCTCGCGGTTCAGCGGTCCCATCTCGTCCGAGGCCCGTTCCAGACCCGCGGCGACGGCGTCGAGCGGGGTGGCGTCGGCCGGTGCGTCGGTGATGCCCTCGGCGAGCAGCCGGCTCAGGGTCTCCTGCCCGGCGACGAGCAGTTCGCGCTTGTCCGGGAAGTGCCGGAAGAACGTGCTCTTGGTGACACCGGCGCGCTCGGTGATCTGCGCGACGGTCGTCTCGTCGTAGCCCTGCTCGGAGAACAGGTCGACCGCGGCCAGGACCAGTCGTTCCCGGGCCCCGGGTTCCCATCGCACCATGGGACGATCATACGCGACGGGACAATTGTCCCATCACGGGTGTACGGTGACGGTACAAAAGTCCCATCACTTGTGAGGAGCACCCATGCACGTCTTCGTCACCGGCGGCACCGGCACCATCGGCACCGCCGTCGTCACCGAACTCATCACCGCCGGGCACGCCGTCACGGCCCTGGCCCGCTCGGACCGGTCGGCCGCTGCCCTCGTCGCCGCGGGGGCGACCCCCGCCCGCGGTGCGCTCACCGACCTCGACGTGCTGCGCGACGGCGCACGCGCCGCCGACGGGGTCATCAGCCTCGCGTTCTCGAACGACTTCA
The DNA here is from genome assembly GCF_003234485.1 of Curtobacterium sp. MCLR17_034. NCBI lineage: Bacteria > Bacillati > Actinomycetota > Actinomycetes > Micrococcales > Microbacteriaceae > Curtobacterium > Curtobacterium sp. MCLR17_034. Next base: position 3,755 of record NZ_QKTH01000015.1, read on the forward strand.
GTTCGGCGGAGGCGCTCGAGCGGGGGATCGCCGAGGAAGGCGCCGCCATGGCCGCACTCGGCGAGGCACTCGTCGGCAGCGACCGCCCGTTCGTCGTCGTCTCCGGCACGCCGTGGGAGCCCGGCCGGGCCTCGGTCGAGACCGACCCGCTCCCGCTCGAGGGGCCGGTCGCGGGTCGAGCCCGATCCGTCCTCGCCGCCCTCGACCTGGCGGCACGGGGCGTCCGGGTCTCGGCGATCCGGCTGCCGCGCACCGTGCATGCGGACGGCACGGGCGGGTTCGCCGGCATCCTGACGGAGACGGCCCGACAGGCAGGGGTGGCGGGCTACCCCGGCGACGGCGAGCAGCGGTGGCCCGCCGTGCACGCCGCGGACGCCGCGGTGCTGTTCCGGCTCGCGCTCGAAGGTGCTCCGGCAGGGACCGTCTGGCACGCGGTCGCCGACGAGGGGGACCGGGTGCGTGCCCTGGCCGAGGTCATCGGGCGTCGGCTCGGCCTGCCGGTCGAGCGGGTGGCCGACGAGACGTTCGGCGCGTTCGCGCCGATCTTCGCGATGGACCAGCCTGCGTCGAGTGCCCACACGCGCGACGCGCTCGGCTGGGCCCCGACCCACCCGAGCCTGCTCGAGGACCTGGAGAACGTGCAGCGCTGAGCGCTGAGCGCTGAGCGCTGCCAGTGCGCGGTGCGGCGTGCGCGATGCGGTGCGGCGTTGATGGCGTGGTGCGCGCCTGTGGCGCGTCACGGGGCGGTCAGGCGCGCACCGGTCGGCGTTGCGCGCACGGTGCGCCGGTCGGGAGGTGCGGTGCCGGGCCGCCCCGGGCCTCCTGGCTGTGCGGTGGGCGCTGCCAGTGCACGGTGCGGCGTGCGCGATGCGGTGCGGCGTGCGCGATGCGGTGCGGCGTGCGCGATGCGGTGCGGCGTTGATGGCGTGGTGCGCGCCTGTGGCGCGTCACGGGGCGGTCAGGCGCGCACCGGTCGGCGTTGCGCACGGTGCGCCGTGCAGCCGCGTCAGTGCTGCGTGCCGCGCAGGCGGCCGATGCCCAGCACGATGCCGACGACGACCATGCCCAGCGCGAGGCCGGCCACGGCCGACACGGCGGTGTCGGCGATCCAGACGACGACGGGGCCTGCGGCCTCGAGCGCGTGCTCGATCACGTGCAGCAGGTCGTAGGGCCCGTGCCAGACGGTCTCGGCGAGGTTCGCGATGACCAGGTGTCCACCCACCCAGAGCATCGCGACCGTGCCGATGACGCTGATGACCCGGAAGACCATCGGCATCGCACGGACGATGCGGGCACCGATCCGGCGGGTGCGGCGGACCGAGTTCTTCATCATCTGCAGGCCGATGTCGTCGACCTTCACGAGCAGTGCCACGGCACCGTAGACGACGGCCGTCATGACCAGACCGATCACGATCAGGGCGCCGAGCGTCGGCCAGAGCCCCAGGTCGGGGTCGAGGCCCGCCAGCGCGATGAGCATGATCTCGGTGCTCAGGATGAGGTCGGTGCGGATGGCGCCGAAGACGAGCTTCGGTTCGGTGACGGCCTCGTCGGACCCGCCCTCGTGGTGGACACCGAACCACTCGGTGACCTTCTCGGCGCCCTCGAAGCACAGGTACGTGCCGCCGAGCAGCAGCAGCCACGGCAGCACCCCGGGTGCGAACGCCGTGAGCAGCAACGCCAGCGGGATGATGATGATGAACTTGTTGAACAGGCTGCCGAGGGCGATGCGCCCGACGACGGGGAGTTCACGAGCGGGCTCGAGGCCCTGCACGTACTGGGGCGTGACGGCGGCGTCGTCGATGACGACCCCGGCGGTCTTCGCGCTGGCCTTGAGGGCTGCGGAGAGGATGTCGTCCACCACGGCGAGCAATCCGACTGACAATGCGTTCTCCACTCGTCTGACCTGTGACCGTGCACAGCGTAGTGGCCGCGGAGCATCCTGAACGCCAGCCGCGGGGCGTCCGTAGGCTCGCGGCATGGCTGACTTCACCGCATCCCAGGCCGCCGTCGTCCGGATCGAGCGTTCCGAGCAGGGGCGCTGGGACCTCTCCGTCATCAGCGACGCCGGTGTCGCGATGGGGCACGGCGTGTACCTGTTCGACGCGGAGCACGACGACGCCGAGGACGAGCAGGCCGCGGCCCTCGACTTCGTGCGCGACTACGGGTTCCGGTTCGAGCGCGACGCGGTGCAGGCCGACGGTCCCGACGCCTTCTGGGCACCGCTGCTGCCGTCCGACCAGCAGTAGGCGCTGCAGCGCGCGGGACTCAGCGCGCCGAGTCCTCGAACCCGATCAGCCAGGTGACGCCGTACGCGTCGCGGACGGTGCCGTCCCAGTCGCCCCACGGGCGCTGCTGCAGCGGGTCGATCACCGTGCCGCCCTCGGCGAGCTGGTCGAACCACCGACGCAGGACGTCCGGTTCCGCAGCGCCGAGCAGTGAGAAGAGCAGCCCGGTCGCCGCGAACGGGGTGTCGCCCTCGCTCGCGTCCGCGGCGAACAGCTGCAGCTCGCCGGTGAGCTGGCCGTGCGCGACGGCGTCGGCCGGGCCGTCCGTGCGGGAGAAGTCCGCGTAGGTCGCGATCTGCACGTCGCCGCCGAACACCCGCTGCCAGTGCTCGAGGGCCTGCCTGGCGGTGCCGGCGAACTGGAAGTACGGCGCGGGTCCGGTCGTGTGCATGCCCGGCAAGGTACTCCGGAGTGCGGACTGGGGAACCCTGTCGGTGGTCAGTCCGTGGGGCGGATGACGTCGAAGGTGCGGCGCAGGGTGCGAACCGCGTCGGGTTCGTCCCCGACGGCCCAGGCGGCGATCGCGACGTCGAAGCACCCGAGGGCCGCCTGCACGAGGGTTCGGGCACGCAGATCGACGTCTGGTCCCCCGAGCCGCTCGGCGACCAGGGGTGTCAGGACCTCGGCCCACGCGTGGTGCTTCTCGAGGTTGCGCGCCCGCAGCGACGCCGTGCTGGTCATCACCCGGATCGAGCGGCGGGCGGTCTCGGTGTCCTCACCGCCGCTGTCGCTGACCAGGTCGGCGAACGCCTCACGCAGTGCTGTCCACACGGGTTCGTCCGCGGGGCGGGACCGGAACGCCGCGGCCAGTGCCTCGCGGTGCCGGCCGGGATCACCGATGACGGTGTCCTCCTTGGCGGGGAAGTAGCGGTGGAAACTCCGCGCGGAGATCCCCACCTCGGCGGCGATCTGCTCGACGGTGACCTGGTCGAACCCGTCAGCGTCGAAGCGTGCGATCGCGACCTCGGCGACGCGGGCGCGCACGGCGTCGCGTGCGATGTCCCGCAGGCCGGGCTTCGCGGCGGGTTCCGTCGGGTGTGCGCTCACGGACCGATCCTACCTCGACGGCAGTGCGTGCTGAAAGTGGCAGGGCCTGACAGAACAGGCGTACAGTGCCACATGCATGACCTCGACACGTCACGAAGGGACGGAACATGCAGCAACGCACCCTCGGCCGACAGGGCCTCACCGTCAGCGCCATCGGCTACGGCGCCATGGGCACCACGTTCGCCTACGGCCCGGGCGACGACACCGAGTCGATCGCCGCCATCCGCACCGCCCACGACCTCGGAGTCACCCACTTCGACACCGCCGAGCTCTACGGCTGGGGCACCGGTGAGCGTCTGCTCGGCGCAGCGCTCGCACCGATCCGAGACAAGGTGACCATCGCCACCAAGTTCGGCTTCACCCCGGAGACCTACGCGCCGAACTCGCGCCCTGACCACATCCGTCAGGTCGTCGATGCGAGCCTGCTGAACCTCGGTACGGACTCGATCGACCTGCTCTACCAGCACGTCCACGACCCGGCGGTCCCGATCGAGGACGTCGTCGGCACCATGCGGGAGTTCGTGCAGGCCGGCAAGGTCCGGTACCTCGGCTTGTCGAACACCGACGCCGAGCAGATCCGTCGCGCACATGCCGTGCACCCGATCTCCGTCCTCCAGACCGAGTACTCCGTCTTCTCGCGCGAGTCCGAGGAACTCTTCCCGGTCGTCGACGAACTCGGCATCGGCCTGGTGGCTTACTCACCGCTCGCACGCGGGTTCCTGAGCGGCGCGGTGCAACCCCGCAGCGCCTACGCTGCTGACGACATCCGTCACCAGCTCGAGTGGTGGGCGCCGGAGCACTTCGACGCGAACGTCGGGGTGACCGCTGCCCTCACCGAGATCGCTGACGCGAAGGGCATTCGGGTCTCGCAGCTGGCGCTCGCGTGGATCCTCGCGAAGCGCGACGACCTCGTGCCGATTCCGGGGTCGCGCAACCCGGTGCGCGTCGCGGAGAACGTCGCGGCGGCCGACATCGTGCTCGCTGACGACGAGGTGGCACGGATCGACGCGCTGTCCCGCGAGGTCCGCGGGAAGCGAGCGATGGGCTGAACAGGGCTCATCAGTCGAGCAGCGCGAGTGCCCGCTCCAGGACGTCCTCCGGACGGCCGTCGCCGTGCAGTGCCCACCAGGTGAGTGCGGCGCTCGCGGCGGCGGCCAGCGTGTGGGCGCGTACCGCGACGGCGAGGTCGTCGGCGGTGACCCCGTCCCGCTCGGCCACGTACCGCAGGATCTCGTCGGTCAGGGCCGTGACCGTCGCGGCGCCGACGTGCTCGAGCGACGGGTTCGCGCGGATGACCCGGAGCCGGTGTCGGGTGACCTCGACCGCGTCGTCCGGGAACGTCGCACCGATCCGGTAGGCCGCCCGGAGCGCCACCGCCGAGGGTTCGTCTGCCGGCCGTGACCGCAGGGCCTCGCGGAAGCGTGCGGCGAACTCGTCGAGACCGCCCCACACCAGCGCCGCCTTGTTCGGGAACAACCGGAAGAGCGACCGGCGACTGACCCCGGCCGCCGCGGCGACGTCGTCCATCGACACCGCGTCGAAGCCCTGGTCGTCGAACAGCCGGAGTGCGACGAGGGACACGGCGTCGGGGTCGATGGTGCGCGGGCGCCCCGTCGGACGGTCGTTCGTCGAGCTCATGGAGACCTTTCGGCACTGAGTGCTATAACCGGGTGTGGCGCAGCGAGCGCCTCTCATTGAGGAGACCACATGACCGACACCACCGCCGGACGGTTCACCGGCAGGACCATCATCGTCACCGGAGCGGGTTCCGGCATCGGACGCGCCACGGCGACACGCATCGCGAACGAGGGCGGCCGCGTCATCGCGACCGACGTCGTGGCTGATCGGCTCGATGCACTGCGCACGGAGCTCGAGGGCCTCGCAGTGGAGACCGTCGTCGGCGACGTCGCCGCGAGGGAGACCATCGACGCACTCATCGCCGCCGCCGGCGACCGGGTGGACGGGCTCGCCAACGTCGCCGGCATCATGGACGCGTTCCTGCCGCCGGACGAGGTCGACGACGCCACCTGGGAGCGTGTCTTCAGCGTCAACGTCACCGGCCCGATGCGCCTGACCCGCGCGGTGCTGCCGCTGATGATCGCCGCCGGCAAGGGATCGGTCGTGAACGTCGCGTCCGAGGCTGCGTTGAAGGCCTCGGCTGCCGGTGCTGCCTACACCTCGTCGAAGCACGCCATCGCCGGGTACACCAAGAGCGTCGCGTTCTTCCACGGGCCGCAGGGCATCCGGGCGAACGCCGTGGCGCCGGGTGCGGTCGCCACGAACATCGAGGCGCCGATGCGCAGCGAGTACGCGGCTCGCCGGGTCGGTCCGATCATGCAGACCACCATCCCGCCGGTCGCCCAGCCCGAGCAGCTCGCCGCCGCCATCACCTGGCTGCTGAGCGACGACTCGGCGAACGTCAACGGTGCGGTGCTGCCGAGCGACGGTGGCTGGTCCGTGGTCTGACGGATTTGCTCAGATACGAGTAGAAATCTACCTCGAGTGGTAGATTTCTACTCGATCTGATCGGACCTCTCCATGCAGTTGCAATCTCCCCTCGCGACGGTCACCACCTCCGTGGACGGCGATGTCCTCGCGGTGTTGGCACTGGCCCCCGGACCCCTGACGATCGCGGGAATCTGCAGCCTGGTGCCCGACCGGTCGTACGCCGGGGTCCGGAACAGTGCGGATCGGCTGGTCGAGCAGGGCCTCGTCGACGGGCATCGGACCGGACGGACGAAGTCCTTCACCCTGAACCGAGAGCACCTCGCCGCCGATGCGGTCACCGCCCTGGCCGACCTCCGGCGTGCCCTGCTCGAACGACTCCGCTCCGGCTGTCGGTCGATCCCCCTCCGGTACGCCGCGCTCTTCGGATCCGGGGCCCGCGGTGCGATGCGCCCGGACAGCGATCTCGATCTCTGCTTCGTCGTCACTCGCGGCCGACGCCCGGACGCCGAGGACCAGATCCACGCCTTGTGCCGCGCAGCCGGTCGTTGGACCGGCAACGCCGTGCGGCCGGTCGTCTTCGACGAGGACGAGATCGAGGGCACCGATCCGCTCCTCGCGTCGGTTGCTCGGGACGGGATTCCCATCGCAGGTGACGGTCGTTGGCTGTCTCGGAAGCTCCGTACGCTGACCGGATGACCCCGCGAACCGGCACCACCGCACCGGGCGACGATTCGTTCCGGAGGGGCCGGCTCGCCAAGGCGACGGAGTTCCTCGACGCTGCTGACGTCCTCCGCGCGTTGGGTGGTGACGGAGGGGTGGTCAGCGCCGGGTCACAGTTCGCGAACGCGTTCGTCACACAGTGCGTCCTCAGCGGCATCGCTGCGGCTGATGCGATCTGCGTGGCTCGGACCGGCAGGTACTCGCGATCGGGAGCGCACGACGAGGCAGTGCCCGTGCTCCGCGCAGCTGCCGGGCCGGCGGTCGCGAAGCACCTCGAGGTGCTCTTGGCTGTGAAGACCAAGGCCGAGTACAACGCGAGGTCGGTCAGCGACGGCGACATCGTGCGCGCCGGCGGAGCCGCCGAGGCACTCGAGGCGGCCGCGCGGTCAGTCTGACGGGCTGGTCGAGCGGGCGACCACGACATCGTCGTGCTGCGCGTGCTCCGGTTCGCCCGCGACCGCTCGCGTGAGGCACTCGTGTGGCACCGGCCGGCGCGGCGGCGTCAGGGCGTCTCCACCTGACGGACGGGAGGCCCGTGGCGACGCCGCCACGGGCCTCCCGTCCGCCCTTCGCTCGCGTCGACGACGCGCGGTTCCTTCCCAGAGCACGTGCGCTGGAAAGCGGAATCGGGCGTACCTGGCAGGAAGTTCCTGCCAGGTACGCCCGATTCGACCAGGTACGCCCGAAGGGCCCCGCTACCCCCGCCTCAGGAGACGAGCGCCGCCATCTCGCGCACGACGGCACGGAGCCGGTCCGCGAGCTCGTCGTTGCTCCGCACGGTCTCGCGGTGCGCCACCTCGCTGAGCGCCGACATCACCAGGGTCACCGCGGTGCGGGCGGTCTGTGCGTCCGTGCGGGTGCCGACGACGCTGAGCAGGGACTGGCGCGACTCGGCCATCCACTGCATCACCATCGAGGACATCTCCGGCCGGAGCACGAGCAGCTCCTTCATGCGACGGCGGTCCTGCGAGAGCGGGACGGTGGCCGCGACCAGGGCGCACAGGTCGTCGACCAGGGCACCGTCGGCCTCGGCGAACCAGGCCGCTGAGCGCTCCGGGACCTCGACCGAGTCGAGCCCGAGCGCCGCGTGCGCCTTCGACGAGAAGTAGTTGAAGAAGGTGCGGGGGGAGACGTCGGCGTCGGCGCAGATCTGCTCGACCGTGACGCCGTCGAGCCCGTGCGCGGACACCAGCGTGAGCGCTGCGTCGTGCAGTGCCTGCCGGGTCTGCTGCTTCTTCCGTTCACGCAGCGTGCACGGCTCCGTTGCCGCAGCCGCTGCCGGGGTGGTGATCACGTGGACTCCTGGTGGGTTGGTGTGTGTGGGAGGGGCGCCCGCCCGGAAAGGGGGCACGGACGGACGCCCCGGTCGGTCACCGACGGTGCGTCGGCGTGGATCCGGTCGAACCCGAGCCGGTCGAACCCGAACCGGTCGGCACGGACCCGGTCGGCACGGACCCGGTCATCGGTCCGGTGAACGAGCCGGCCTCGGCTGCGGCGGCGCCCGCCTCGGCCTCGAGCTGCGCCTCGGCGGACATGTCGGCCTGCTCCTGCAGCGCGGAACGCTGGCGCAGCGGCGGCACCCGGAAGAACCAGGTCAGCACGAACGCGAGCAGGATGACGCCGAGACCGACCCAGTAGATCGTCACGGACGAGGCGTTGAAGCCCGCCATGAACGGCCGGGTCAGGCGGCTGTCGGCACCGGTCAGGAACGAGGTGTCGTTCGTGCTGGTGGCGCTGTCGCTCGTGGTGTTGCCGTCGTCGATCTTCTTCGCCAGCTCCGGGGTGAGCTCGTCGACCCAGTAGGAGCGCTGGTCGGCGTCCGCCCAGTCGACGGACACGGTGTCGCCCTGTACGCTGGCGTGCGCCTGGTCGGCGACCTGTTCGAGGGCGGACTGCTCGGCGGCCGGCGTGGCCGCGGCGACCTGCTGGTCGATGACGGTCTGCGCGGCTGCGGCGGGCACGGCACCGGCGGCGACCTGCTGCTGCACGGCCGCGGTGACCTGCTCGGTGACCGCGGCGTCGGCGGCCTGCTTCGCCTTGGCCGAGGCTGCGTCGAGCTGCGACTGCACGGTCTTCGTCAGCGGGGTGACGACGGGCGTCCAGATCTTGTCCATGGCGCCCTGGTTCGCCTTCGCGCTGGCGACGGTCGGGTTGAGCGCGGCGTCGAGTGCCGGACCGAGGTCCTTCTGGTTCGCGGTCGCGGTCAGGATGTTCGCCGGCATCACCGAGAACAGGATGGACAGCAGCACGGCGGTACCGAGCGTGCCACCGATCTGGCGGAAGAACGTGGCGGACGACGTGGCGACGCCCATGTCACGGGCCTCGACGGAGCCCTGCGACGCCAGGGTCAGCGACTGCATGACCGAGCCGAGGCCGAGACCGATGAGGAACATGCCGATCATCAGGAACCAGAGCGGCTTGTCGATCGACATGAAGGTCAGGACGACGTAGCCGGCGGAGACGAGCGCGGTGCCGATGACCGGGAAGATCCGGTACCGGCCGACGCGGGCGACGATCTGACCGCTCGTGATCGAGGCGATCATCAGGCCGCCGACCAGGGGCAGCGTGGCGAAACCGGACTCGGTCGGGGTGAGCCCGACGACGATCTGCAGGTAGAGCGGGATCGTGAGCATCGCGCCGAACATCGCGAAGCCGACCAGGAACCCGATGACGGTCGCCATCGAGAACGTGCCCGAGCGGAACAGCTTGAGCGGGATGATCGCCGCGTCGCCCATCTTCGACTCGATGAGCAGCAGGCCGATCAGGCCGACGACACCGACGACGTAGCAGGCGATGGCGGCGGGGGAGCCCCAGCCCCAGATGCGGCCCTGTTCGGCGACGAGCAGGAGCGGCACGAGGGTGACGATGACGGCGGTCGCGCCCCACCAGTCGACCTTCGGCTTCGCGTCGCCGGCGCCGTGCACCTTCGGCAGGTGCAGGAACACGATGACCATGAGGAGCGCCGCGACACCGATCGGCACGTTGATCAGGAGCACCCAGCGCCAGCCTGTGATCCACAGGATCTCGGAGGAACCGGCGAGCAGACCACCGATGAGCGGGCCGATCACGGACGAGATGCCGAACACGGCGAGGAAGTACCCCTGGTACTTGGCACGCTCACGCGGGGCGAGGATGTCGCCCATGATCGCGAGCGGCAGCGACATCAGCGCGCCGGCACCGATGCCCTGCACCGCGCGGAAGGCGGCGAGCATGAGCATCGAGGTGGACATCGACGACAGGACGGCGCCGAGGATGAAGACGACGATGCCGAAGATGTACAGCGGGCGGCGGCCGAAGATGTCGGAGAGCTTGCCGTAGATCGGCGTCGCGATCGTCGAGGTGATGAGGTACGCGGTCGTCACCCAGGCCTGCTGGTCGAGCCCGTGCAGGTCGTCGCCGATCGTGCGGATCGCCGTGCCGAACACCGTCTGGCCGAGCGAGGACAGGAACATGCCCGCCATCAGGCCGTAGATCACCAGGAGGATCTGACGGTGGGTCATCAGCGGCTGCTGGCCGGCGCCCCCGGAGGCCGCGGGGGCCTCGGCGGTGTGCCGGCCGTGCTGCACCGGGACGGGTGCGGTGGCGGTCATCGAACTCCTTTTTCTGGCTGTGAAACTTTGCAGACCGCGCAACGATACATCTGTTGCTTCCGGCAAGCAACTAAATGTGCCCGCTACGCTGAGCGCGTGACCGACGACCGGCGTGCCGCCGAGCGACTCCTGCGATCCCAGCTCGACCGGCTGTGGGTCCGGCAGACCCTGCGCTCCTCGCTCATCGAGTCCCGGGGTGGCCTCGACCCGACGGCCCGCGTGATCCTGCGCGCCGTCGCCGGGCACGGCCCCGTCCGGGCGACGGCGATCGCCGACGCGACGGGGCTGTCGCGCCCGGTGATCAGCCGCCGGGTCGCCTCGCTGATCGAGGCCGAACACCTGATCGGATCGCCGGACCCCGCGGACGGCCGCGCCACGCTCGTCACGCTCGCCCCCGCCGGCCGACGGCTGCTCGACGAGCTGGACGCCGCCGGCGCCGAGGTGTTCGACGACCTGACGGAGGAGTTCGCCTCGGACGAGCTGCGCTCGCTCGCCGAGATGCTGACGCGACTGAACGACCGGGCGGACGCGGTCCTGGGGATCGGCACCACGCGCTCCTGACGTGACCAACACGGCGGACGGGAGGCCCGTGGCGGCGCCGCCACGGGCCTCCCGTCCCTGCGGAGCGCGCATTCGAGATACCGTTGGTGGTATGAGCACGGACACCACCCCCACCACTGAGACCCTCGACGACGGGCCCGTGGTGACGTTCGCCGATCTCGGCCTGAGCGACGCTGTGCTCAAGGCCGTCAAGGACATCGGTTACGAGACCCCTTCCGCCATCCAGGAAGCCACCATCCCCACCCTCCTCGCCGGGCGCGACGTCGTCGGCCTGGCACAGACCGGTACCGGCAAGACCGCGGCCTTCGCGCTGCCGATCCTGTCCCGCATGGAGTCCGGCAGCAAGAAGCCCCAGGCGCTCGTGCTGTCCCCGACGCGCGAGCTCGCCCTGCAGGTGTGCGAGGCGTTCGAGCAGTTCGCGTCCCACATGAAGAACGTCCACGTCCTGCCGGTCTACGGCGGCCAGGCCTACGGCGTGCAGCTCTCCGCCCTGCGCCGCGGCGTCGACGTCATCGTCGGCACCCCCGGTCGCATCATGGACCACCTGGCGAAGGGCACGCTCGACCTGTCCGAGCTGAAGTACCTGGTGCTCGACGAGGCCGACGAGATGCTCAAGATGGGCTTCGCCGAGGACGTCGAGACGATCCTCGCCGACACCCCGGACGACAAGCAGGTCGCGCTCTTCTCGGCCACCATGCCCGCGCAGATCCGTCGCATCTCGCAGCAGTACCTGACCGACCCGGCCGAGATCACCGTCAAGACCAAGACGAAGACCGCCGCGAACATCACGCAGCGCTACCTGATGGTCTCGTACCCGCAGAAGGTCGACGCGCTCACCCGCATCCTCGAGGTCGAGGACTTCGAGGGCATGATCATCTTCGTCCGCACCAAGAGCGAGACCGAGACCCTGGCCGAGAAGCTCCGTGCCCGCGGGTACGCCGCCGCCGCGATCAGCGGTGACGTCGCCCAGGCCCAGCGTGAGCGCACGGTCAACCAGCTGAAGTCGGGCAAGCTCGACATCCTGGTCGCCACCGACGTCGCCGCCCGTGGCCTCGACGTGGACCGCATCACGCACGTCGTGAACTTCGACATCCCGGTCGACATCGAGTCCTACGTGCACCGCATCGGTCGTACCGGCCGCGCCGGTCGCTCGGGTGACTCGATCAGCTTCGTCACCCCGCGTGAGCGTCGCCTGCTGTCCGCGATCGAGCGCCACACCAAGCAGCCGCTCACGCAGATGCAGCTGCCGACCATCGACGACGTCAACGAGACGCGCCTGACCCGCTTCGACGACGCCATCACCGCGGCGCTCGAGGACCAGGGCCGGATCGCCGCCTTCCGCGACGTCATCGCGCACTACGTCGAGCACCACGACGTCCCCTCGGACGACGTCGCCGCGGCCCTGGCCGTCGTGGCGCAGGGCGACTCGCCGCTGCTCCTCACCGCAGCCGACGACGCCCTCCGCAGCCAGATGGAGCGCGACGCCCGCCGCAGCGAGCGTGACGAGCGTGGTGCCCGCGACGACCGTGGCGGCCGCAACGACCGCGGCGACCGTGGTGGCGACCGCGACCGTGGTGACCGCGGCGACCGTGGCCCTCGCCGTTCGCAGCCGATGTCCCCGTACCGCATCGAGGTCGGCCGTCGTCACCGCGTCGAGCCGCGCCAGATCGTCGGTGCCCTGGCCAACGAGGGCGGCCTGCGCCGTGACGACTTCGGTGCGATCCAGATCCGTCCGGACTTCTCGATCGTCGAACTGCCGGCCGACATGGACCCCGGTGTGCTCGACCGTCTGACTGACACCCGGATCAGCGGCAAGCTCATCGAGATCCGTGCGGACCGCCGTGGCGCTGGCCGCCGCGACGACCGCGACGACCGTCCGGAGCGCAAGCCGCGCTACTGAGACGCGCCGCGTCCGAGACGCGACCCCCTTCTGACGGGAGGCCCGGTGCCAGCTGGCACCGGGCCTCCCGTCCGTCGTCGGTGCGGGTCCCCTGCCCGCGAGACGCCGTCGTGTCGGCTCCACGCCGTCGTGTCGGTTCCACGCCGCCGAGTCGGCGAGACGCCGTCTGATTCGGCGGCGTCTCGGGAACACGACGGCGTCTGCCGGTCCGGGCCCGCGGCATCTTGCGGTGCGGGGAACCGCAGATCCCTCCCGCAGGCGTTCCCCTGGGGTCCGCACGGTGCTGTGATGACCGGAGCCGTGACGCAGGGAGCCGCGGGGAAGGCAGGGGAACCATCGTGTACCGAGCACTCATCACCGCGGTCGCCGCCGCGGCGCTCGTCTTCGGAGGTGCGGTGCCGGCGACGGCGCACACCTCTCCGTCGGTGCCGGGCGCACCGACCGCCGTCCGCGTCACCGGCGACGCGGACAGTGCCACGCTGACGTGGCGTGGCCCGAAGCACGGCGCGAAGGTGACCGGCTGGAAGGTCGCGGTCGCCGCCGTCGCGAACCGGCACGACCGTCAGGTCGACCGACTCCACCCGCGCGCCCGCTCCGACCGCTTCGACGAGCTCTCGCCCGCGACCACGTACCGGTTCTCGGTGCGTGCCCTCGGACACCGGGGGACCGGACGCACGATCACGCTGCGCTGGACGTCACCGTCGGTGCCCGAGCCGGAGACGACGCAGTCGCTGTTCGCGCTCGACGGCAACGGTGACGTCGTGCGGTTCGCGGACTCCGGCAGCGGTGCGGAGACCGTCGTCGCGACGGACGGCGAAGGCTTCACCGCGAACGCCGACGGTGACGTGTTCACCCCGTCGGCGGACGGCACCGAGATCCTGCGGGACCCGGCCGACGGCAGCGGGGTCTCGATCATCGCGTCCGGCCTGCACCTGACCCCGGACCTGCGCTCCGACGCCGAGGGCAACCTGTACTGGGTGGACTCGGTGACCGGTGCGGTGCAGAAGCTGTCCGTCGGCACCTCGACCCCGAAGGTCGTGCTGGACCTGGGCGGCAAGGCCGTCGGGAGCGATGAGCGTTTCTGGACGGTCACCCCGGACGGCAAGGTCGTCGTGCTCGGCGGAACGGTCAGCCGGCCGTACGTCAAGGGCACCGGCATCGCGCCCCGCACGTTCACCGGGCCCGGCGGCTCGACCGTCGGCTACCCCGCCGGTGTGCTCGCGGACTCGCAGGGCAACGTCTACGTCGACATCCGCTCGCCCGGTGCCGCCGGGTCGTGGATCTGGTACCAGCTCAAGCCCGCGGCGACCGAACTGACGAAGATCGAACCGCGGTACGCGTTCGAGTACGCCGCCGCGAACGCGGACGGCTTCTCGCTCCTGCAGTCGGCCGAGTTCTGCCCCGCCCCGTCGGAGTACCCGACCAGCCCGACCGGTTGCAAGATCGACCGCGGCATCCCGGACAAGCTCGTGGTCGGCAGCGGCGGGACGTCCACCGTGCCGGTGACCGGGCTGACCGCCGGGTCGCGTGGCGAGCACCTGGGTGCCGCCTCCGCCGACGGGGACGTGTTCGTCTCCGTCGACAGCGGCCCCTCGGTCGGGCTGTGGAAGGTCCCCGCCGCGGGTGGAGCTGCGCAGCAGCTCGACGCGGCGCAGTACTCGAGGCTGCTGGTGATCTGACCGGCGGTGCGAGGCGGAAGGGGGGCAGGGCGCAACGGCGCGTCCTGTCCCCCTTCCGTGTGCGGCGGCGGCTGGCGGCGGGTGTTCTGGCGGCGTCGGGTTGCAGCGGCTGGCGGCGGCGGCGGCGTCGGCGGTGGTGGTGGTTCAGCCTGCGCCGGCGGCCGTCCGGCGGCACACCTCGTCCCACGGGGTCGGTTCGATGCCGAAGTGCGCCCGGCTCTCGCGGTCGTCGACCACGTACGGCGCGGTCCACTGGTAGGTCAGGTCGGCCAGCTCGCGGAGCATCGGCGACACGAGCCCGCCGACACGGAACAGGGCCGCAGGCATCCGGCGCACCGGCACCGCGGGCTTCCCCGCCGCCGTGAGGACGCCGGTGAGGGCCTGGCGCTGCGTCCGCGGGGCGTTGCTCGGCACCATCCACGCGCGGCCGTGCGCGCCCGGGTCCTCGGCAGCGGCGACGAGGGTCCGGGCGACGTCGAGCACGTCCGTGAAGGTGTGCGGCAGGTCCGTGCGACCGACCATCGACACCGCCCGTCCGCGCAGCGCCGCCGGCAGCACGCGCGTGACGTGCCCGTTCGCGCCGATCCCGGGACCGAGGTAGTCCGAGGCGCGGACCTCGACGGCCCGGACACGGCCGGCGTCGTGCGCGGCGAGGGCATCCGCCCACAGCGTCGCCCGGAGCACCCCCTTGTGGTCTGTGGCGGCGTCCGGCAGTCCCTCGTGCATCGGCCCGTCGACCGGGCCGTACGGGTACAGGTTCCCGGTGATGGCGTAGGTCGCCCCGGTGCGTTCGGCCGCGGTGAGCAGTGCTGCGGCGAGCGGGGGCCAGGTGCGCTCCCACTGCGTGTAGTCGCCGGGGTTCGCGCAGTTGTAGAGGGTGGCTGCTCCCTCGGTGGCGCGGGAGAGGGCATCGGCATCGGAGGCGTCGAGCGCGAGGTGCTCGACACCGGCGATGCCCGTGCTGCGACCGGAGCGGGAGACGACGGTGACGCGGTCACCCCGGACGGTCAACAACTCCGCGACGTGCCGGCCGACGGGGCCGGCGCCGACGATGAGGTGGTGGGGCATGGTCTCCTGCTTCCTGGTTGATCGCTTGTTGGTCGTTTGTTGGTCCTTGCGAGAGCACTGCTCTCGGAATCGAGCATGGCGGTTCGTCGACGCGAAAGCAAGAGCAGTGCTCTCCTTTGTGTGCGCTGCTCTCTCGTGCCAGGATCGTGGGATGGCACCCACCGCCCGAGCACTGGCACGGCAGACGGTCACCGCGGACATCCTGGCCGCGGCACGCACCCGCCTGACCGACGAGGGTCCGGCCGCCCTCAGCCTGCGTGCCGTCGCCCGTGACGTCGGGATGGTCTCGTCGGCCGTGTACCGGTACTTCCCGAGCCGCGACGACCTGCTGACGGCCCTGCTCATCACCGACTACGACGAACTCGGCACCGCGGTCGAGGCCGCCGGTGCCGCGGCCGGACCGGCTCCCGGTACGCGCTGGGTCGCGATGTGCCGGGCGATCCGCGACTGGTCGATCGCGCACCCGGGGGACTTCGCGCTGCTGTTCGGCTCGCCTGTGCCGGGCTACGCGGCGCCGCGCGAGACCGTCGTGCCCGCGTCGCGGACGGCGCTGGCGCTGGTGCGCGTGGTCGCGGACGCCGTCGGCTCCGGTATGTCCGATGCGCCCGGTGCGTCCGGTGCGTCCGGTGCGGCGGGCTCGTCCGTCACGTCGACGCCGGGGGCGGCCGGGAGGCCCGGATCACCCACCGCGCCCACGGCGGCTCCCGGGGTGGCCGGTCCCGCCGTCGCGGACGGGGTCGCCACCCTGCGCTCGTTCGGCATCGCCCTGCCCGACGAGGTCCTCGTCCGCACCCTGATGGCCTGGACGACGGTGTTCGGGACGATCTCGTTCGAGCTCTTCGGGCACTTCGTCGGTTCCGTGTCCGACCCGGCCGCCTACTTCGACCAGGTCATCGTGCGTCTGGCGGATGACCTGGGGTTCACCGCAACGTTCTGACGCGCGTGCTGTCCCCAGATCGGGTGCGCAGCCTGACAGAGCGCCCGCCCGTGCGGTAGACAGGTCGTCACGCCGAGGTCGTGCCCGATGACCGGAGCGGACGACCGGCACGGTGCCCTCGGGGCAGCTGCCGGCCGGAACCACACTCGGGCGTGTGCGACGCGGCCGGGGCTCGCGCGGGGATCAGGAGGAACGCTTGCGACGCAGCACGTCCGGCGACGCCGTGGACGGGGAGACCCGGTGACCGCGCTCGACGTCAGCAGACAGGACCGCCGCCGCCTGAGCACCGGCACCGCCCGCCGACGCCTGGTGACCGTGCGGACGGTGGCGCTCCTGGCGTCCCTCGCCGGGGTGAACTACATCGTGTGGCGCTGGGCGGCCTCGGTGAACTGGCACTCGTGGTGGATCGCGGTGCCGCTGATCCTCGCCGAGACCTACAGCGTCATCGACTCCCTGCTCTTCGCCCTCGGGGCCTGGCGGCTCCGGGAGCGCGGCGAACCACCGGCGAAGCCGTCCACCGACGTCACCGTCGACGTCTTCATCACGACCTACAACGAGCCGATCGACCTGGTCGAGCGCACCGCCCGGGCGGCGAAGGCGATCACGCACCCGCACACCACCTGGATCCTCGACGACGGCAACCGCCCCGAGATGCGTGCGGCGGCCGACGCGCTCGGCATCGGCGTCATCACCCGCGGTGCCGACTGGGTGGACCGACCCCGGCACGCCAAGGCCGGCAACCTCAACAACGCCCTGCTCGCGACCCAGGGCGAGTTCCTGCTCATCCTCGACGCCGACCAGGTGCCCGACCCGGCGATCCTCGACCGCACCCTCGGCTACTTCAAGGACCCGGAGATGGCGCTCGTGCAGACGCCACAGTGGTTCGAGAACGTGCCGGACGACGACCCCCTCGGCAGCCAGGCGCCGCTGTTCTACGGTCCGATCCAGCAGTCGAAGGACGGCTGGAACGCCGCGTTCTTCTGCGGGTCGAACGCCATCCTGCGACGCGAAGCGCTCATGCAGCTGGGCATCTCGCGCTACGTGGCCGAGGTCGAGGCGTCCGTGCAGCGCACCCTCGCGACCTCGCGCAAGCTCCTCGCCCGCTCCCGCGAGACCGAGACCGACCCGCGCGTGCTCGCCGCCCTCGACGACGCCGAGGCCGTGGTGGACCAGGCGCGTGAACAGGTCCGCGCCGGTGAGCCCCTCGGTGACGTGACGTACGGGTTCCAGCGGGGGATCGACGCCATCGCCTTCCGGTTCGCCGCCGCCGACCTCGAGTCCGTGCGGAACGACCTGCAGGAGCTCGCGGCGATGTCGACCGACGCCAACACCTTCGCCGGTCTCGACGACGCCGCGCTCGACGTGCTCGGCCGGCGCGAGGCTTCACCGGTCGCCGCCATCGAGTCCATCGCGGTGCTCGCCCGTGCCCTCGACGTCAACCGCGACGACGAGGCGCAGCCGATCATGCCGCTGGCGACGATCTCGGTGACCGAGGACATGGCCACGGCGATGCGCCTGCACGGCCTCGGCTGGAAGTCGGCGTACCACGACGAGATCCTGGCGAAGGGGCTGGCCCCCGAGGACCTGCCGACGATGCTCGTGCAGCGACTCCGCTGGGCGCAGGGCACCATGCAGGTGTTCTTCCGCGAGAACCCCCTGGTGCAGAAGGGGCTGTCGTGGGGGCAGCGGCTCATGTACTTCTCGACGATGTGGAGCTACCTGTCGGGGTTCGCCGCGATCGTCTACATCGCCGCCCCGGTGCTCTGCCTGTCGTTCGGGGTCATCCCGGTGCAGGCCTACAGCGTCGACTTCTTCGCCCGGCTCATCCCGTTCCTGGTGTTGAACCAGCTGTTGTTCTGGGTGGTGGCCGCCGGCA
This sequence comes from Curtobacterium sp. MCLR17_034, assembly GCF_003234485.1. Lineage (NCBI taxonomy): Bacteria > Bacillati > Actinomycetota > Actinomycetes > Micrococcales > Microbacteriaceae > Curtobacterium > Curtobacterium sp. MCLR17_034. Next base: position 21,866 of record NZ_QKTH01000015.1, read on the forward strand.
GGCCGACCTGGCGCGGGCAGCAGTACTCGCTCGCCCTGTTCCCGGTCTGGATCGAGTCGGTGACCAGCGCGTTCCAGAACGTCTACCGGGGCAAGCCGCTCGGGTTCCGCGTCACCCCGAAGGTGCGCGACGAGACCGAGCAGAAGCCGCGGTGGGACCTGGTCAAGCCGCAGCTGTACGCGATGGGCGCCCTGGTCGCGGCCCTGGTCATGATCGGCATCCGGTACCTGACCGGCCAGGCCGAGGGGATCGCGCCGCTCGTGAACACCGGGTGGGTCGTCTTCGACCTGTTCATCTTCAGCATCGTGATCCGGGCCGTCCGGTACCGCGGCCCGGCCACACCAGTCCAGTCCGAACACGAGTCGAGCACCGCCGGAGGACCCCTGTGAGCACCGAGACCACGTTCGAGGTCGCCGCGATGCCCGACTCCCTCGACGAGGTGCAGGACCGGTTCGCCGCGTGGTGGGACGGCCTGGGCATCGACGACGTGCGGCTCCGGTTCGCACTCGAGACCGCGTTGGCCGAGGTCGCCGCGAACATCGTCGAGCACACCGTCCGCGCCGACCGGGGGACCGGGCGCCGGTACACGGTGCGCCTCGAGGCCACCGACCAGGCCCTGACCGCGGTGCTGACCGACAACGGGATGCCCGTCGACATCGACCTGAGTGCCGTGACGATGGCGGACGTCGAGCAGGAGAGCGGTCGCGGTCTGGCCCTCGCGATCGCCGCGCTCGACCGCCTCGAGCACCGGCACGAGCCCGGCCACAACGTCTGGACGCTCGCGTGCGACCGGTGAAGCAGCCGGTGGTCCGCGCGGTCGCCCTCCTCGTCACGATCGCCACGCTCCTGCTCGGTGGTGCGCTGCCGGCGTCCGCGGCGTCCGCGGCGTCCGTGCAGACCGCTGCCGCCGTGCAGCCGGCCGAGGGCTCGACGTGGTTCGGCCCCGACCTCGACTGGGCCGGTGATTCGCCCGAGGGGTACGAGGGACGGCTCGGCGCGACGCCGTCGATGTACGGGGTCTCCGTCGACTACCCGCTCGACCGCACCGCGAAGCAGGAACTCCTCCGCTCCGCGCGTGCGGCCGCGACCCAGGGTGCGGTGCTCGTCGTGAGCCTCGAACCCGACCGCGAACTCCGGACGCTCGACACCGCGGACACCCGCGCCGCCAACACCGTGTTCGAGGACCTGCACGACCAGTACGACACCCAGGTGCTCGTCCGGTTCGCACCGCAGATGAACGGCACGTGGGTCCGCTGGGGCCAGCAGCCTACGCAGTTCGTCCGGGTGTTCCGGGCGCTCGCCGCGACCGTGCACGCGGGCACGTCGGACGCGCTCATGGTCTGGTCGCCGGGGTACGGCGCCGGCTACCCGTTCGGCGAGTCCGCCGGGCGGCTGCGGAACCTGTCCCCGGTCGACGTCGCGAAGGCGGACACGAACGGCGACGGAGCGCTCACCGGTGCCGACGACCCGTACGGGCCGTACTGGCCGGGAGCCGAGGCCGTCGACTGGGTCGGGCTCTCGATGTTCTCGTACGGCAAGGGCGACCCGACCGAGGCCGCCGGTCGCGCCGTGCCGCTCACCCGCAGCGGTGAGGTCGAGTCCCGGTTCGACGAGGACTGGGGCTACGACCAGCCGCAGTCGGGCACGTTCTACGACCGGTTCGCGGTGGCCGACGACCGTCCGATGCTGCTCGACACGGGTGCCCTGTACAACCGCGAGCTGCAGGGTGACGCCGAACTCCAGGTCAAGCGGAGCTGGTGGCGGCAGGTGCTCGCCGCCGTGCAGGAGCGTCCGCTGATCCGGGGCATGACCGTGCTCGAGGCGGAACGACGCGAGCCCGAGGCCGGCAACCGCGTGGCCGACTGGCGGCTCACCGCGGACCCGGACGTCGCGGAGGCCTTCCGCGCCGATCTCGAGCGGTCCGGTGACTTCGCCTTCGGCCCGGTCACCGATCGTGTGAGCGTGCAGCAGGGCAACGCCGCGATCTCCCAGGAGTACGAGACCGGCGGCGACCAGATGGCGTGGATCGTCTGGATGGCCGCCGGCCTGGCGATCCTGTTCCTGCTGAGCGGGGTGTTCGGTCGGCTGCTGCCGAGCTGGCGCTACCCGGACGACGGCAAGCCCGGCCGTGACCTGCGCCTCGACCTGTTCCGCGGGTTCATCATCCTCGCCGTGGTGATCACCCACATCGAGATCGGCGGGCCGTACTCGTACCTCACGCTGCACGCCGTCGGGGCGATCACCGGCGCCGAGATGTTCGTGTTCCTGTCCGGCATGGTCCTCGGCATGACGTACCCGTTCGCCGTGAAGAAGTTCGGCGAGTGGGCGGCCGCGATCGGGGCGTGGAAGCGCGCCCGCAAGCAGTACGTCGTCACGCTCGTGGTGATCCTGGTGGTCTTCGCGCTGAGCTTCGTCCCGTTCCTGAACACCGACGCCATCACCACGTTCACCGACCGCGGCACGGGCACCGGCGGCGTCGATGCCGAGGGCCGGGTCTACGACCTGTACCCGAACGCGATGCAGCTGCTCGCCTACCCGCCGCCCTGGTACGCAATCCGGCAGTTCCTGCTGCTCGAGATGGGGCCGTGGCCGTTCAACATCATGGGCCTGTTCGTGGTGCTGAGCCTGTTCATCCCGGCGTTGATCTGGGTGATCCGCCGCGGGTTCTGGTGGGCGCTCCTCGCCGCCAGTTGGGCGCTGTACGTGTTCCAGGCGCTCAACCCCGAATTCCGTCCGCTGAACTCGCAGTTCGAGGCGGTGTTCCCCCTGTTCACCTGGCAGGTGGTGTTCACCCACGGGCTCGTGCTCGGGTACTACCGGCGGCAGATCGTCGGCGCGCTCACCGGGCGTCTCGGCAAGGTCCTGGTCGGCATCGCCGTCGGTGGGTACGCGGCGTTCCTGGTCTACGTTTGGGCCGGCGACCACTTCGGGTTCACCCCGGTGCCGTTCCCGTCGACGATGTACGAGTCCCTGTACAACACGGCGTACCAGCGGGTGGACCTGCAGTGGGGCCGCCTGGTGGACATCGCGTTCTTCGCGATCGTGTCCTACGCGATCCTCACCGTGTTCTGGAAGCCCATCGCCGCCGCCATCGGCTGGCTCTGGATCCCGCTCGGGCAGGCGAGCCTGTACGTGTTCGTCTGGCAGGTGTTCTTCGCCCTGGCGATCGCGTCGATCCCCGGTGTGCCGTGGGGGGACTTCTGGATCGGGTTCGTGGTGCACACGGCGCTGATCCTGCTGGCCTGGTACATGGTCCGCAAGAAGTTCCTGTTCTCCGTCATCCCGCGCTGACCGCGTGCACGGATGGTGAGCAGGAATGGTCGGGTCCGACGTGCGGACCCGACCATTCCTGCTCACGAAGCGAGGGCGGACGGACAGGAGGCCCGTGGCGGCGTCGCCACGGGCCTCCCGTCCGTCAGGCGCTCACGCGATCCGCGTGACGCTCAGCGGCGTCGGGTCCACGGGGTCCGGCGGGACCGGGAGCGACCCGCGGATCTGGTTCTGCGCCTGGCAGTCGCTGGTGCAGTTCGTCGCACCCTGCGACAGTTCGACGGCGTCCTCGCCGAGCACCCCGCCCAGACGCCCGCCGGGCTGGACCGTCCACGTGGTCGTCGTCGTGGTCTGCGAGGTCTTCGTGGCGACCTGCGGGCTGTCCTTGCCGAGGAGCATCTGGTGGGCGCCGCTGCCCGACGACACCGCGGCCGTCCCGTCGCCGAAGTTGATCTTGCCCGTGTACGGGTTCGTGAAGTAGAACAGCCCCGCCCCGAGCGTGTGGGTGAACGTCACTGGCCCGGAGAACTCCGTCTCCATTTGGAAGATACCGCCCTGGGCGCCGTCCTTCGCCTGGATCTTGTACTTGCCGAGCCCGGTCGAGAAGATCGCGACGAGGGTGTCGTCCTTGACCTCGAGCGACGAGAGCTTCGTGCTGGCGAGCTGCGCGGCGGTGAGCGACGGGACCTTCGACGCGAACACCACGGTCGGCTTCGTCACCATGCGCTGCGTGTCCGCGGCGCCGGTCAGCGTGTAGTCGTACACGCCGAGGTCGGCGATCCGGATGTCGAAGCCGTTGTGCTTGCCCCGGACCGCGATCGTGCCGGCGACCGCGACGTCCCGGATCTTCAGCTCCTTGCCCTGGGCGGGGTTCGTCGTGACCCCGTTCACGGTGACGGCGTAGTCACCGCCGGTCGAGGTCTTGCCGGACGCGTTCGCGGGGGAGACCCCGACGAGGGCAGCGGCGGCGACGGTGCCGAGGGCGATCGCGGCGACGATGCCGCTGCTGATCCTGCGTGAGCGCTGGGTGTGCATGGGTGCCTCCTGGTGGGCCTGTCTGGCCGGTACGACGATCGTCGCCGCCAGCCCGACTCCGCACCATCGGACCTTGGTACTAGTACCCGGTCAGCAGCGTGCAGCAGGGCACGGTCACCAGCCGTGGTCGCGCGCCCACAGCGCCGCGCTCGTGCGGTCCGCGACGCCGATCCGCCGGAACAGCGACCCGACGTGCACCTTCACGGTCCGCTCCGCGATGCCGAGTTCCGTGCCGATCTGCCGGTTCGACATGCCGCGGGCGATGCGGACGAGCACGTCCCGTTCCCGGGGCGGGAGCTCCGGGCCCCGGTCCGCGGCGGCGCCGGCGGCTGCTCCGGGCAGGAGCGCCCGGGCCACCCGGGGGTCGATCGGCGTCTCGTCGCGCGCTGCGGCACGGACCGCCGCGACCACGTCGTCGGGCGCGGCGTCCTTGAGCAGGTAGCCCGTGGCGCCGGCTGCCAACGCGGCGCGCACCCGGTGGTCGTCCGAGAACGTCGTGACGACGAGGACCCGGACCGACGGCAGGAGCGCCCGCACCTGCCTGGTCGCCTCCACACCGCCGGCACCGGGCATCGACAGGTCCATCACGACGACGTCGGGCCGCAGCGTCGGCACGAGCGCCACCGCCGCTTCGCCGGTGGCCGCCTCGCCGACGACCTCGCAGTCGTCGGTCGTCGCGAGCACCGCGCGCAGCCCGCTCCGGACCAGCGCGTGGTCGTCGACCAGCAGGACCCTCACCGCAGGGCCTCCGCGTCGACGGGGACCCCGAGGTCCCAGGTGGTGCCGGCACCCGGAGCGGTCCGGAGCAGCAGGGACCCGCCGGTGTCCTCGGCGACCTCGCGCAGCAGGGTCGTGCCGAGGTGTCCGGTGCGGCCGCCCTCGACGACCACGGCGGGGTCGAAGCCCGCCCCGTCGTCGTGCACGACCACCCGGACCGAGCCGCCGGCCTGCGTGACCGTGACGTCCACCCGGGTCGCTTCGGCGTGCTTGACGACGTTCCAGACGGCCTCACGGACGAAGCGCACGACCGCGAGCAGCGCGGCGGGGGACGCGTCGACGGCGTCCGGCACCCGCACGGTGGTCGCGAGCCCCGCTGCACGCGCGCGGGCACAGGCGTCGTCGAGGGCGGCACCGAGTCCCTCGGGCGTCGGAGCCGCCGGCCGGATCGTCGCCATCGAGGTCCGCAGCGACGACACCGCACCCCGGAGCACGGTGGCGGCGTCGCGCGTGGCGGGATCGGCACCGAGGGACAGTGCGAGTCCGGCGACGTCCTGCACCGGTCCGTCGTGCAGTTCGGCGGCCATCCGTCGGCGTTCCGCGGCCTCGGCGTCGAGCGCGCGACCGAGCAGCCGCTCCCGCAGGCGCTGCCCGGAACGGATCCGCAGCAGCAACCCGAGCAGCAGCGGCACCAGGAGCGCGAGCACCACGGCCACCGTGCCGAACGCCAGGACGGCGAACGACCGTCGCAGGTCCGCGGCGCGCGCGAGCACCTGGTCGTACGGCTGGTACGCCTCGAACAGCAGCGCCTCGCCGGACGGCGTGTGCACGGCCTGGTACGCCTCGAGCAGCGGCCCGTGCCCGCGCTCGTAGCGGTTCTCCGGCTCGGTCAGGTCGGACACCTCGGCGTCGGAGCGGTCCGACTCCAGCGCCTCCAGGTCCTCGTCGGACAGCGGGAAGCGCTCGCCGACCAGTCGACGTTCGTCCGACCAGAGCACCGTGCCGTCGGCCGCCCAGAGCTTCATCCGGACCGCCGACCCGGCGCGCAGCTCACCGGCCACCGCGTCGTCCAGGCGCGTCCGTGCGGCAGCCCGGTCGACGGCGGAGCGGGACGGGTCGGCGACCGCGTCGAGCAGTGCGGGTTCGACCACGACCCGTGCGAGCGCCGCGGTGTCGCTGGTCGCGTCACGGACGGCGAACGACTCCGCGATGCGTTGCGCCACCAGGGTGCCGGCGGTCGCGACCGCGGCGCCGCCGACGACCGCGGCGAGCACGACGCCGACCAGGACGAGCCGCCAGGGCGTCCGGCCGGTCCTCCGGCGCGGGTCGGCCGCGACGAGCACGACCGGCTCTGCCGCCGTGTCACTTTCCGACGACCGTTGTCCGTGCACCCGGACACCGTAACCGGCGGCGTCCCCACCGGGCGCGCGTGGGGCCCGGATCGCCGCAGAACGCAGGCCTGGAGGCCCGTGGCGGCGTCGCCACGGGCCTCCAGGCCTGCTCGGGGTGCGTCGTACCGCACATGGTGAGCAGGAACGGTCGGGTCGCGGTGCGCGACCCGACCGTTCCTGCTCACGAAGCGGGCAGCCGCTCGCGCAGGGCGCCGCGGACCGACTCCCACCCGGCCAGGCGGTCGCGGATCGCGTCGTCCTGCTCGGCGGCCAGGGCGTCCCGGTGCGCCTGTTCGAGCACCTCGTCGATGACGACCCGGCGGCCGCTGCGGGCCGAGGTGATGGCTGCGTCGACCATCGTGAGGCTCATCACGTTGCCGTGCACCTCGCCGTCCGGCACCTCGCCGGAGCGGACCGCCCGGACGAAGGACGCCAGCGACCCGGCGATCTCGTGCCCGACCGACGGCGCAGCGGCAGGGGAACCGGGGGTGCCGTCGAGGTCGCTCGACGGGTCGTGGTCGCCGTCCCAGAGCGCCGTGCCGGCCGCTCCGGAGGCACGCCAGTCGCCGTTCCACGAGGTCTCGGCACCCGGCGCGCACCACGAGCCGTCGTAGACGTAGCGGACGTCGTCCTCGAACGTGAAGACGGCTGCGGCGGCCGCGTCGCCCCGGTACCAGGACCACGACGGGTTCCACGACTCGCAGTACACCGACACCGGGTCGCGTTCGAGCACGTACCGGGCGGAGTCGAAGGCGTGGATGGCCATGTCGAGCAGCAGGACGTCGTCCATCTCCTCGCGGAACCCACCGAAGTGCGGCGCCTTCGCGAACCGGGTGCTCAGCCCGCCCACGGCACCGAGGTCGCGGACGTGCTGCCGGAACGCGACGAGCTGGTCGTTGTACCGGCGGGACTGCGACACCATGAACAGCTTGCCCGTGGCCTCGGCGGCGGCGGCGAGCGACAGCGCTTCGGCGACGGTCTGCGCTGCCGGCTTCTCGCCGAGCACGGGGAGCCCGGCACGGAGCGCCTGCAGGGTGACCGGGTGGTGCGCGACCGGCACGGTGATGTCGAGGACGGCCTCGGCACCGGTCTCGGCGGCCAGCGCGGTCAGGTCCGTGCCGACCGGGATCGACGGGTCGCCGGCGTGCTCGGCCCCGGCGCGGGCGGCGTCGAGGTCGAGGTCGACGATGCCGACCAGCTGGACCTCGGGGTCGGCGGCGACGGTGGCGAGCCAGGCCCGCCCCATCCCGCCGGCGCCGACCTGCAGGACGCGGAGGGGGCTCACGCCTGTGCCCCGTCGCGCTCGGCCACGGGCTCGGCGGTCTCGGGCTCGGCGTCGTCGGGCTCCGCGTCGTCGAACGGGCCGCGGTAGTGCTGCCCGTCGAAGTACTCGCCCAGGTCGTAGCGGCGGAGCGTCGGGATCTCCCGCTCCCGCTCGGGCCGCGCCCACTCGGCACCGTTCGCGATCACGCGGCGGACGTCCGGGTGGTGGTAGACGGGGAAGTCCTGGTCACCGGGGGAGAAGTAGAAGATCTTCCCGAGGCCGCGGCGGTAGGTCATGCCGCTCCGGAACACCTCGCCGCCCGTGAAGCCCGAGATGAACACGAGCTCGTCGGGCGTCGGGACGTCGAAGTACTCGCCGTACATCTCCTGCTCGGGGATGACGATCGGGTTCGGCACCCCGCGGGTGATCGGGTGCTGCGGGTTGACGGTCCAGACGAGCTCCTGGTCGTGCTCGCTGCGCCAGCGGAGGGTGCAGGTGGTGCCCATCAGCTTGCCGAAGATCTTCGACCAGTGGCCGGAGTGCAGGACGAGCAGCCCCATGCCGGAGAGCACGTGCTTGTGCACCCGGTCGACCACGGCGTCGTCGACGTCCTGGTGTGCGGCGTGCCCCCACCAGGTGAGGACGTCGGTGTTCGCGAGGACCTCGTCGGTGAGGCCGTGCTCGGGCTCCTGCATGGTGGCGGTCCGGACGACGGCCTCGGGCAGGTGCTCGCGGATGCCGTCCGCGATCGCGCCGTGCATGCCGTCCGGGTACCGCTCGGCGACGTGCTGCTCGACCTGTTCGTGGACGTTCTCGCCCCAGACGGTGATGCGGAGCGGGGTGGTGGTCATGGTGTGTGCCTTTCGGGGGTGGTGAGACCCGGTCACTTGACTGCGCCGCCGGTGGCCCCGGCGGCGATGAACTTCTGCGCCACGAGCAGCAGCACGATGGCGGGGATCGAGGCCATCACCGCGGCGGCCATGACGGTCGACCAGTCGGCGGTGAAGGTGCCGATGTAGTTGTAGATGCCGAGGGTGATCGGCCGGACGTCCTCGGTGGTGGTGAGGGTCAGGGCGAACAGGAAGTCGCTCCAGGTGAACAGGAACGTGAACAGCCCGGCGGTGATCAGGGCGTTGGCACTGATCGGCACGACGACCGAGCGGAAGGCCCGGAAGTTGCCGGCACCGTCGACCTTGGCGGCCTCGATGATCGACGGCGGGATGTTCTGCATGAACGCCCGCATGATCAGGATCGCGAAGGGCACGCCCGCGGTGCTGTCGGCCAGGATCAGCCCCGGCACGGTGTTGAGCAGCCCGAGGTCGTTGTACGCGGCGTACAGGGCGTTCGCGACGACGATGCCCGGGATCATCTGCGAGATGAGGATGCCGAACAGCACCGCGTTGATGCCCTTGACCTTGAACTGGGCGAGCGCGTAGGACGCCGGCGTCGCGATGAGCAGGCTGACGACGACGCTGCCCAGGGCGATCACCAGGCTCGTGACCAGGGCGCCGCCCTGGTCGGCGATGGCCTGCGCGTAGCCGCCGAGCTGGGCGTTGATCGGGAACCAGGCGGCCTCGATCGCGGAGCCGGCCGGCTGCAGCGAGATGTTGATCATCCAGTAGACGGGGAACAGCATCACGGCGAGGATCAGGATCCCGACGCCGGACAGCACCCACTGCTTCGCGCTCGTGGGACGGACGGGCCGCCGGGCACCGCGGGTGACCACCGCGCGGGTCCGGAGGGCGTCGGTGGTGGACGCTGCGTCAGTCATCGACGGCCTTCCTGTTGAGGCGGAGGTAGACGATCGCGAACAGGGCGGAGATCACGATGAGGATGTTGCTCAGCGCGGCGCCCTGCCCGAAGTCGAACTGCTTGAACGACAGGTCGTAGGACTGGGTCGCGATGGTCTGGGTGGCGTTCGCCGGCCCGCCGTTCGTCAACCCGAGGATGATGTCGAGCACCTTGATCGTGTAGACGACGCCGAGCACGAGCGTGACGCTCACGACGGGTCGCAGCATCGGCCAGGTGATCGCCCAGAAGGCCTTCCACCCGGTCGCGCCGTCGAGCGCCGCTGCCTCGTACAGCTCGGTGGGGATGTCCTGCAGACCGCCGTACAGGATCGTGGTGTTGAACGGGATCCCGATCCAGATGTTCACCGCGATGACGGTGATGAGCGCCACGGCGGGACTCGTCAGCCACGGGACCGACGGGACGCCGAAGGTGCCGAGGAACTGGTTGACGACGCCCGAGTCCTGGTCGAGCATCCACTTCCAGACCGCGCTCGAGACGATGAGCGGCAGCAGCCAGGGCAGCAGGAGCAGCGAGCGCAGGAGACCGGACAGCGGGAAGTTCCGGCGGAAGAACAGGGCGAGCAGCAGGCCGAGGACGAACTGGCCGACGATCGACCCGATCGTGAACAGCGCGGTGTTGAGCATCGCCGTGCCGAACAGCTGGGATGACACGACCGAGGCGTAGTTCGCCAGGCCGACCCACGGCGCCTCGCCCGTGTAGAACGTCGACGTCGTGTACGCCTGGAAGCTCATGACGATGTTCTTGACCACCGGGTAGCCGAAGAACAGCAGCAGGAACAGGACGGCCGGCAGCAGGAACAGCAGCTGCGCGATCCGTTCGAAGCGCAGCGAGCGGCCCGGGCGGGGCCGCCGGGACGGAGCGGGTGCTCCGTTCCCGGCGGCCCGCCGTGGGGCGACGGGGGTCGCGGTGCTCGTCATGCTCAGTTGCTCGACTGCGCGTTCTGCAGGGCGTCGGCCGGGGAGTCCTGCCCGGTCAGCGCCGACTGCACGGCCGTGTAGATCTTCGTCGCGGCCTTGGGCCAGTCGGCACCGAGCTCGCCGGTGCGGGCGCGGGCGTCGGCGACGAGGTCGACGAACACCTGCTCCTCGGGGACGTCCTTGCCGAACTGCTGGGCGACGTCGGTCTTCGAGGGGATCGTGTAGCGCAGCTTCGCCATCGCGAGCTGGTTCGCGTCGCTGTTCATGCAGTCGACGATCTTCGCCGCGACGGCCTGCTTCGCCTTGTCACCGGTGTTCGGGACGGTCCAGACCTCGCCACCGAGCGGGGCCACGGCCTTGTCGCTGGCGGACTGCACGGGGATCTGGGCGATCCCGTAGTCGACCTTCGACTCCTTCAGCCCGGGGATCTGCCACGGGCCGTTGATCATCATCGCGGCCTTGCCGGCCATGAACTGGTCGTTCACGTCGGCCTGGGTCCAGTTCACGACGCTCTTCGACATCGAGCCGTCGTCGACCAGGCCCTTCCAGAGCGACAGTGCTTCCTCGGTCTCCGGGGTCGCGATGTCCTTCTCGTCGCCGCCGTTCGACCACATGAACGGCAGGAACTGCCAGGTGCCCTCGTACGTGGCGTTGGCGTCGACGGCGAACCCGTACTGGTCGCCCTTGGTCAGCTTCGCCGCGGCGGACTGCAGCTCGTCCCACGTCTTCGGCGGGGTGACACCGGCCTCGGACAGCACCTTCTTGTTGTAGAAGAGCGCGATGGTGTTCACGGTGGGGGCGAGGCCGTAGACCTTGTCCTCGTAGGTGCCGGCCTGCAGCACGCCCTTGGCGTAGCCGTCGGTCGAGATGTCGTAGTCGGACAGCGGCGACAGCGCACCGGTCTCGGCGATCTGCTGCAGATCCGGGTTGTCGAGCATCAGGACGTCCGGCAGGGTCTTCGACGACGCCTGCTGCAGGACCTTCTGGATGAGCGACGAGCCGGGCACCAGGCTGCGCTTGATGGTGACGTCGTTCTCGGCCCCGCACTTGTCGAGGTACTCGCCGATGACCTTCTTGTCGTTGCCCTGGTTGTAGTAGTCGAGCACGGTGATGGAGTCCACCTTGCCGCCGGAGCTCGCGGACGAGCCGCCGGAACAGCCGGCGAGGACGAGGGGGACGGTCGCCAGCATGGCGACCGCGCTGAGGACCGGGGCGATCCTGCGGTGTCGAGGCTTCATTGCTTCGCTCTTCTCTGGATGGTTGCCGGACACGAGTCGAACGTGTCGCTCGTGGATCGGGGACGACCGGACCAGAACCGCTCCGTCGCGTCCCGAGTGGGGTCGAAGTTAGCATCGAAGCGGTTAGATGGTAAAGCGCTTAGACGAACTTTTTCGGACACCGCCCCCGCTACAGTGAGCGGGACAGGGTGAGGGAGCGGCATGGCGACGATGCAGCAGGTCGCCGACCGGGCGGGCGTCTCGATCGCGACGGTGTCCTTCGTCGTGAACGGCAACAAGCGCGTGTCCGCCGACACCCGTGCCCGGGTCACGGCGGCGATGCGCGAGCTCGGCTACCGGAACAACGTGGTCGCCCGGGCGCTGGCGTCGCGCCGCACCCGGATCCTCGCGCTCGTGTTCCCGGTGCTCGAGCACCGGCTCGGCCAGACCGCGCTGCAGTTCTTCACGAGTGCCGCGAGCCGCGCCTCGGAGCTCGGGTACCACCTGGTGCTCTGGCCGGCGGTGACGACGGCGGACGACGTGCAGGAGCTCATCTCGGGCGGTCTCGCCGACGGGGTCGTGGTGATGGAGGTCACGATGCACGACCCCCGGATCGCCCGTCTGACCGAGCTCGAGGTCCCGTTCGTCGCGATCGGCCGCACCGCCGACCCCTCGGGCATCTCCTACGTCGACATCGACTTCGAGCGCACCGTCGAGGACGCCCTTGACCACCTCACCGGACTCGGGCACCGTCGGATCGGCCTCGTGGTCGAGGACCTCGACGGCACCACCATGGCCGACTACGGGCCGAAGGTCCGCTCCGAGGCGGCGTTCCACGCCGGCATCGAGCGCCGCGGACTGACCGGCACCGTGGTCGCCGCCGGTGCCTCGGCCGAGGGCGGTCGTCGTGCGGCGGCGGACCTGCTGGCGCACGACCCCGACGTCACGGCCGCGATCATCATGAAGGACGACTCGAACTTCGGGCTGGTCAGCGGGTTGCGGGCCGGCGGTCGGAGGGTGCCCGAGGACGTCTCGGTCATCGCGATCGTGTCCTCCGACGGCGCCGGCGCCGCGACCGAACCGGTGCTCACGACGCTGAACGCCCCCGGTCCGGAGCTCGGCCGCCTGGCGGTCGAGTCGCTGGTCGACCGCCTCGAGGGCGGCAGCACCGAGCGCACCCACACGCTCATCCCGTGCGCCCTGCACCTGGCCGACTCGACGGCCCCCGCCTCCGCCTGACCCCCTGCCGGACTGGAGGCGCGGGTCGGCCCCATCTGCGAAAGCGACAGATCTCCGCCAACGGTTCGCGGCACACTGTCGCTTTCGCGGGGACTGACGGGTTCGGCCGTGCGGGTTCTGTCGCTTTCGCGACCACCTGGCAGCCTGGAGGCGCGGGTCGGCCCCGCCACGCGCCTCCAGGCCGCCGCCCCGCGGGCCCACGCCCCCACCCGCGAAAGCGACAGATCCCTGCGGACGTTCCGCGGCAGGGTGTCGCTTTCGCGACAGCGACAGCGACAGTGACGGCGACCGCGCCGCCGCCTGGCGGACAGACCAGGCTCCGCCTGGTTGTGTGGACGTACAGGTTCGCAGCACCACACGTCGAGGAGGACGGATGGCAATCGACCGGAGGACGTTCATGCTCGGGGGAGCGGGGGTGCTGCTGCTCGCCGGCTGCTCCACCCGACCCGAGCGCACGCGCGTCGAGGACTGGCCCACCGAACCGCCCGAGGGCGAGGCGACGATCAGCTGGTGGGCCGGCCAGGTCGCCTCGAAGGACGGCGGTGACCTGCGCCGCCGGCTCATCGCGGAGTTCCAGAAGGAGCACCCGAACATCCGCGTCCGGATCGTCAGCGCCCCGAGCGACACCGACACGAACCGCACGAGTCTCACGACCCAGATCGCGGCGGGCAGCAGCACGCCGGACGTCTACCTCGGTGACGTCGCCTGGCCCGGGCAGTTCGCGAAGAACAAGCTCGCGACGCCCGTGAACCAGCTCGTCGGCGAGGACTTCTTCGACCAGTTCCCCGAGGGGCTGCGGCTGGCGGCGAGCGTCGACGGGACCTACTACATGTTCCCGCTCTACATCGACGAGTCGTTCTTCCTGTACCGGAAGGACCTGCTCGCGAAGCACTCCCTGCAGGTGCCGGGGTCGTGGGAGGAAGTGCGCGAGACCGCCGCGAAGCTCGTCGACACCGGAGACGTCTCGTACGGGTTCGCGTTCCAGGGCGACGTGTACGAGGGACTGACCTGCAACGTCACCGAGTTCGTCGCCGACGCGGGCGGGTCACTGCTCAACGACGACCTGACGAAGCCTGCGACGACGAGTTCCGAGACGAAGCGCGCGTTCGAGTTCATGCGCTCCCTGGTCACGGAGGGTGCGTCCCCGCGGGCCACGCTGACGTACCAGGAGCAGGACACCAACGACGCCTTCTCCGGCGGCCGCGCGGCGTTCCTCCGCAACTGGTCGTACGCGTGGGGGATCGCGAACGGCCCGGACAGCAAGGTCGCCGGCAAGGTGGGGCTCGCCGCCCGGCCGACGTTCGACGGCATGGACGAGCACCACTCGACGATCGGCGGGTGGGGGAACTACATCAACCCGCACACCCAGGAGCCCGCGGCGGCACTGACCTTCGCGCGCTGGATGTCGAGCGAGACCGCGCAGCAGTTCCTGACCCGCGAGGGCGGGGTCCTGCCGGCCCGAAGCGCCTCGCTCGTGAGCGAGGACGCGAAGCGGCAGGAGCGCCCGACCTACGACACGGCGGCCGGCATCACGCTCGTGCCCCGCCCGACCTCGACCGCCTACTACCCGAAGGTCTCGCAGGGCGTCTACCAGAACGGCAACAGCATCCTCGGCGGACAGGCGTCCGTCGACGGCGGCACCAGCGCGATGGCCTCCGCCATCTCGCTCGCACTGCAGGGAGCAGCGCTGTGAGCGCCGGCACGGCGACACGACCGGCACGGCCTGGAGGCACGGGTCGCGTCGATCCGCCGCCCCGGCCGACGGGGCGGTCACGTCTCGACCGCATCCGCTCGCGGGGCGCGTGGGGCTTCGCGGCACCGGCGCTCCTGGTGGTCGCGGCGGTGACGATCTTCCCGGTCGTGTACTCGGTCGTCCTGAGCTTCGCGGACGTCGAGGTCGGCTACGAGGGCTTCACGATCCAGTCGTTCGGGTTCGACAACTACGCGGCCCTGCTGCAGAGCGCCGACTGGTACCGGGCGCTGGGCTTCACGGTGCTCTACACGGTGGTGACGGTGTCGGTCGAGCTGGTGCTCGGCATGCTCGTCGCACTGGTGCTCGAGCGGCTCGGGGCCACCCGCGGCTGGATGCTCGCGCTCATGCTCATCCCGTGGTCGCTCGTGACCATCGTCAACGCGCAGCTGTGGAAGTACATCTACGACAGCACCTACGGCGTCGCGACGTGGTTCTTCGGGTTGTTCGGGGACGCTCCGGTGATCCTCGGCGAACCGGTGCCCGCGATCACGGGGCTGATGGTCGCGGACATCTGGAAGACGACGCCGTTCGTCGCGATCATCCTGCTCGCCGGGCTCGTGCAGATCTCCGAGGACCACTACGAGGCCGCCGAGCTCGACGGCGCGAGCACCTGGCAGACGTTCTGGCGCGTGGTGCTGCCACAGCTCACCCCGACCCTGACGATCGCGGTGCTGTTCCGCATCCTGCAGGCGTTCGGCGTCTTCGACCTGCCGTTCGTGCTGACGAACGGCGGACCGGGCACCGCCACCCAGTCGCTCGCGATCATGGGGTACAAGGTGCTCTTCCAGGACATCAACATCGGACCGGGCGCGGCGATCGCGACCTCCACCGCGGTCATCGTCGCGGCCGGGTGTCTGCTGTTCCTCCGGGCGTTCCGGAACCAGGCGAAGGGAGGGGACGACTGATGCCCCGTCAACGTGTGCGCAAGGGTTGGCGCAAGTGGGTCAACACCGTCAACGTCAGCGGTGTCGTCATCGCGGTGCTCACCGCGCTGCCGCTCTACTGGCTCGTCACGACGTCGCTCAAGCCGGCGTCCGAGATCGGGCAGTCGCCGCCCACCGTCTGGCCGCAGTCGTTCACCTTCGACAACTTCGTGGTGGCCTTCCGCGACAACGCGCTCGGCCAGTACATGGTGAACAGCGTCATCGTGTCGGTGTCGACCACGGTGATCGTGCTCGCGCTGGCGTTCCTCGCCGGGTACGCCCTGGCCGGCCGGTTCATCCGGGGGCGCACGGCGATCATGACCTCGCTGCTCATGCTGTCGGTGTTCCCGGCGATCGCGGTGCTGACACCGCTGTACCTGCTCGAGCGCAACCTCGGGCTGCTCAACTCGTACCCGGGCCTGATCGTGCCGTACGTGGCGTTCAACCTGCCGTTCGCCATCTGGATCATGCGGAACTACCTGCAGGGGATCCCGTCGACGATCGAGGAGGCGTCCGAGATCGACGGCGCCGGGGCCTGGCGGACCGTGCTGTCGGTGATCCTGCCGATGGCGAAGCCGGGCCTGTTCACGGTCGGCGTCTTCACCTTCACGGCCTCGTGGAGCGAGTTCCTGATGGCCCTGACGTTCAACAGCGAGAACTCGTTCCGGACGATCCCGGTCGGCATCGCGCTCTTCGGGACGCAGTTCACGGTGCCGTTCGCGCAGATCTTCGCCGCGAGCGTCGCTGCGACGGTGCCGATCGTCATCCTGGTGCTCGTGTTCCGCCGCTCGATCGTGTCCGGTCTGACCTCCGGAGCCGTCAAGGGGTGACGGGTGTCCGGCGTGCGGAGATAGGTAGGGAACTTACCTAGCTGCGCATGCTGGACATTCGTCCGGACGTCGACCTGACCGCCCGTACCCTGCCGTCAGGGGCTCGGTGCGCCGAGATCGACGGCTGCGACGATGCGGTCGATGATCCGCACGAACCTGGCCCGCTCCCGTTCCGAGAAGGAGGCCATCAGGTCGTGCAGGTGCTTGTTCGTGCCGTCCATCGCGCGCGCGTAGTCGCGGCGGGCAGCATCGGTCAGCTCGATGTACCGGCTGCGGCCGTCGTCGGGGTTCGGGACACGACTGAGGTGTCCGCTGTGCTCGAGGCGG
The DNA here is from genome assembly GCF_003234485.1 of Curtobacterium sp. MCLR17_034. NCBI lineage: Bacteria > Bacillati > Actinomycetota > Actinomycetes > Micrococcales > Microbacteriaceae > Curtobacterium > Curtobacterium sp. MCLR17_034. The sequence continues at coordinate 38,561 of NZ_QKTH01000015.1, forward strand.
TCCACCATGCCGGTGACCGCCGGGCCGGTGAGCCCCAGGTGCTTCGACAGGTCCTTCACGCGCACCGTCCGACCCGCTTCCTCGGCACGCGAGACGAACTGCAGCAGCGTCAGGTCTCCGCCGGAGACGCCGAGTTCGTCGCGCAGTCGGCCGCGCAGTTCGGAGACCGCGGCCTCGAGCCGGGTCAGCGCCGCGTCCAGGTCGACATCGCTCACGACAACGCCCCCTCTGAACGGGTCTCGTCCGGGTCACGATACGCCGCAGTCACCGCCCCAGCGTATCCACATAACGCGGAGCGTGGAACGGTGCGGGTGACGGCATCGGGAGCGAGGCGCTGTGGCTGACCCCGTCCCGACCCCACAGGGCGCCGAACGCGCCGGTGAACCGGTGCGTTTCGAGGTCTCGGGCGGGGATCCCGACTCGGCCGAGCGCGACCTCGCCGCCGTCCACGGCGCGGATCGGTGGTCCGTCCGGCGCATCGACGACGACTTCTCGTACCGGTACACAGCCGTCGGGGACTCCGACGTGAGCATCCGGCGCTCGCAGCTCCGCGGTGCCGTGCGCGGCTCGGTGCCCGTCGGTGCCGACTACGTGGTGACGTGGATCACCAGCGGGACCGCGCACCTGGACTCCGGGCGCGTCCGGATGGAGTTGCGCCGGGACGTCCCCGTGCTCCTGCCGCCCGAGGACGACTTCGTGTTCACGGCCGAGGACCACGACCAGCGGCTGGTGCACTTCGGGCGGGAGTACGTGCACCGCGTCGCGTTCGAACACCTGGAGGTCGACGCCACACCACTGCGGTTCGACCCCACCCGCGCGCCGGAACCCGACACGGCGGAGCGCTGGCAGGGGGCACTCGTGGCGCTGTCCCGGGCACTGCGCGCCGAGGGGCCCGACTCCGACGCGTGGCACGAGGCCAAGCGGTCGGCGGCCACCGCGTTCCTGGACACCTTCCCGCCGCAGGCGGACGACCTGCCCGCGGTGCTCGGCCTGCCGCGGAACGCCCGGCTGCGGGCCGCCGTGGAGTACATCCACGCGCACGCCGCCGAGTCCGTCACGGTCCAGGAGCTGTCCGAGGTCGCCGGCCTGAGCGTGCGGTCGGTGCAGGAGTCCTTCCGCCGGGTCTTCGACGTGTCACCGCTGACGTACCTGCGCGAGGTCCGGCTCGACCGCGTGCGCGGCGAACTGCTCGAGCTCGACCCGCAGGCCGGGGTCGTCGGCGACGTTGCCCGCCGCTGGGGGTTCGCCCACCTCGGCCGGTTCTCGGCGGCCTACGCGGCCCGGTTCGGCGAGTACCCGAAGCAGACCCTGCGCCGCTGACGGCGGCGGGTGCTCAGCGGCCGGGCGCCGGCCTCGGAGCGGGGCCCGTGCTCGCCCGCACCCGCAGGGTCGTGGGGAGCCGGACGTGGTCCGTGGTCGGTTCGCCACGGAGCATCGTCAGGAGCATCTGCACGGCGTGCGACCCGAGTTCGGCGAGCGGCTGCGACACCGTGGTGAGCGGCGGGGTCGTGGTGGACGCTTGCGGCACGTCGTCGAAGCCCACGACGGACAGGTCCTGGGGGACGCGGAGCCCGACCTCGGCCGCGGCGCGGAGCACACCGATCGCCGACGAGTCGTTCGCGGCGAACACCGCGGTGGGGCGGTCGGCGAGGGTCAGGAGCTCGCGGGCGACGGCCGCGGACTGGTCCTCCTGGTAGCCGCCGTCACGCAGCAGGCACTCGTCGACCGTGATGCCCGCGGCGGTCAGGGCCGAGCGGTACCCGGCCGCGCGCAGCTGGGCGGAGGCCAGGTCGGCGCGTCCCTGCAGGTGCGCGATGCGGGTGTGTCCGAGTGACAGCAGGTGTTCGACGGCCTGCACCGCGCCGGCCTCGTTGTCGGCGTCGACGGTGGCGTGCCCCTCCGGCCCGGTGTGCGGGTCGATCGCCACGACGGGGATCGACGAGCTCGACAGTGCCGTGGTCGGGGTGACGACGATCGCGCCGTCGATCAGGGTGCCGGACAGGCGGGACAGCGACCGGCGCTCCCACCCGGGTCGGTCGGCGCCGGTCATCAGGCCGGCGTAGGCGAGGAGCTCGTAGCCGGTGCCGGTGGCCGCCCGCGAGATGCCGCGGAGCAGCTCGGTCGAGAACGGCTCGAACTCGGGCACCAGGATGCCGACGACCCCGGTCCGCGAACTCCGCAGGCTCCGGGCGACCAGTGAGGTCTCGTACCCCAGGTCGTCGACCACCTGCTGCACGCGGAGCATCGTGGCGGGTGCGACCCCGTCGCGCTGGTTGATCACCTTGGACACCGTCGGGATCGAGACCCCGGCCACCCGCGCCACGTCGCCGATCGTCACCCGGCCGGCACCGGGACGCGCGCCGAGTGCCGAGTCCATGTGCACACCGTACCGCTGCGGCACCATGACATCGGGTAAGAAAACGTTATCGATATCGATTGACATGGGCCTGGAGCAGCAGGCATGCTCTCCGCAGCGGCAGTCGATGTCGCGCATGTCAACGACGACACTTCAGGAGTTCCACGATGACGAGGAAGATCCGTGCCGCGGCAGCCATCGCGCTGATCGGGGCCACAGCACTGGTGGCCAGTGGGTGCTCGGCGGGCAGCGATGCCTCCGAGGACGGCGGGAAGGTCACGATGACCTTCTGGCACAACTCGACCACCGGACCGGGCAAGGCCTACTGGGCCTCGACGGTCAAGGCGTTCGAGGAGAAGTACCCGAACGTCACCATCAAGACCCAGGCGATCCAGAACGAGGACCTGGACGGCAAGCTCCAGACCGCCCTCAACTCCGGCGACGCCCCCGACGTGTTCCTGCAGCGCGGCGGCGGCAAGATGGACGCGATGATCGCTGCCGGGCAGCTCATGGACATCTCCGACTCCATCAGCGCCGACGCGAAGAAGTCCATCAGCGCGGGCACGTTCGCCGGGTACGAGAAGGACGGCAAGACCTACGCCATGCCGGGCGCGGTGCTCCCCGAGGGCATCTGGTACTCGAAGGACCTGTTCAAGGAAGCCGGCATCGAGGGCACGCCCACGACCATGGACGAGCTGAACGACGCGATCACGAAGCTCAAGGCCAAGGACATCGACCCGGTCGCCGTCGGCGCGAAGGACGCCTGGCCGGCCGCCCACTGGTACTACAACTTCGCGCTCCGCGAGTGCAGCCAGAAGACCCTCGAGGACACGGCGAAGTCGCTGAAGTTCGACAACGCCTGCTGGACGAAGGCCGGCGAGCAGCTCGAGGACTTCAACGCAACCAAGCCCTTCAACAACGGCTTCCTGACCACCGCCGCACAGCAGGGCGCCGGCAGCTCCGCCGGTCTCCTCGCCAACCACAAGGCCGCCATGGAGCTCATGGGCGCGTGGGACCCGGGCGTGATCGCGTCGCTGACGCCGGACGCCAAGCCGCTGCCCGACCTCGGCTGGTTCCCGTTCCCCGCGATCGACGGTGGCAAGGGTGACCCGAAGTCGATGATGGGTGGTGTCGACGGCAACTCCTGCTCGGCGCAGGCCCCGAAGAAGGCGTGCACCGACTTCCTGAACTTCATCGTGCAGAAGGACAACCAGGAGGGCTACTACAAGGCCTTCAACGCCATCCCGGTGAACAAGGAAGCCCAGTCGGTCGTCGACTCGGACTACCTGAAGTCGGCCCTGGCCGCCTACCAGGAGGCCCCGTTCGTCTCGCAGTACCTCGACACCCTGTACGGCCAGAACGTCGGCAACGCGCTGAACACCAGCGTCGTCGACCTGCTCGCCGACAAGGGCAGCGCGAAGGACATCGTCGAGACCACCAACCAGGCTGCGGCCAAGGGCTGAGCATGACCCTCGACACCTCGCTCGGTACGACTCCGGCCACCGGGTCGGACACGGCCGCGGGGACGTCCCCGGCGGGGAGCGGTTCGCCGCTCCCCGCCGGTCGGCGGACCAAGCGCCGCATCGCGGACTGGCGGAAGCGCGTCGAGATCGCGGTCCTCGCCGGACCCGCGGTCATCGTCTTCGTCACGTTCGTGATCCTGCCCGTGGCGCTCGCCGCCTACTACGGGTTCTTCAAGTGGCAGGGCTACGGCCCGCCCACCGACTTCGTCGGGCTGCAGAACTACCTGATCATCTTCCAGGACAAGGCGTTCCACGCGGTCCTGATGCACAACGGCTTCATCGTCGTGCTCTCGCTGGTGCTGCAGGGGCCGATCGCGATCGTGCTCGCACTGCTGCTCAACCAGAAGATGCACGGCCGCGGGCTCGTCCGCGTGCTCGTCTTCGTGCCGTACGTCATCTCCGAGGTGATCGTCGGCACCGGGTGGAGCCTGATGCTCCAGTCGAACGGCGCCGTGAACGACCTGTTCCAGAGCATCGGCCTGGGCGGACTCCGTGCGGACTGGCTGTCGAACCCCGACATCGCCATCTGGACGCTGCTCGTGATCATCTCGTGGAAGTACATCGGCTTCGCGGTGATCCTGTTCCTCGCCGGCCTGCAGAGCATCCCCGAGGAACTGTTCGAGGCCGCCGCCATCGACGGCGCCGGCTACTGGCAGATCCAGCGGCGCATCACGCTGCCGCTGCTCGGTCCGACCATCCGCATCTGGGCGTTCCTGTCGATCATCGGCTCGCTGCAGCTGTTCGACCTCGTCTACATCATCTGGGGGCAGTACATCGCGTCGACCGCGGGCACCTCGACGATGGCGACGTACATGGTCGCCAACGGCCGGACCTCGGGCAACTTCGGCTTCGGCAGCGCCGTCGCCGTCGTGATGTTCGTCATCTCGCTCGTGGTCGCCCTGATCTACCAGCGCTTCGTGCTCCGCCGCGACACCGCGGGTGCACTCACCGAGAGGAAGAACTGATGGCCACCACGAGCATCGTCGCCCCCGGGCGCCGGGCCGTGCGGGAGCGCCGGTCCAGTGCCGCGATCGGACGCGCGAACCCGCTGACGTACGTCGTCGCGATCCTGTTCGTCGCCGCCAACCTGGCACCCGTGCTCTACATCGTGCTGGGCGGCTTCCGGACCAACTCGCAGATCACCACGAGCCCCGCCGGACTGCCGGCACCGTTCGAGTTCGGCAACTACGGGTCCGTGCTGTCCAGCGGCATCTTCTGGCAGCAGCTCGGCAACTCCACGATCAGCGCCGTCACGACCACCCTCGGGGTCGTCGTGCTCGGGCTGATGGTGAGCTTCGTGCTCGCCCGCTACCGGTTCGCCGGCCGCGGGGCGCTCTACGCCCTGTTCGCCGCGGGTCTGATGTTCCCGATCACCGTCGCGATCACCCCGCTGTACCTGCTCGTCAAGGACCTCGGTCTGACGAACAGCCTGGCCGGCGTGATCCTGCCGCAGATCGCGTTCGCGCTGCCGACCACCGTCATCATCCTGGTGCCGTTCCTGCGGGCGATCCCCGACGAGCTCGAGGAGGCGGCGTCGATCGACGGAGCGAGCCGTCTCGGGTTCTTCTTCCGGATGGTCGTGCCGCTGTCGCTGCCCGGCGTCGTCACGGTCGGCATCCTGGCGTTCATCGCCAGCTGGAACAGCTACATCCTGCCGCTGTTCATCCTGAACAACGAGGCGGCGTACACCCTGCCGCTCGGGGTCCAGTCGTTCTCGTCGCAGTACTCCGTCGACACCGCCAAGGTGCTCGCGTTCACCTCGATGTCGATGATCCCGGCGCTCGTGTTCTTCACGATCTTCCAACGCCGCATCGTCGGCGGCCTGACCGGGGCGGTGAAGGGGTGACCGCGACGGACGCGACGCAGACCGCCGGACGCGACCCGCGCCTCCAGACCGACAGCGCGACGGACGCGACCGCGACCACCGACGGACCCCGCGCCGACGCCCTGCTCGCCGTGATGACCCTCGACGAGAAGGTCGCCCAGCTCGTCGGCTACTGGCTCGACCAGAACGGCGTCGTCGCCCCCATGCAGGGCGAGATGGCGGCCGTGCAGCAGGGCAGCACCCTGGCGGACATCACCCGCGACGGCATCGGGCAGTTCACCCGCGTCTACGGCACCCGCCCCGTCGAACCCGACGAGCGTGCCGCCTGGCTCTGGGCCGAACAGCGCCGCCTGCAGCGCGAGACCCGGCTCGGGATCCCGGCGCTCGTCCACGAGGAGTGCCTGACCGGGCTCGCCGCGTGGAAGGCCGCGACGTTCCCGACCCCGCTGGCGTGGGGCGCGTCGTTCGACCCGGAGCTCGTCGAGCAGGTCGGCGCCGCGATCGGTGCGTCCATGCGCCAGCTCGGCGTCCACCAGGGGCTCGCACCCGTGCTCGACGTGATCCGCGACCCGCGTTGGGGGCGGGTCGACGAGTGCATCGCCGAGGACCCGTACCTGGTCGGCACGGTCGGCACCGCGTACGTGCATGGGCTGCAGTCGGCCGGGGTCGACGCGACCTTGAAGCACTTCCTCGGGTACTCGGCGTCGCAGGCGGGGCGGAACCACGCCCCCGTGCACGCCGGGGCCCGCGAGGTCGCCGACGTCTACCTGCCGCCGTTCGAGATGGCGCTGCGCGACGGCGGCGCCCGGAGCGTGATGAACTCGTACGCCGAGATCGACGGCGTGCCCGTCGCGGCGAACGGCGAGCTGCTCACCGACCTGCTCCGCGACCGGCTCGGCTTCGACGGCACGGTCGTCGCGGACTACTTCTCGGTGGCGTTCCTCGAGGTCATGCACGGCATCGCCGCCGACCGTGGCGAGGCCGCGGCGCTGGCGCTCGAGGCCGGCATCGACGTCGAGCTCCCGACCGGTGACGCGTACCTCGCGCCGCTGGTCGAGCGGGTCCGCAGCGGGCAGGTGGACGAGGCACTCGTCGACCGTGCCGTGCTCCGGGTGCTCCGGCAGAAGGAGCGGCTCGGCCTGCTCGAACCGGACGCGTTCGCCGAGGACGCCCCCACCGGGATCGACCTCGACACCCCGCTCCACCAGGCACTCGCACGCCAGCTGGCGGCGAAGTCGCTCGTGCTGCTGTCGAACGACAGCGGCAGCGCCGACAGCGGCAGCGCCGACAGCGGCAGCGCCACCGTCGACAGCGGGACCGCCGATGGCACCACCCCCGTCCTCCCGCTCGCACCGGGGGCGTCCGTCGCGGTCATCGGCCCGAACGCCGACCGCGCCGAGGCCCTGCAGGGCTGCTACTCGTTCGCCAACCACGTGCTCGCCTCGCACCCCGACCTGCCGCTCGGCTTCGCGATCCCGACCGTCCGCGAAGCCGTCGCCCGGGCCCTCGGCCCGGCAGCGGTCCGCTTCGCAGCGGGCTGCGCCGTCACGGGCGACGACCGGGCCGGTTTCGCCGACGCGGTCGCCGTGGCCGCCGCCTCGGACGTCGCGGTGGTCGTCGTCGGCGACCAGGCCGGACTCTTCGGCCGCGGCACGGTCGGCGAGGGCAACGACACCGAGTCGCTCGACCTGCCCGGCGTGCAGCGCGAGCTGGTCGAGGCCGTCGTCGCGACCGGCACCCCCACCGTGATGGTGCTGCTGACCGGCCGGCCGTACGCGATCGGCTGGGCGCTCGACGGCGACCAGCCGCGTCCGGCCGCGGTCGTGCAGGCGTTCTTCCCTGGCGAGGGCGGCGGTTTGGCGATCGCCGACCTGCTGACCGGCGCGGCCTCGCCCTCGGGCCGGCTGCCACTGTCCCTGCCCCGGTCCGCCGGCGCGCAGCCGTTCACGTACCTGCACCCGCGGCTCGGCGGTCCGTCCGATGTCACGGCCGCCGACTCGACGCCGGTGCGACCGTTCGGCTTCGGCCTCGGCTACACCGACTTCGCGTACGACGAGCTCGTCGTCGACCCGGACGTCCGTTCCGACGGCGTCTTCACCGCGTCGGTGACGGTCCGGAACACCGGGTCCCGTGCCGGCGAGGACGTCGTGCAGCTCTACGGGCACGACGTGCACGGCAGCGTCACCAGGCCCGAGGTGCAGCTCCTCGGCTACGCGCGGGTCGCGCTCGCCGCGGGGGAGTCCGCGCGGGTCCGCTTCCGCGTCCCGGTGCAGCGCTTCGCGTTCACCGACCGTCGGATGCGCAAGGTGGTCGAACCCGGCGACGTGCAGGTTTGGGTCGCGTCGCACGCGGCGGCGTCCCGGCCGGGAGGCCCGGTGGCAGCGGGTGGGATCGTCGCCTCGGGCGACGGGCCGGTCCGACACCCCGTCCCCGGCACCGCCACGGCGCGCGCCACCGTCGCGGTCACCGGCTCGGTGCACGAGGTCACCCTCGACGACCCCCGCCTGGTGGAGTGGTCGCTCGTCTGACCTGGTGACGGACCACGCGCCCTGGGCGTGACCGGGTGACGGACGGGAGGCGCGGTGCGGGCTCGCACCGCGCCTCCTGTCCGTCAGCGGGTCGCGGTCACCTGACCGGTTCGATCCGGTCGGACAGGTCCAGCGACCAGACGGCGACGCCCGTCAGGCCGAGCCGTTCCGCCAGCGCGACCCGCTCGCGCAGCGAGCGTGCGTCGGACCACCAGAGCACCTCACCGCTCGGCAGGGTCGCGGTCCACTCGCCGACCGTCGCGTCCCAGCGGGCGGTCGCGCCCGCCTTCCGGACCCGGAGCCGGGCCTGGGCGTCGGAGAGCTGACCGGCCGGACGCTTCCCCTTCCAGTGGTAGCCGTACCCGGCGACACCGAGCACGATCTGGTCGGCGGGAGCGAGGGTCGCGAGCGCACGGGCAGCCTTCGACGACCACGCGAGCGACCCGACCGGGCCGGGTGTGTCCGGCTCCCAGGGGCCGTGCTGGTCGTAGGCCATGAGCGTCAGGTGGTCGAGCGGGGCGCGGAGGGCGCGGACGTCGTAGCCGAGGCGGGCGTACCCGGCGGCGGTGGTCGACGCGGACAGGGCGATGTCGAGCCGGACGTCGTCGCCGACGGCGGCCCGGAGCTCCCGGGCGAAGGCGGTGAGACCGGACTTCTCGGCCGGGGTCAGCGCCTCGAGGTCGATCATGACCGAGTCCCAGCCGCCCGTGGCCACGTCGGCGGCGAGCGACCGGACGACCCGGGCGCGGTTCGCGGGCGAGGTGAGCAGCTTCCTCGCGATCGGCTCACTGAAGTCCCCGTCGGCCTCGGAGTAGTTGCTGACGAGCAGCTGCGCGGTGAGGCCGTTCGCGTGCGCCCGGTTGCGCTGGGCCTTGGCGGCGCGCGACGGGGCGGTGACCTTCGTGCCCGTGCGGTTCAGCAGCAGGCCGTCGACGCCGACCACGTCCATCGCGGCGGCGTTCGCGTCCACCAAGGCGGTGTCGGCGTTCTCGGGCTGGAAGCCGGTCACGTCGAACCCCTCAGCGTGGGCGGCGGTCGGGGCCGTGCAGCCGGCGAGTGCGAGTCCGGCGGTGAGCGCGGCGGCGAGCAGCGCGGAGCGGCGTCGACGCGGGGTGGTGGTCACGGGGAGGGGCATCCTGTCGTTCGTGCCCGGTCGGGGCGCGTCGTCAGCGCTCCGGTCAGGAGGCGCTGATGGTCGTGGTGGGTCGTGCCGGTGGGGCGCCGGCGACGTCGTCGGCGGAGACCGGGCCCTCTGCGTCCGTCGGTTCCGGGCTCAGGACGAGGCCGGAGCCGCTCGCCGCGCTGGCGTAGAGCTCGTCGAGCCACGAGCGGTTCACGCTCGGGGACTTGCCGCCGGCGAACTTGAAGTGCAGTCCACAGTACGGGTGGATCCAGACGCTGCTGCGGCCCCCGCCGACGGCGGGGTCGTCCTTCCACGAGAACACGAAGCTCTCCCCGCGGCGGATGAGGTTCACGATGACGATCTGCAGGTGCGTGAGCGCACGGTCGTCGAGGCGGAGCTCGAGGGGTTGCGAGTCGTAGATGAGCTGGCCCATGGCGCTGCCTTCCGTTTGCCGGGGCCCGCCGCACGTGCCGGGCCCGCGAGGTCCATCCTCCCCCGGTTCCTCGACCCCTGGCGCTTTTCGTCCATCGACGGCGCGATCAGTCCCGTTCCGTGCCGGTGGCCGACGGTGGGACGGCCGGTGCCGACCACGGCGGGAGCTCGGCCGACGGGTACCCGCCGTGCTCGTCCGGCGCCCGCAGCATCGGGTTGACCGCACGCAGCCGGATGCCGGAGGTGTCCCCGGCGGCCCCGCGGACGGCGTTCGCCAGCAGGAACGCGACGACGTCCGCCGTGCTGCCGTCGGGGTCGTAGCCGTGCCAGGGGCGGTCGTCGCCCTGGGCACGGCGCAGGGCATGGGCGAAGGTCGCGTCGGCGTCGTCGACCTCCACCTCGCAGTCGAGCACGATCCGGAAGCGTGATCCCTCGCCCGGGGACCCGGCGAGGTCCGACGTGGCGCGGGGGTCCGGGTCCTCCGGGTCGAACGACCGGAGCGCCGCCGACGGTGCGGTGCCGAACGCGGCGCGGTACTCGGCCGCCATCCGACCGGCGTTGCTGAAGTGCCAGTGCTTGGCGACGTCCGCGATGGTGCGACGGTCGGCCGGTGTCATCGACAGCAGGTCGCGGCGGACGCCCTCGAGCCGCACCCCGCGCAGGTACGACGCGGGTGAGGTCTGCAGCTCCCGCCGGAACGCGCTCTGCAGGCCGCGGGTCGACAGGTGTGCGGCGGCGGCGATGTCCGGTACGGAGATCGCTTCGCGGGCGTGGGCGTGCACGAACCGCAGCGCCTCGTGCACGGTGCGCGACAGCCGTGCTCCGCCGTGCTCGGGACCACTCGCCGTGGTCGGTGCCTGGTCCATACGTGGAGGGTACGAGTCGGTCGGGCCGATCGGCCTCCGACGCCACGACGCCGCCGTTATCCGACGTGCGCGGATGTGGATCGCACCCGTTCGGGGGCCATTGTGGACCCCGGTGAGGGCGCTTATCGTCCAAGAGGTACTCAAACTGTCCCCCTCCGAACAGGGTCGGAGGCACGGGGACAGATCGGAGGATCTGATGAGTGGTTACGAGCGTGCACCGGGGGTCGCCCCGGTCCACATCACCTCCTACCGGGCTCGGGCACGCGCTGCCCGACGCGGGTGGATCGTGCAGTCCGAGGACGACGTCGACCGCGAGCGGTTCACCTTCGCGGACCTCCGCGCCCGGCGAGGATCGGGCCAGTGAGCAGCGACACCGTCCCGCGAGTCGCCGTCGGCAACGCGCCCCGGACCGCCGAGCGGTGCGGCCGGACCACCGCGGACGCCGTCCGGACGGTGCGTGCCGTGTACGACGGTCGCGACGTCCGGTTCGCCCCCACCGACCGGTTCGCGTTCCGCCACCGGACGGTGCGCCACCACAACGTCGCGCTGCTGTCGTCGGCGGTGTCGACCGCCGCCGCCGCCTCGTTCACGCCGGACGGCACGCCGGTGCTTGCGTGGTCGACCGCGGGGTGCCTGCGGGTCGACGACGACGCGCCCGCCCGGCCCGGTGTGCCGGTGCTCCTGCCGACGGACCGGCCGTTCACGCTGCTCGTGCCGGCGGGGACCGTCCAGGTCCTGCGGGTCGACCGCGGATTCCTCGACGCCGTCAACGGGGTCGTGTTCGACCACCGCTTCGCCGGCCGACTGCGATCCCGCCCGGCCGAGGCCGAGGTGTCCCACCTGGTCGCCCGCATCGACGCGGTCGCCGTCAACGCACTGCACCCCGACCGCAACCCGGGCGGGCACCTGTCGGCACAGGTGCTGCTGGCCGAGTCCGTGCTGCGGGCCTTCGGCGGGACGGACGCCGAACCCGACGCATCGCCGGTCCGCCGGACGGTGAACACCGTGCAGCTCGCACAGGCCTGGCTCGCGGAGCACTGCGACCGGCCGCTCCAGCTCGCGGACGTCTGCGGGGCCGTCGGGGTCAGCTCCCGCACGCTGCAGGAGAACTTCGTGCAGCACGTCGGCGTGAGCCCCATGACGTACCTGCTGCAGGTCCGCCTCGACCGGGTCCGGATCGCGCTCCAGCTCGCCGACTGCGCGCAGACGACGGTGGCCGAGGTCGCGCACCGGTGGGGCTTCCGCCACATGGGGCGGTTCTCGAGCACGTACTTCCAGCGCTTCGACGAGTACCCGAAGAAGACGCTCCAGACGAGCACCTGAGCGCCGATCCGTGCGTACCCGACAACAGCGGCTGATCGGGCTGGCGGAGCGGGTCCTGCTCCACCAGTCGGACGTCGTGCCGGACAGCATCCTGTTCGAGTGGGGCGATCACCGCGGCGACTGGGAGCAGACCCTCACCGTGCACTACGACGTCGGTGGCGGGAGCGCCGGCCCCCACCACCGGCACCACTACTTCATCTGACGGAGTGCTGCAGCCGGTCCGCCAGGAACGCCGCCTGACGCTCCCAGTGCCGGAAGCCCCCGCCCTCGTGCCCGTTGTACGGGTACACGACGATCTCGCGGTCGGTGGAGCCGAGGGCGTTGAACGCGGCGAAGGTCGTGCGCGGCGGCACGACGTCGTCCATCAGCGCGACTGAGAACAGCGCCGGGGCGGTGACGCCGGCGGCGTGGTTGACCCCGTCCAGGTACGCGGCGGTCGCCCACACGGTGTCGGCCGCGTCGCGGTGGACGGCGAGGTACTGCGCGAGCTCCAGGTACGGCCCGCCGACCGCGACGTCGGTGCCGTTCCGCCAGTCGGCCAGGAACGCCACGTCGGGCAGCACCGCGGCGACCGGTCCGACGTGTGCCTCGACCAGGGCCGCTGCGGCGATCGTGATGCCGCCGCCCTGGCTGCCGCCGGTCAGGGCGATGCGCTCGGGGTCGATCCCGGGCAGCGTGCGCACCGCCTCGACGAGTCGCACGGCGTCGGTGTAGACGCGGCGGTAGTAGTGGTCGGCGGGCGAGCCGATGCCGCTCGTCATCCAGCCGCTGGCGTGCGGTGCGGAGCCGTGCGGGTCCGGGGTGTCGCCGCCGGCCCACCCGGAGCCCTGGCCGCGGGTGTCCATCACCACGTGCACGTACCCGGCGAGGGCCCAGTGCACGCGCTCGCCCGGCCGACCACGGCCACCGCCGTAGCCGAGGAACTCGACGACGACCGGCAGCGCGCCCGGGTCGTCCGTCACGGGACGGTTGACCCACGCCCGCACCGGGTCACCGGCGAACCCGGGGAACGTCAGGTCCTCGACGACGAGCCCGGTCACCGGGGTCTCGGCCGGCACGAGGGTCACCTCGACGCCCTCGCCCGCGGTCCGGGCGGCGGCGATCGTGTCCGCCCAGAAGGCGTCGAAGTCAGCGGGACGACGGACGTCCGAGCGGTGGGCGCGGAGCGCGTCGAGGGGCAGGTCGGTCAGTGGCATGGGTGTCCTCCGGGGACGATGATGCCCCCGGCGCCCTGGTGGAGGGCGCCGGGGGCGGGGAGTGTCGGATCCGGTGCGTCGGTCAGCGCGCCGCGGCGCGGTACTGCTCGAGCACCTCGGGGTGCGGGTCGGACGGCACGGTGGTCGTCGCGGTGTCCCACGTCGGCAGGGCACCGGTGAGCGCCCACGCGGCCTGCTTCGCAGCACCCGCGGCGACGTACTCGCCGGGCTCCGGCACCAGGACGTCACGGCCGAACACCTGCGCGGCGACGGCGCGGACCGCCGGGTTCCGCGCAGCGCCGCCGATGAGCAGCAACCGCTCGACGGTCACCCCGGTGTCCTGCACCGCGGCCAGTCCGTCGGCGAGGGCGCAGAGCATCCCCTCGACGGCCGCCCGGGCCAGGTGCGCCCGGTCGGTGGTCGCCGGCGTCATGCCGAGCAGCGATGCGGTCGCGTCCGGCCGGTTGGGCGTGCGCTCGCCGACGAAGTACGGCACCAGGACGAGGCCGTCGGCCCCGGCCGGCGCCTGCAGCGCCAGTTCGCCGAGTGCGTCGTGGTCGACGCCGAGCAGGCCGCCGATCACCTCGAGCACGCGGGCCGCGTTGAGCGTCGTGACGATCGGGAGGCGCGACCCGGTCCCGTCGGCGAAGCCCGCCACGGTCCCGCTCGGGTCACGCACCTCGGCGTCGCTGACCCCGAAGACCGTGCCGCTCGTGCCGAGGGACACCGCGACGTCACCCGGGCCGAGACCCAGGCCGAGCGCCGCCCCGGCGTTGTCGCCGAGTCCGGCACCGACGACGAGGCCGGACCGGGCGACCGCGCCGCCGGGCAGCTCGACGTCGGTGGACAGGGTGCCCATCGCCTCGTCGGGAGCGACCACGCGCGGCACGACCACGGCGTCGTCGTCACCCATCGACGCCGGACGCATCGGCCGCCCGAGCGCGAGCTCGAACAGCTCCGGGTCGTACTCGCGGCGCACCGGGTCCCAGTACCCCGTGCCGCTGGCGTCGGACGCATCCGTCGCCAGGGCGTCGAGGTCGGGGCCGAGCGGGCTCTCGTCCGCCGGTCCGTACCCGCGGAGCCGCCACGACAGCCAGTCGTGGGGGAGCGCCACGGCCGCGACGCGGGCCGCGTTCTCGGGCTCCGCGTCGCGGAGCCACCGCAGCTTGGTACCGGTGAACGACGCGACCGGCACCAGCCCCGTCCGGGCGACCCACGCCTCCTGGCCGAGCTCGTCGACCATCTGCGCGGCCGCGTCCGCACTGCGGACGTCGTTCCAGAGCAGGGCGTCGCGGACCACGTGACCGTCGGCGTCGAGCGCGACCATGCCGTGCTGCTGCCCGGCGATGGCGACGGCACCGACGTCGTCGAGGCCACCGGCGTCCGCGACGGCGGCACCGAGGGCGTCCCACCAGTGGCGGGGGTCGACGGCGGTGCCGTCCGGGTGGGACGCGCGTCCCTCGCGGACGACCGCACCGGTCGCGGCGTCGCGGATGGTGACCTTGCAGGACTGGGTCGACGAGTCGACGCCGGCGACGAGCTGGCGCTCGTCCGTGTTCTCAGCCACTTCGGCGGCAGGCCGCCTCAGCGCGCGGAATGCAGCCGCTGGCGCGTCTGCCTTCAATTCCGCGCGCCCATGAGGTGCTCCATCGCGAGCTGCTGCAGGCGGACGAAGCCGAAGCCCTTGCCGCCGAAGTAGGCGTCGGCGTCGAAGTCCTCGTAGGCGGAGCGGTCGGCGAGGAACGCGTCGTACGACTCGCCGTCGTTGAGTGTCGGCGTCGACAGCTCGCCGACCTTGGAGGCCTCGAGCGCTGCCTGCACCTCGGGGTCGGCGCGGAACGCCTGCGCACGCTCCTTGAGGAGCAGGTACATGCGCATGTTGGCCGACGCGGAGTCCCAGACGCCGGTGATGTCCTCGGTGCGGCTCGGCTTGTAGTCGAAGTGGCGCGGGCCGTCGTACGCCGGGCCGCCCTGCGGGGCGCCGTGCTCGAGCAGGTCGACGAGCGAGAACGCGTTCTGCAGGTCGCCGTGACCGAACACCAGGTCCTGGTCGTACTTGATGCCGCGCTGACCGTTGAGGTCGATGTGGAAGAGCTTGCCCTGGTAGAGCGCCTGGGCGATGCCGGCCGTGAAGTTCAGGCCCGCCATCTGCTCGTGGCCGACCTCGGGGTTGATGCCGAACAGCTCCGGACGCTCGAGCGTCTCGGTGAAGGCGATCGCGTGGCCGAGGGTCGGCAGGAGGATGTCGCCGCGGGGCTCGTTCGGCTTCGGCTCGATGGCGAACCGGATGCCGTAGCCCTTGTCGGTGACGTACTGGGCGAGCAGGTTGACGGCCTCGCGGTACCGCTCGAGCGCGGCCTGCACGTCCTTGGCGCTGTCGTACTCGGAGCCTTCGCGGCCACCCCACATGACGAACGTCGACGCGCCGAGCTCGGCGGCGAGGTCGATGTTGCGGAGCACCTTGCGGAGCGCGAAGCGGCGGACCTGCCGGTCGTTCGAGGTGAAGCCGCCGTCCTTGAAGACCGGGGCGGAGAACAGGTTCGTCGTGACCATCGGCACGACGAGCCCGGTCGACTCGAGCGCGCCCTTGAGGCGGTCGATCTGGGTCTGGCGTTCGGCGTCGGTCGAACCGAACGCGAACAGGTCGTCGTCGTGGAAGGTCAGGCCGTAGGCCCCGAGCTCGTCGAGCTTCTCGACCGCCTCGACCACGTCGAGGGCGGGTCGGGTCGGCCCGCCGAAGGGGTCGGAGCCGTTGTAGCCGATGGTCCAGAGACCGAAGGAGAACTTGTCTGCACGGGTGGGCGTCGTTGCCATGGTGGTCACCGTTCGTCGTCGAAACAAAATGTTGCCGCGCCCAACATAAGCGGTAGTGTTGGCTGTGGCAAGCACGTGATCGCAAAGGAGCGAGCGGATGGCAAGTGAGTCGACGGTGCAGCAACGACTGCGGGTCGCGATGGTGGGGCACGGCTTCATGGGAGCCGCACACTCACAGGCGTGGCGGACCGCCCCCAGGTTCTTCGACCTCGGCACCGAGCCGGAGATGGCGGTGATCGTCGGGCGTGATCCCGAACGCACCGAGGCCGCCCGGCAGCAGTACGGCTGGCAGGCGGCGTCCACCGACTGGCGCGCCGTCGTGGCCGATCCGGACATCGACGTGGTCGACGTCGTGTCCCCGGGGTCTTCGCACGTCGAGATCGCGATCGCCGCGCTCCAGGCCGGCAAGCACGTCCTGTGCGAGAAGCCGCTCGCGAACACCGTCGCCGAGGCCGAGGCGATGACCGCCGCCGCCGACGCCGCCCGTGCACAGGGTGTCCGGGCGATGGTCGGGTTCAGCTACCGCCGGGTGCCGGCCATCGCGTTCGCGCGCCAGCTGGTGCAGGACGGCCGGATCGGCACCGTGCGCCAGGTCCGCGCGCTCTACCTGCAGGACTGGCTGGCGGACGAGGACGGCCCGATGACCTGGCGCCTCGACAAGTCGCTCGCCGGCTCCGGTGCGCTCGGTGACATCGGCGCGCACGCCATCGACCTGGTCGAGCACGTCACGGGCGCGTCGCTCGCCACCGTCTCCGGCACGCTCGAGACCTTCGTGACCGAGCGTCCGCTGATGGCTGAGGGGGTCGGGCTCTCCGGCACCGCGTCGAGCGAGCGCGGGCAGGTCACCGTCGACGACGCCGCGTTCTTCACCGCCCGCCTGGGTGGCGGCGCGGCCGACGGTGCGATCGGCACGTTCGAGGCCACGCGCTACGCGACCGGGCGGAAGAACGGTCTGACGCTCGAGATCAGCGGGTCCGAGGGCGCGATCCAATTCGACCTCGAGGCGATGAACGAGCTCCGGCTGTACGAGTCGAACGCCCCGGCGGGGGAGCAGGGGTTCCGCCGCATCCTCGTCACCGAGCCCGAGCACCCCTACATGGCCGCGTGGTGGCCGACCGGGCACCTCATCGGGTACGAGCACACCTTCAGCCACCAGGTGAAGGACTTCGTCGACGCGATCGTCGCCGGCACCGACCCGTCGCCGTCGTTCGCCGACGGCCTGCACGTGCAGCGGGTCCTCGACGCGGTCGAACGCAGCGCCGCAACCGGCAGCACCTGGACGGCGACCTCGTGAGCGCCGCCGAGCAGACCCGCCAGGCGCTCGTCGTCCGCGGCGGGTGGGACGGCCACCAGCCCGTCGAGACCACCGACCTGTTCGTCCCGTTCCTGCGCGAGAACGGGTTCGAGGTCCGGGTGTCGGACTCGACGGCCGTCTACGCCGACGCCGCCGTCATGGACGAGGTCGACCTGATCGTGCAGGTCGTCACGATGTCGACCATCGCCGACGACGAGTTCGCCGGGCTGCAGCGCGCGGTCCTGGGCGGCGCCGGACTGGCCGGCTGGCACGGTGGCATCGCGGACGCGTTCCGGAACACCGCCGACTACCTGCACATGGTCGGTGGCCAGTTCGCCCACCACGCCGGCAAGCACCCCGACGAGCGCGTCGGGGAACAGTCCGACAACTACATCCCCTACACGGTGCACCTCACCGACCTCGGGCACGAACACCCGATCACGCAGGGCATCGAGGACTTCGACCTCGTCACCGAGCAGTACTGGGTGCTGTCGGACGAGTACAACGACGTCCTCGCGACCACCACCCAGGACGCGCGCGACTTCGACGCCTGGAACCGACCGGTCACCGCACCGGCGATCTGGACACGGCAGTGGGGCGAAGGCCGCGTGTTCGTCTCCGCACCAGGGCACCGCCTCGAGGTCGTCGAGTCGCAGCCACTCCGCACCATCATCGAACGGGGACTCCTGTGGGCAGCACGGTGAACGAAGGGGTGCTCCGCGTCGGTGTCGTCGGCGTCGGGGTCATCAGCCAGCAGTACTTCGAGCACTTCCCGGCGCTGCCCGGGCTGTCGCTCGTGGCGGTCGCCGACCTCGACGTCGCCCGCGCCCAGCAGGTCGGTGCAGCGCAGGGCGTTCGCGGCACCACCGTGGACGACCTGCTCGCCGCCGACGACGTCGACGTGGTGCTCAACCTGACGATCCCGGCCGCGCACGCCGACATCGCCACCCGGGCCCTCGCCGCCGGCAAGCACGTCTACGGCGAGAAGCCGCTCGCGATGTCCACCGCCGAGGCCGCACCGGTGCTCGAAGCAGCCCGCGCCGCCGGTCTGCGCGTCGGCAGCGCCCCGGACACCGTCCTCGGCACCGGCATCCAGACCGCACGGGCCGCCCTCGACGACGGCGCGATCGGCACCCCGGTCGGTGCCGCCGTCGCCTGGAGCGCACCCGGGCACGAGCTCTGGCACCCCGCGCCGGCGTTCTACTACCAGCCGGGCGGCGGACCGCTCCTCGACATGGGGCCGTACTACCTGACCAGCCTCGTCACGTTCTTCGGGCCGGTCGTCCGGGTCAGCGGCAGCGCCACCCGCTCCACCCGCGAACGGACGATCGCGACCGGGCCGAACGCCGGCACGTCGATCCCGGTCGACATCGACACGCACGTCGTCGCGATCCTCGAGCACGAGAACGGCGTGGTCTCCACCGTCACCGTCTCGTTCGAGGTGTGGGCCACCCGCGCCCCGCTGTTCGAGGTGTACGGCACCGCCGGCACCCTCGGCGTCCCGGACCCGAACCGGTTCTCGGACACCGTGTCGATCGCCACCGCCGACGACCGCTCGTGGCGCGACCTGCCGGTCGCCGCCGGGTACGCCGACGCCGGCCGCGGCTACGGTCTCGCCGACATGGCCCACGCGATCGCGACGGACCGGCCGCACCGAGCCTCCGGCGACCTCGCGTTCCACGTGCTCGAGGTCATGGAGGCGGTCTCCGCCGCCGCCCGAGCCCACTCGGTCGTCGACGTGCACTCGCGCGTCGAGCGACCCGCCACCGTCCCCGCCGGGTCCGCACCCGGATCCTGGTGACGGAACCCGACCACCGCGAAGAAGGACGACGACGATGACGACGACGGACGCGAGCGACACGACGGAGACGACCCGGGCCTCCAGGCCGGTCACCCTGTTCACCGGACAGTGGGCCGACCTGCCCTTCGAAGAGGTCGCCCGGCTCGCCGGCGAGTGGGGCTACGACGGGCTGGAGATCGCCTGCTGGGGTGACCACCTGGACGTCCGGCGCGCCGCGACGGATCCCTCGTACGTCGCCGAGCGCAAGGCGATCCTGGAACGCAACGGGCTGCAGGTCTGGACGATCGCCAACCACCTGGTCGGCCAGGCCGTGTGCGACGACCCCATCGACCAGCGGCACGAGGACATCGTCCCGCCGCACGTGTGGGGCGACGGCGACCCCGAGGGCGTGCGGCAGCGTGCGGCCGAGGAACTGCAGTGGACCGCCCGTGCCGCCGCGGCGCTCGGCGTCGACACCGTCACCGGATTCTCCGGCTCGTCGATCTGGAAGACCGTCGCCGGGTTCCCGCCCGTGCCCCCGGGGATGATCGACGCCGGGTACCAGGACTTCCACGACCGCTGGTCACCGATCCTCGACGTCTTCGAGGAGGTCGGGGTCCGGTTCGCGCTCGAGGTGCACCCGTCCGAGATCGCCTACGACTACTGGACCGCTGCGCGGACCCTCGAGGTGTTCCGCGACCGGCCGGCGTTCGGGTTCAACTTCGACCCGTCGCACTTCGTCTGGCAGGACCTCGACCCCGCGGCGTTCCTGCTCGACTTCGCCGACCGGGTGTACCACGTGCACTGCAAGGAGTCGGTGAAGCAGCTCGACGGGCGCAACGGGCGGCTGTCCTCGCACCTGCCGTGGGGCGACCCCCGGCGCGGGTGGGACTTCGTCACCGCCGGCCACGGAGACGTGCCGTGGGAGCGGGTGTTCCGCGTGCTGAACCACATCGGGTACGCCGGCCCGACCAGCGTCGAGTGGGAGGACGCCGGCATGGACCGGCTCGTCGGCGGGCCCGAGGCGCTGGCGTTCGTCCGGCAGCTCGGTACCATCGCGCCGCCGGACGCTTCGTTCGACGCCGCGTTCTCGCAGTCGCGCTGACCGGCCGACCACGACCCCACCCACCACCGAGGAGGACCCATGGCACGGCAGCCCACGGCGACGCCGGGCAACGCCGCGCGCGTCCTCCGGCTCGTCCACGAGGACGGCCCCGTCACCCGCGCCGAGCTCACCCGGCGCACCGGCCTGAACCGCTCGACGATCCTCGCGCTCGTCGGGGAACTCGTCGACGCCGGGCTCGTGCACGAGGAGACCCCCGCCGCGGGGACCCCCGGTGCCGGTGTCGGACGGCCGAGCGGGGTCGTCCGGGCGTCCGCCGACGTCCTCGCCGCCGCGGTCACGGTCGAGATCGACGCCGTCGGGGTCGCCCTCGTCGGCCTCGACGGCACCGTCCGCGACCGGCTGGTCGAGCCGCAGACCACCGTGCCGACCGCGGCGCAGGCGATCGACGCCGTCGCCCGGGTCCTCGCAGCACTCCTCGCCCGCACCGGACCGGCGGCCCGGATCGTCGGGGTCGGCGTCGCCGTGCCCGGCATCGTGCGGGTCGAGGACGGCACCGTGCGCGACGCCCCGCACCTCGGCTGGCGTGACGAACCCCTCGCCGCACCGCTCGCGGAACGCCTGGGGCTGCCGGTCCGGGCCGCGAACGACGCCAACCTCGGTGCCTGGGCGGAACGGCTGTACGGCAGCGCCCGCGGCGTCGACGACCTCGTCTACCTGAACGGTGGCGCGAGCGGCATCGGTGGCGGGATCGTCAGTGCCGGTCGACCCTTCAGCGGCGCCGACGGGTACGCGGGCGAGCTCGGGCACACCTTCGTCGCGGCGAACGGGATCCGCTGCCACTGCGGTGCGGTCGGCTGCCTGGAGACCGAGGCCTCACGCTCCGCCCTCACCGCGGTGACCGGGACCCCGCCGGACGACCTCGATGCGCTCGCCGCGGCGCTCGCCGAGGGCCGCCCCGAGGTCGAGCGGGTCGTCGACCGACAGGTCACCGCACTCGCGACCGCACTGCGGAACGCCATCCACACCGTCGACCCCGAGGTCGTCGTGCTCGGCGGGTTCCTCGGTGCGCTGCTCGGACACGTCGGCGACCGGGTCGAGACCGACGTCCGGGCGCAGACGATGGCCGCCATGACCGATCGGCTCCGGATCGTCCCGGCGGCACTCGGCCGCGACGTCCTGGTCCGTGGCGCCGCCGAGATCGGCTTCGCGGAGCTGCTGCGCGACGCCACGATGCCGGCGGCACCGGCACCGGCGACCATGTCCGCGGCGCCCGCAGCCGCCCCCTCCACCACCCACACGTCCGGCCGCGACGACGCGGCCGAGGAAGCGAGAACCGCATGACCTCCACCCAGCGCACCAGCGTCCTGCTCGGCACCCAGGACCTCACCGTCGAGGACCGCCCCGTCCCGGCCGTCGACCCCGGCGACGTGCTCGTCCGGGTCGCCGCCGTGGGGGTCTGCGGCTCCGACGTGCACTACTACCGCCACGGCCGCATCGGCGACTTCGTCGTCGAGGAGCCCCTCGTCCTCGGGCACGAGCTCTCCGGCACGATCGAGGCCGTCGGCGAGGGCGTCG
The DNA here is from genome assembly GCF_003234485.1 of Curtobacterium sp. MCLR17_034. NCBI lineage: Bacteria > Bacillati > Actinomycetota > Actinomycetes > Micrococcales > Microbacteriaceae > Curtobacterium > Curtobacterium sp. MCLR17_034. The sequence continues at coordinate 60,262 of NZ_QKTH01000015.1, forward strand.
ACCCGTCCCGCGTGGGGGAGCGCGTGGCCATCGAGCCGCAGCGCCCCTGCCACCGCTGCGCGCAGTGCCTGGCTGGCCGCTACAACCTCTGCCCGCACATGCGCTTCTACGCGACGCCGCCGGTCGACGGGGCCTTCACCGAGTTCGTCACCATCGAGGCCGAGTTCGCGCACGTCCTGCCCGACGCCGTCTCGTTCGAGGCCGGCGCGCTCCTCGAACCCCTGTCCGTGGGCATCGCCGCTGTCCGCAAGGCGGGCATCGTGCCCGGTTCGTCGGTGCTCATCGCCGGCGCGGGTCCCATCGGCATCATCTGTGCCCAGGTCGCGAAGGCCTTCGGTGCCTCGCGCATCGTCGTCAGCGACCTGGTGCCGGAGCGTCGTGCGCGGGCCCTGGAGTACGGCGCCACCGAGGTCGTCGACCCCACCGCCGTGTCCGTCGCGTCCGACATCGTCCCCGTCGACGCGTTCATCGACGCCAGCGGTGCACCCCGTGCGGTGTCGGACGGCATCAAGGCGGTCGGTCCGGCGGGTGCCGCGGTGCTGGTCGGGCTCGGCAACTCCGAGATGACGCTGCCGGTCGAGCACATCCAGAACCTCGAGGTCACGGTCACCGGGATCTTCCGGTACACGAACACGTGGCCGGTCGCCATCGAGCTGGTCGCGTCCGGGCAGGTCGACCTCGACTCGCTCGTCACCGGTCGCTTCGGGCTCGACGACGTCCGCGAGGCCCTCGAGAGCGACACCGACCCGGAGTCGCTCAAGTCCGTCGTCTACCCCGGCGGCGTCCCCGCCTGAGCGAGCACGGTGCGGGTTTCGCCGGTCCGGGCCGCGTCGCGCGCCTGGTGCGGCGTTGCCGCCGGGCACGGTGCGTGGAAGCTCGCACGGGGTGGCGACGCACGCACGGTGCGGACGGGAGGCGCGGGGCCGGGCCGCCCCGCGCCTCCCGTCCCGCACGGTGCGCGGCCTGTCGGATGGTGCGGTGTCGGCCGCCTGGTGCGGCGTTGCCGCCGGGCACGGTGCGTGGAAGCTCGCACCGGGTGACGACGCACGCACGGTGCGGACGGGAGGCGCGGGGCCGGGCCGCCCCGCGCCTCCCGTCCCGCACGGTGCGCGGCCTGTCGGATGGTGCGGTGTCGGCCGCCTGGTGCGGCGTTGCCGCCGGGCACGGTGCGTGGAAGCTCGCACCGGGTGACGACGCACGCACGGTGCGGACTGGAGGCGCGGGGCGGCCCGGCCCCGCGCCTCCCGTCCCGCACGTGACCCGGAACGGGGCCACCGCCGCGTCACCGGCACGCGCTACGGTTCGCGCATGACCGCTTCACCGGCCGCCGTCGTGCCGCAGCGCACCGACCGGCGCGCGCTCGTCTCCTGGGCGCTCTGGGACTGGGGTTCCGCCGCGTTCAACGCGGTCGTCACCACCTTCGTGTTCAGCACGTACCTGGCCAGCCGGGCGTTCGTGGACCCGGCGCTCGTCGGCGACACGTCCGCGGCCGGCAAGGCGATCGTCGAACGCGAGCTCGCACACAACGCGGCCGTCGTGTCCACCGCACTGACCATCGCGGGGATCGTCGTGGCCCTGGTGGCACCGGCCATGGGGCGGCTCGCGGACTCGTCCGGACACCGCCGCCGGTCGGTCCTCATCGCCACCATCGGCGTCGCGCTGTCGATCGGGGGCATGGTCTTCGTCGCGCCGAGCCAGCCGTACCTGCTGCTCGGAGCTGCACTGCTCGGCATCGGCACCGTCGCCTACGAGATCGCGAGCGTCGGCTACAACGCCATGATCGGGCAGGTCGCCTCCGGGGAACGCACCGGCCGCGTCTCCGCCATCGGCTGGGCGGCCGGGTACTTCGGCGGGATCGTGCTGCTCGTCCTGCTGCTCGTGCTCTGCATCCAGGACTTCCGGGGCGACGGGGTCGTCGGCGGGCTCCTGCAGTTGCCGGCGACGGTCGCCACCGGGCAGTGGGACGTCCGCGTCGCGATCGGCATCGCCGCCGTCTGGCTGGCCGTCAGTTCGATCCCGCTGTTCCTCACCGTGCCCGAGGCAGTGCCCGACCGCACCCGCGGCGGCGGCGTGTTCAGCGCCTACGCGGACCTCGGCCGGGACATCGCGCGGCTGTGGCGCGAGCGCCGCAACGTCCTCGCGTTCCTGCTCGCCAGCGCGGTGTTCCGCGACGGTGTCGGGGCCGTCTTCACGTTCGGCGGGATCGTCGCCGCGCAGGTGTTCGGGTTCACGCCGTCGCAGGTCATCCTGTTCGCCATCGCCGCGAACGTCGTGGCCGGCATCGCGACGTTCGTCTCCGGACGCCTCGACGACCGGTTCGGGTCGCGTGCGCTCATCATGGTCTCGCTCGTCGGCCTCGCCGTGTGCGGGGTCGGGGTCTTCGCCGCCGGCAACGAGACGCAGTGGTTCTGGGTGCTCGGGCTGACCCTCGCCGTGTTCGTCGGCCCGGTGCAGTCGTCGTCCCGCGCGTACCTGGCGCGGCTGACGACCCCCGGCCGCGAGGGCGAGCTCTTCGGCCTCTACGCCACCACCGGCCGGGCCGCGTCGTTCCTCGCGCCGGCGCTGTTCGGCGTCGCGGTGACCGTCGGTGGGTCGACCCGGTTCGGGATCCTCGGCGTAGTGGTCGTGCTCGTCGCCGGGCTGGTGCTGATGGCGTTCGTCAAGCGGGAACCGCAGGGCGCGCGGGCCTGATCCTCGGCGTGCGGGGTCTGCCAGTGCTCCCCGTCAGGCGGCCTGGAGGCGCGGTTCCCGTCCGTCCACAGGCTGCGGTTGTGCGCACGGTTCCGCACAGGGCCGTGGTCGCGTCGGGCGGCCCGGGTCGCGGTGCGCCAGGATGGGTGCATGACCGACCAGCGCATCGCCGTCGTCGTCCTCGCCGCCGGGCAGGGCACGCGCATGAAGTCGTCCACGCCCAAGGTGCTGCACCGGCTCGCCGGACTGCCGCTCATCGGGCACGTCCTGCGCACGGCGTCGTCGCTCAGCCCCGAGCACGTCGCCGTCGTCGTGCGGCACGAGCGTGACCTCGTCGCGGCCGAGGTCGTCGAGCGCGCCCCCGACGCGATCGTCGTCGACCAGGACGACGTCCCCGGCACCGGCCGTGCGGTCGAGGTCGCGGTCGAAGCGCTGCCCGCCGACTTCGACGGCGCCGTCGTGGTGCTGTCCGGCGACGTCCCGCTGCTCGACGCCGCATCGCTCCGGCTCCTCGTCGACGCCCACGTCGGTGGCGGCAACGGGGCGACCTTCGTGAGTGCGATCGCCCCGGACCCGACCGGCCTCGGACGGATCGTGCGGGATGCCTCCGGCGCCTTCGTCAGCGTCGTCGAGCACAAGGACGCGACAGCCGAGCAGCTGACCATCACCGAGGCGAACGCGGGCATCTACGCGTTCGACGTGGCACGCCTCCGGGCGGCCCTGCCGTCGCTCACCACGGCGAACGCCCAGGGCGAGAAGTACATCACCGACGCTCCCGCGCTGATCAGCGAGCGCGGCGGGCGCATCGACGTGGTCACCCTGACCGACCCGTGGCTCGTCGCCGGCATCAACGACCGTGCCCAGCTCTCCGACGCCGCGCGGGAACTCAACGCCCGCATCGTCCGCCGCCACCAGCTCGCCGGCGTCACCGTGCAGGACCCGGCGACCACCTGGATCGACCTCGACGTCACGATCGAGCCCGACGCAGAGGTCCTGCCCGGCACCCAGCTCATCGGCGCCACCGCGATCGCCGCCGGTGCCGTCGTCGGACCGGACACCACGCTGCGCGACACCGAGGTCGGCGCCCGCGCCACCGTGAACCGCGTCGACGCCACCCTCGCCGTGATCGGGGACGGTGCCTCGGTCGGCCCGTTCGCCTACCTGCGGCCGGGCACGATCCTCGGTGACGACGGCAAGATCGGCACCTTCGTCGAGACGAAGAACGCCCGGATCGGCCGGGGCAGCAAGGTCCCGCACCTGTCCTACATCGGCGATGCCGAGGTGGGCGAGGACTCGAACATCGGCGCGAACACCATCACCGCGAACTACGACGGCGTGCACAAGCACCGCACCGAGGTCGGCTCGAACGTCCGTACAGGCTCGCACAACGTGTTCGTCGCCCCCGTTAGGATTGGTGACGGTGCGTACACCGGTGCCGGGACCACCGTCCGCAAGGACGTTCCGGCAGGATCGCTCGCGATCAGCTACGCCCCACAGCGCAACACCGACGGATGGGTCGAGGAACACCGACCCGGCACACCGGCGGCCGAGGCTGCTCGGCTCGCGAACGGCGAATAGATCCCGGCGACCACCCGTCGCCGACATCGACCCCTCGTGGGTCAGGGAGTGAGCACCGCACTTGTCCGGAATCAAGACAACCGGCCAGAAACGACTCGTCCTCGTCTCGGGGCGAGCACACCCGGCGCTCTCTGCCGAGATCGCGGAGGAGCTCGGGGTCGACCTCGTGCCGACCGATGCCCGGACCTTCGCGAACGGTGAGCTCTACGCCCGCTTCGACGAGTCGGTCCGTGGCTGCGACGCCTTCGTCATCCAGTCGCACACCGCGCCGATCAACGAGTGGCTCATGGAGCAGCTCATCATGGTCGACGCGCTGAAGCGTGCCTCGGCGAAGCGCATCACGGTCGTGGCGCCGTTCTACCCGTACGCCCGTCAGGACAAGAAGGGCCGCGGCCGCGAGCCGATCTCGGCCCGCCTCGTCGCCGACCTGTTCAAGGCCGCCGGCGCGCACCGCATCATGAGCGTGGACCTGCACGCCGCGCAGATCCAGGGCTTCTTCGACGGCCCCGTCGACCACCTGTTCGCCATGCCGGTGCTGCTCGAGCGCTTCCGCCAGATCCTCGACCCGAAGACGCTCACCGTCGTGTCGCCCGACATGGGCCGCGTCCGTGTCGCCGACATCTGGTCCGAGAAGCTCGGCGCCCCGCTCGCCATCATCCACAAGCGCCGCGACCCGCTCGTGCCGAACCAGGTCTCGGTGCACGAGATCGTCGGTGACGTCAGCGGCCGCGTGTGCCTGCTCGTCGACGACCTCATCGACACCGGCCGCACGATCGCCAAGGCTGCCGAGGCGCTCAAGAACGCCGGCGCCACGGGAGTCGTCGTCGCCGCGACCCACGCCGTGTTCTCCGACCCGGCCACCGAGCTGCTGCAGAGCGAGTTCATCGACCGCGTGGTCGTGACGGACACCCTGCCCCTGCCGATGGACAAGCGCTGGGACCGCCTCGAGGTCCTGCCGATCGCCCCGCTCATCGCCCGTGCCATCCACGAGGTCTTCGACGACGGTTCCGTGACGTCGATGTTCGACGGCGCCGCTTGACACATCCCGCGCGTGACGCCCTCGCGGCCCGGCTCCGGGCCGCGGGGAGCGTCTTCGCCGAGGACGAAGCCGACCTGTTGCTCGAGGCAGGTGACGGTGAGCCGGTGCGACTCCGGAGCCTCGTGCAGCGTCGGCTGGCCGGTGAGCCGCTCGAGTACGTGCTCGGCTGGGCCGCCTTCGACGGGCATCGCATCCGGGTGACCCCCGGGGTCTTCGTGCCGCGAGCCCGCACCACCATCGTCGTCGAGCAGGCTGCGCGTCGGCTGCAGCGCTACGACCGCGTGGTCGACCTGTGCTGCGGTGCCGGCGCGATCTCGGTCGCCCTGTTCGGCCGCGTCGGCGCGCTCGACCTCGTCGCCAGCGACATCGACCCGGACGCCGTCGACGTCGCAGCCGAGAACATCGGCGACCGCGGCATCGTCGTCGCCGGAGACCTGTTCGCGCCGCTGCCCGATCGGTTCCGCGGGGCCGTGACGGTCATGGCGGTGAACGCCCCCTACGTGCCGACGGCCTCGATCGAGCTCATGCCGGCCGAGGCCCGCGAGCACGAACACCGCGTCGCCCTCGACGGAGGTGTGGACGGCCTCGACCTGCACCGCCGGATCGCAGCGGGTGCGGGGGAGTGGCTCCGTCCCGGTGGTGCCGTCGTCATCGAGGTGTCCGAGGCCCAGGCCGAGGCGTCCGCCGCTGCGTTCACGGCCGCCGGCTTCTCCGCCGTGGTCGAGCGGGACGCCGAGGTCGACGGCACCTGCGTCGTCGCGACCCTGCACGCCTGACCCCGGTCTGCCCGACTGGTCCTGGTCTGCCTGGCCGTGGTGCCGAGTGGTCACGACATGCCGCTCAGGTTCGTCGAGGCGGCACGAAGTGTCGCCTGCGCGTCCGCGAACCGACACCTTCTGCACCCCCGGCGTGACGCACGTGGCGTGTCGCGCGACCGGGGCGAGGGGCGGGGCGGGCCGGCACCGGGCCTCCAGGCCGTCGGGTGACCGGAGCTCGCCGGCGCCGAGTGGTCACGACATGCCGCTCAGGTTCGTCGAGGCGGCACGAAGTGTCGCCTGCGCGTCCGCGAACCGACGCTTTCTGCACCCTCGGCGTGACGCACGTGGCGTGTCGCGCGGCCGGGGCGAGGGGCGGGGCGGGCCGGCACCGGGCCTCCAGGCCGTCGGGTGACCGGAGCTCGCCGGCGCCGAGTGGTCACGACATGTCGCTCAGGTACGCCGAGGTGGCACGAAGTGTCTCCTGGGCGCCCACGAACCGACGCTTTCTGCCACCTCGACGGCAGTCAGCGGGCGTGTCGCGCGATCCCGCGCCGGAGCGTCAGCGCGCGTCGACCGTCACCGTGTGCCAGCCCGTCGCACCGTTGGGCGCCGGCGGCCGGTCCACGCTCGTCTGCACCTCGCCGTCCGCACTGGTCGCGCGCACTTCGATGCGGTGCGAGCCGGCGGTCGGCGTCCACCGCACCACCCACTGCCGCCAGGTGTCCGCGGAGACCGAGTCGGCGAGTTCGGCGCGCTGCCAGTCGCCGCCTCCGACGCGGACCTCGACGGCCTTCACGCCCTTGTGCGGCTGCCACGCGACCCCGGCGATCGCCACGGGCTTGCCCGCGGTCACCGTCGACCCGTTCCGCGGGGTGTCGATGCGGGACTCGAGCTTGACCGGGCCACGCTCCGACCAGCCACGCGGGGTCCAGTAGCCCTGCGCGTCGGCGAACCGGGTGACCTCGAGCTCGGTGACCCACTTCGTCGCCGAGACGTACCCGAACAGGCCCGGCACGACCATCCGCACCGGGAACCCGTGCTCGGTCGGCAGGGGCTCGCCGTTCATCCCGACCGCGAGCAGCGCCGCGGTGCCGTTGTCCTGCAGCACGTCGAGCGGGGTGCCGGCGGAGAACCCGTCGATGCTCCGTGAGAGCACCATGTCGGCGTCGCCCGTCGGACGCGCCCGGGCGAGGAGCTTCCGGATGGGGTAGCCCAGCCAGCGGGCCGTGCCGATGAGGTCACCGCCGACCTCGTTCGACACGCAGCTCAGGGTGGCCACGTGCTCCTCGAGTGGCAGTGCGAGCAGCTCGTCCCACGTCAGCGTGATCTCGTTCTCGACCGCGCCGTGGATGCGGAGCGACCAGTCGGCGGGGTCGACCTGCGGTACCCGCAGGGCCGTGTCGATCCGGTAGAAGTCGGCGTTCGGCGTGATGTAGGGGGTGATGCCGTCGACGTCGAGCGACGCACCCGCGGGGACCGCCGGTGCAGCGGTCGCCGCGGCGGGCAGCCGGATGGCCCGCCGGGCAGCAGCGGCCGCCTGCATCGCGGAGGACCCCAGCCGGGAGGCGGTGCCCACCACGATCGCGACGGTCGCCGTCGCGACGCCCCAGACCAGGAACGTGCGGCGCTCCGCCGAGGCGGGTCGCGGTGCCGCCGTCGGCACGGTCGCCGCGGCCTCCCACCGGCGCAACCGCTGGAGCAGCAGACGCAGGACGACCACCGCTGCCGCGATGCCGAGGACCGTCGGGGCGCCGTCGAGCGTCCCGCTGCCCGAGCGGGTGCTGACGGCAAGCAGCGCCAGCACACCACCGGCGGCGAACACGAGTGCACCGAAGGGCGGTCGTACACGTTCGAGGACACCGGCACCGGCACTGATCGCGATGACGATCACCGTCATGAGCACGAACAGGGCGACCTTGTCCCCGGTGCCGAACACGGCGACCATGAAGTCCTTCGCACCCGGGGGCGCGAGGTCGATGACGGCGGACCCGACGGCGACCAGGGGGCTGCCCGCTCCGCCGAGCAGCAGCGCGCCGAACTCGGCGACACCGAGGAACGCGGCGGCGGCCACGACGCCGACGATCGCGGCGATCAGCGTCCAACGTCGGGTCGAAGGGGCATCGGGCCCGCCCGGGCCGTCCGACGGACCCGCCGTCGGTCGACCGATCGGTTCGTCCGTCGTCTCGGTGGTCACCGCCCGAGCGTAGGTCGCCCGGCCGCTCGTGGGCTGTGTGTGCGCGCTTCCCCGCGCGTTCATCGGGTTCGGCCAGCAGGTGGCGCGCGGCTCGTGGGAGGATCGGACCGTGCTGCAGCGTCCGGATGGTGTCCCGCGGTCCGGTCGTGCCCGCGGTGCACGGCGGACACCGATGTCTCCAGCACGTCGACTCGCCACCCTGCGCTGGGTCATCGTCGCCGTCTGGCTGGTCCTCCTGATCACCCGGATCGTCGTCGTCTCGACGGCGCCGGGCGTCGACCTCTCCTGGTACGGCATCGTCGAGTTCGGCGCGATCGCGCTCGGCGTCGTGGTCATCGTGGTCGCCGTCGTGCGGACCGCGACGGCACGGCGGCGGCAGGCGGACGAGGCCCTCGCGCTCGCCATCCGGCGGATCGACCCGACGGTGTGGCTCGTCCCGGCGGCGCCGACACCGGAACTCCGTGGCATCGTCGACGAAGTCCGTCCGGACACCCACCTCGGTTCGCGCGTGACCTGGGCCTTCGGTGCCACCGAGGCCTCCCTGTGGGAACTCGACGAACGGCGGGCGACCCGGCTGCTCGTGATCCGGTGGAGTCGTGTCGTGCACGTCGGACTGGAAGACGTGGCGGACGGCGTCGACGGCTCGGACGGCTCGGGGCGAGACGGTGGCTCCGAGCGCCCTGGCGGTTCCGCTGGTGCTCGCCGCGCGTGTGCGGTGGCGATCCACCACGTACGACCGGACGACACCCCCGCGGTGGCGACGTTCTTCGTCCGGACCGCCCCCGGTTCGCGTCGGCTGCTCGGGCGCGGTCCACGGCTGGACCGGCTCGTCGCCGACCTGGCACGGGAACGCATCGTCGCCTGACGCAGCGGAGGGCCCCGGGTTCAGCGAGGCCCTCCTTGCCGAACCCGCACCGACCTCCGTGGTCGGCAGCGGGTGCGGTCGTCAGTGCGTGGACGGCTCCTGCTCGACCTCGCGGCGGTCGTCGTCGGACCACAGCGTGTGGAAGGTGCCGTCCTTGTCGATGCGCTGGTAGGTGTGTGCGCCGAAGAAGTCGCGCTGGCCCTGGATCAGCGACGCCGGCAGACGGTCGGACGCGAGCGAGTCGAAGTACGACAGCGCGGACGAGAAGCCCGGAGCGGGGACGCCCGACGCGGCCGCGATGCCGACGATGCGGCGCCAGGCGGCTTCGCCCTCGGCGACCGCGTTCGCGAAGTACGGGTCGACCAGCAGCGACTCGAGCTTCGGGTTCTCGGCGTACGCCTCGACGATGCGGTTCAGGAACTGGGCCCGGATGATGCAGCCACCCCGCCAGATCTTCGCGACGTTGCCGAGATCGATGTCCCAGCCGTACTCCTTCGCCCCGGCGATGATGAGGTCGAATCCCTGTGCGTACGCGACGACCTTCGAGGCGTAGAGCGCCGCACGGACGTCGTCGGCGAAGGTGTCCGGAACCTCGGCGATCTGCGGACGGTTCTTGACCGACTGCTGCACGGCGGCACGCTGCGTCGGCTTCGACGACACGGCGCGGGCGAACACGGCTTCGCCGATGCCCGAGACGGGGATGCCCAGGCCCACGGCGTTCTGCACGGTCCAGACGCCGGTGCCCTTCGAGCCGGCCGCGTCACGGATGACGTCGACGAGCGGCTTGCCGGTGTCGGCGTCGCGCTGCTTGAGGACCTCGCCGGTGATCTCGATCAGGTAGGACTCGAGGTCGCCCTTGTTCCACTCGTCGAAGACCTGCACCAGGTCCTCCACCGAGAGCCCGCCGACGCGACGGAGCAGGTCGTACGACTCGGCGATGAGCTGCATGTCGGCGTACTCGATGCCGTTGTGCACCATCTTGACGAAGTGCCCGGCGCCGTCGGTGCCGATGTGGGTCACGCACGGTTCACCTTCGGCCACCGCGGCGATCGACTTCAGGATCGGCCCGAGCGTCTCCCAGGCCTCCTTCGAGCCACCGGGCATGATCGACGGACCCTTGAGGGCGCCCTCTTCGCCGCCGGAGATGCCGGTACCGACGAAGTTCAGGCCCTTCTCGCGCAGGTCGTGCTCACGTCGGATGGTGTCGTGGAAGTTCGCGTTGCCGCCGTCGACGATGATGTCGCCCGGTTCGAAGCGTTCGGCGAGCTGTCCGATCACGGCGTCGGTACCCTTGCCGGCCTGCACCATGATGATGGCGGTCCGGGGCTTCGACAGCGAGGCGACGAACCCGTCGATGTCCTCGGACGCGATGAACCCGGCGTCACCGTGCTCCTGGAGCAGCTCCTCGGTGCGGGCGTACGTGCGGTTGTAGACCGCCACCGTGTTGCCTTCGCGCGATGCGAGGTTGCGGGCGAGGTTCGAGCCCATCACTGCGAGTCCGACGACTCCGATGTTCGCCTGACCGTTGTTGTCTGCCACGGGGGCCTCCTTTGTCCTGACGTTGGCGCCCAACCTACGACCGGCGGTCTGGGATCGCACAGGTGTTGCGGGAACTGGGGACCAGAGTTCACCGGATCAATACTGTGGAGGGATGAGCGAGCTCGCTGTCCACCCGCCCGTCCTCGTGATGGGGGTCTCCGGCTCCGGCAAGTCCACCATCGGCCAGGCGCTCACCGACGCCCTGGTCGCGCAGGGCGAACCGTGCGTCTTCGTCGACGCCGACGACCTGCACCCGGTCGCCAACAAGGAGAAGATGCGGCAGGGGATCCCGCTCACCGACGAGGACCGCTGGCCGTGGCTCGACGCCTGCGCCGAGCGGATCGCCGCGGTCGAATCGGACGGCTCCCGGTGCGTGATGGCGAACTCGGCGCTCAAGCGTGCCTACCGGGACCGTCTGCGCGAGTCGGCGCCGGGTCTCGTCATCGCCTTCCTCGACGGGTCGCGCGACCTGATCGCCGAACGGCAGTCCCACCGCCAGCACGAGTACATGCCGACGACGCTGCTCGACTCGCAGTTCGCGACCCTCGAGCGGCCGCAGCCCGACGAGGCCGCCGTCGCGGTGTCGATCGACGGATCGGTCGACGACACCGTGCGGGAGATCCTCGCCGCGCTCGCGGTCACCACCGCCTGACGGACGTCGACGACCTGCGACGGATCCGGGCAGTTCCTCCACAGGGCGCAGCGCGGCCGTCGCCGTCCCCAACCGATCCCCGGTCCCGTCCGCGTCGAGGGGGACGCTCGTACCGTCGCTCCATGACCACGATCACTGCCGCGCGTTCAGATACCACTCTTGATACCATCGACCCCATGGCCATGACCCTCCGACTCGACGACGACGAGGCAGCGGCGTTGCGCAAGCGTGCTGACCTCGAGGAGCGCTCGATGCAGGACGTCGCGCGCGCCGCCATCCGCGAGTACGTCGAGCAGCACAGCCGCAGCGATCTGATCGACGGCATCCTCGACCGAGAACTCCCGCGCTACGCCGAGGCGCTCGAACGACTCGGCAAGTGATCCACCTCACGACCGACGAGGCGTTGCACGTCGCTCGTCGGACCCTGGGAGCTGACTACGCGATCCGCGACGTCGGACTGCTCGAGGCGGCGGTCGCGCGACCCGCCGCGTCGGTGGGCGGGAACGACGCCTACCCGACGCTGGTCGAGAAGGCGGCGGCGCTCGTCCACTCCGCCGTCCGGAACCACGCCCTGGTCGACGGCAACAAGCGCCTCGGGCTCATGCTGCTCGTGGTCTTCCTCGGCGTGAACGGCGTCCGGCTCCACGCCTCGAACGACCAGGCGTACGACTTCATCGTCGCGATCGCCGAGGGGGAACTCGATTCCGTGCCGGAGATCGCTGCTGCTCTGACCTCGATGGTCTCGGACGCCTGATCGACAGCGCGGCGGCCGTCAGCCGTCGGCGATCAGCGGCGCACCGCACTGATCGCCCCGTGCGGCCGGTGCTCCGGAGCCGTGCGGGTGTGGACGTCCACGACGTCGAAGCCCGCTCCGTCCAGCAGCGCCGCCAGGGACGCGACCGGCCAGCGGTAGGCGGTGACGACGGCGTGGTCGAAGGCCTCGACCGCGGCGCCCTCGAAGAACCCGAGCAGCAGCCCACCGCCGGGGGTGAGCACCCGACGGAACTCGGCGAGTGCCCCACCGATCCGCGACGGTTCGTGGTGGATCACCGAGTACCAGGCCAGGACGCCGTCGACGCTGCCGTCCGCGAGCGGGAGCGCGTCGAGCGACGCGACCCGGAAGTCGATGTCCGCGTCCACGGCGCCGTGCGTCCGTCGTGCGTGCTCGACGAACTCAGGCGCCGCGTCGATGCCGCTGACACGGTGCCCCTGCCGTGCGAGGTGCGCCGTCCAGTGACCGGGGCCGCACCCGGCGTCGACCAGGGGACCGCTGCGACCGGCTGCCCAGGCCTCGACGAGGGCTCGGTCGTCGGGATGGACGGCGTCCATCGACCCGAGCAGCGCCGCGTACTCGTCGGCCCGAGCGCTGTACGCCGCCGTCACCCGCTCCGTCATGCGCCCGACCGTACCGCCGCGGCGCCGAAGCGTGCGAGGTTCCGTGTTCCGTGCGACCCGGCAACCCTCGCACCAGGCACGGAACCTCGCACCACGCGGCAGTGCGGCGCCCGCCAGCGTCAGAGCTTGAACGTCGCCTTCGGGATGTCGGACACGATGCGGCGGGCGGTGCGGACGGCGTCCTCCTCGGAGACCTGGTGCGTGACCACGAGCGACGCCAGGTACGCCGCGTCCGCCCGCCGTGCCATGTCGTGCCGCGCGGGGATGGAGCAGTACGCGCGGGTGTCGTCGATGAACCCGGAGGTCTTGGTGAACGACGCGGAGTCGGTGACGGCCGACCGGTAGCGCCCGATGGCCGCCGGGGTGTCGATGAACCACCACGGCGCGCCCGCGTACACGGCGGGGTAGAAGCCCGCCAGCGGCCCGATCTCGCGCGAGAAGACGGTCTCGTCGACGGTGAAGAGCACGAGGTGGAACCCGGGAGCGGTGCCGAAGGACTCGAGCAGCGGCCGGAGCGGCTCGGTGAAGGACCCGACGGCCGGCAGGTCGTGCCCGGTGTCCGGACCGAAGCGCTCGAGCGTCGGCGTGTGGTGGTTCCGGATCACCCCGGGGTGCAGCTGCATGACGAGGCCGTCCTCGACGCTCATCTCCGCCCAGCGGTAGAGCATGTCGTGCCGGTACGCCGTCGCCTCGGCCTCGGTGACCGACGACGCATCGCGCAGTGCCGCGGCGTGGATGCGTTCCCGCTCGTTCGACGGCAGGGGAGCGGAGCCCGCGTCGAGCACCCCGGTGTCCGTGGCGGTCGCACCGTGCTCGATGAAGTAGTGGCGACGTGCGCGGAGAGCCGCCAACAGCCCTGCGTGGGTGCCCGTGTCGATGCCGGCGGCCTCGCCGATCGACGCGACCACGGGCCTCCAGTCCGACCGCGTCGGGTCGAACACGGCGTCCGCGCGGAACGTGGGGAGCACCCGGCCGGTGAAGCCGGGGTCCGCGGCGAGCTGCGCGTGCGCAGCGAGGTCGTCCGCCGGGCCGTCCGTGGTGGCGAGGACCTCGATGCCGAAGGCGTCGAAGAGCGCGCGTGGCCGGAAGGCGGGCGACGCCAGCAGGCCGGCGATGTGGTCGTACTGGTCGTCCGCGTTCGCCGCGGACGGCGCCTGGTCGAGCCCGAACACGTCGTGCAGCTCCGTCTCGAACCAGTAGCGCACGGGGGTCCCGAGGAAGTCGTCCCAGTGCTCCGCCAGCTGCCGCCAGATGGCACGGCCTGGAGGAACGGGGCTGGTTCCCGACCGGTCCGCGCGTCCCAGCGCGGCCAGGTCCACCCCGTTCGCGTGCAGCAGGCGGAGCACGTAGTGGTCGGGCGTGATGAGCAGCGACGCAGGGTCGCTGAACGGCTGGTCCGAGGCGATCAGCGCAGCGTCGACGTGCCCGTGCGGCGAGATGATCGGGGCGTCCTTGACCGCCTCGTACACGGTGCGTGCCACGGCTCGCGCTCCGGGGTCGGCGGGGAACAGCCGGTCGGGGTGCGGTGCGAGCCGGGTGGGGGTGCTGGTGCGGGTCATCATCGACTCCTTCGAGGGCGGCGGGTTCGCCGGTGGCGAGTGCGGGATCAGTCGTTGTGGGCGCGCGGTGCCGGCCCGGTCGACTCGCGCACGGTCAGGTGGGTGGGCAGGGCGACGGCGCCGGACATGTGCTCCCCGGGCAGTTCGTCGGCGGGCAGGGCGCCGAGCCGTCCGAGCAGCATCCGGATCGCGACCCGGCCGGCCCGCTCGATCGGCGAGGTCATCGTGGTGAGCGGCGGGTTGCAGAAGTCGGCGCCGAAGATGTCGTCGCAGCCCACGATGCTCATGTCCTCGGGGACGCGGACCTCGCGCTCCCGCAGCCGGGCGAGCATCCCGATGGCGATCAGGTCGTTGAAGGCGATGCACGCGGTCGCACCGGCGTGCACGGCGGCGTCGGCGGCCGCGGCGCCGGAGTCGACGAAGGGTGCGTGCGGCCCCACTCGGGCGACGCGGATCCCCAGGCGCTTGGCGACCTGCACGAGCGCGCGCCACCGACGCTCGTTCGACCACGAGCTGTCCGGCCCGGCGACGTACAGGATCTCCCGGTGTCCCAGCGACACCAGGTGCTGCACCGCCTGCTCCACCCCGCCGGGGGTGTCGATGAGCACCGATGGCACGCCGGTGGGTCGGCGGTTCACCACGACCAGGGGGATCCGCTCGGCGAACCGTGCGATCTGCGCGTCGGACAGTCGTGACGCCGTGAGCACGACCCCGTCGGCCTTCGCCCCCACGGCGGTGAGTGCGGCCATCTCGGCGTCGGCGGACTCCTCGGTGTCGACGAGCAGCTGCGTCCAGCCGGCCCCGGCGAGCTGGTGCTGGGTGCCGCGGATGACGTCGAAGTAGAAGGGGTTCGTGATGTCGGACACGAGCACGGCGACGGCGCGGGTGCGGCCGGAGGTCAGTGCCCGGGCCTGCGAGTTGGCGACGTAGCCGAGCTCGCGGGCCGCCCGCTGGATGCGCTCCTGGGTGACGGGGTTGACCCGGTCGGGCAGGGACAGGGCCCGGGAGACGGTGGACGCGGCGACCCCGGTGGCGTCGGCGATGTCGCGGATGGTGACGCGACGCGCGGCACCAGCGGCGGTGCCGGCAGCGCGAGCACCAGCGGCGGCAGCGCGAGCACCAGCGGCGCCCGCGCCAGCGGCGCTACCAGCAGCGCCCGCGGCACCGCCCGTGCGCCCGCCGCCGTCCGTCGAGAGGTCCTTCACGAGGCCGAACGTATTCGCGTCTGGCAACAAGTGGCAACCGGTTGCCGCATGTTGCCAACGGCGGAACAGTGGTGCCACCGAGCAGCGCCGCTCGGAGGAGGTCTCGAGGAGGAAACCCCCGTGAAGACGCGAAGACTGCAAGTCCGCACCCTCGTCGGTGCCGTCGCCGTGGTCGCCCTCACCGCACTGTCCCTGCAGGGATGTGCCGTGGTGAACGGCAGCGGCGACGACCCGAACACCCTCCGCGTGATGATGGGCGCGGACACCACCTACCCCAAGGAACGCAAGCAGTGGCAGCGGGACACCGCCGCCGAGTTCAAGCGCACGACCGGTGCGGACATCCAGTGGGAGACCTACTCGTCCGCGCAGGAGGAACTGACCGCGATCCAGACGAGCGTCATCTCCGGCCAGGGCCCCGACGTCTACGCGATCGGCACGACCTTCACCCCGACCGCGTACGCCACCGGTGCCTTCGTCGAGATGGGCACGAAGGAGTGGGACGCGATCGGCGGCAAGGACCAGTTCGACCCCGCGTCGTTCGGCATCTCCGGTCCGAGTGCGTCGAAGCAGATCGGGATCCCGTTCGCCAGCCGTCCGTTCGTGATGGCGGTGAACAAGGACCTGCTCGCCAAGGCGGGGATCACCGACATGCCCACGACGTGGGACGAGCTCACCGCCGACGCGAAGGCCACCACGGGTGACGGTCGCCACGGAATGGCGATCGCCTACGCCGACGGCTTCGACCCCTGGAAGTTCGTGTGGGGGATGGCCCAGAACGCCGGCAACACGATCGTCGACGGTTCGAAGGCCGAGATCGACAGCAAGGCCGTCGAGAACGCCTACCGCACCTACTTCGACTGGGTCACGAAGGACGGCGTCGTCGACCCGGCCGCGATCGGTTGGAACAACGCCCAGGCCCTCGCGCAGTTCATTGAGGGCAAGGCCGCGTTCTTCCCGATGACCACCACCACCGCCATCAACTCCTTCACGGACACCAAGGTCGACGGCAAGTACGAGTTCGCCCTGCTGCCCACCGTCCCGCCGGGGGCGTCCGAGCGGCCGTCCGACGGGATCGAGGCCGCCAGCATCCTGTCCGGCGACAACTGGGTCGTCGCCGACTACGGCACCAAGCAGGAGCTGTCGTTCGCGTTCGTCAAGCAGCTCAGCGCCCCGAAGGCCCAGCTCGAGTACTACGACCTGTTCGGCAACCTGCCGACCAACGCGTCGGCCGCCGCCGACCTGGCAGCCGACAACCCGCAGCTCAAGCCGATCATCGACGCCGGCCGCCTGTCCAAGCCGACCGCGTTCACCGGCGCCTGGTCCGACATCCAGCTCGCCCTGGTCGACGTGGTCGTGCAGTCGATCCCGTCGCTGAAGTCCGGCGAGGTCACCGACGACCAGCTCCGCAAGCGACTGCAGGACGCCCAGAAGGACGCCCAGGCCACCCTCGACCGTCAGAAGAACGGAGGTCTGTGATGACCAGCACGCAGACCAGGCCCCGCACCGACGCGGCGCCGCCCCGGCCGGTCCGCCCGGCCGGCAAGACGCCCCTCTACAAACGCGAGCGCCCGCTGTGGATGCTCCTGCCCGGCGGGGTCCTCATGCTCGCCGTCATCGTGGTGCCGCTCCTGGTGGGCTTCTGGATCGCGATGCTCGACCTCGACCAGTACACGCTCCGCCAGTGGTTCAGCGCTCCGTTCGTCGGGTTCGCCAACTTCACCGAGGCGTTCACGAACTCGCCGCTGCTGCACTCCATCTGGATCTCGGTGTCGCTGTCGGTGCTCGTCACCGCGGTGACCGTGCCGATCGGGGTCGCCGCCGCGATCTCGACGCAGAACCGGTTCCCCGGTCGCGGGCTCGTCCGATCGATCTACCTGATCCCGTACGTGCTCCCGGCATTCGTCGTCGGCACGTTCTTCCGCACGATGCTCCAGCCGCAGGGCGTCGTGAACTCGATCCTGCACACCGACGTGCTGTGGCTGAACGGCTCGGCGTCGTACTGGGCGCTCGCCGGCGTGATGATCTGGACGAGCTGGCCCTTCGTCTACCTGCTGTCCCTGGCCGGACTGCAGGCCGTGGACAACGAGGTGCACGAGGCCGCCGCGCTCGACGGGGTGACCTGGTGGGCGAAGCTGCGGTACATCATCTTCCCGTACCTGCGCGGACCCCTCAGCCTCGCGGTGATCATCTCGATCCTGCACAACATCAACAACTTCACGCTGCCGTTCGTGCTGTTCGGCATCCCGCTGCCGTCCAGCGTCGAGGTGATGCCCGTCCTGACGTACATCGCGAGCTTCCAGTCGTTCCGCTTCGGCCTGTCCGCAGCGATGGCGATCTGCTCGCTCGTGATCGTGGCGATCCCGCTGTTCGTCTACCTGCGGGCGGTCAAGCTCGACACCGGCGACGACGCCGGCCCCAACCGGAAGCAGCGTCGCGCCGACCGCGCCACGCTCGCCGCCGCCCCGACCGCCGCCGACATCGACGGAGCACGCGCATGACCACCCCGAGCACGTCCTTCAGCACCCGCACCCGCCCCACCGCGACGCTCACCGAGAGCATCACGACCGGCAACGGCGGGCGACGGAGCAAGCGTCCCTACGACACCGACGTCACCCGGCTGCTGCCGCGCTGGCTGCTCGTCACCGTCATCGCGGTGATCATCGCGTTCATCGCCGTCCCGGTGCTCTACATCCTGTTCGGCTCGGTCAACTCCGACGTCGCGGTCGCCCGCGGCGAGTACTTCCCGTCCGAGTTCACGCTGTCGAACTACGTGGACATCTGGTCGACGGTCGCCCTCGGCGAGGGACTGGTGAACTCGATGCTCACCGCCGGTGCCGTCGCCGTCGCGAGTGCCGCGCTCGCCGTGTCCACGGCCTACGTGCTCGTCCGGTTCCGGTTCCTCGGGCGGCTGACGATCCTGCGTGGGCTCCTCGCCCTGCAGTCGATCCCCGGCACGCTCCTGCTCCTGCCGGTCTTCGTGGTGTTCTCGAACATCGCCAGCGCCACCGGCGTGCAGATCATCGGCACCCGCTGGGGCCTGTTCGTCACCTACCTGACGTTCGCCCTGCCGTTCTCGACGTGGGTCATGGTCACCTACCTGCGCGGCCTGCCGAAGGAGCTCGAAGAAGCGGCGCGCATCGACGGCGCCAGCTCGACGAAGATCCTGACGAAGATCGTCCTCCCGCTGTCGTGGCCCGGCATCGTCGTGTCCGCGATCTTCGCCTTCCTGCTCGGCTGGAACGACGTCCTGTTCTCCACGATCATGACGACCCCGAACACCCGGACGGTCGCCGTGGTCCTGCAGGTGCTCGGCACCACCCAGGAGGGCGGCGCCGTCCCGATCTACGGCCAGATGATGGCCGCCTCGATCGTCTGCGCCGTCCCCGTCGTCGCCCTGTACCTGATCTTCCAGCGCTACCTGGTCGGCGGGCTCACCGCCGGCTCCGTCAAGTAGCGCTGTGCAGTCTGCCGACTTGTCCACAGACTGCCTGGAGGCGCGGTGCCAGCCCGCCCCGCGCCTCTCCCCACCGGCACGGCCGGTCCGCCGCTGGCGCGTCGCACCGGAACCGGCTGCGGGGGCCCGGCTGCTCCACCTCATGAAGGGAATGCAATGACCCAGCCCAGTTGGGAACTCTCCGGTTTCGGCGACGAGATCGACGCCGATCCGGTCGTCCAGGTCGCGGTCCTCCAGGCGCTCGGCGCGAGCGCCATCGAGGTCCGCAGCGCCTGGGGCGTCAACGTCGTCGACCTCGACGAGGACCAGCTCGCCGGACTCCACCGGCTGCTCGACGAGCGCGGGCAGACCGTGTCCGCGATCGCCTCGCCGATCGGCAAGGTGCCCGTCGACGAGCCCGTCGAGCACGAGGTGTCACGGCTCGCCCGTGCGATCCGTGCCGCGCACGCCCTCGGCACGACGAACATCCGGATCTTCTCGTTCTACTTCGAGGGCCGCACGCCCGACGACGTCCGCGACGACGTCCTCGTCCGGATGCGGGCGCTCGCCGACCTCGCCGAGCGCGAAGGGGTGACCCTGCTGCACGAGAACGAGAAGGACATCTACGGCGACGTCCCCGCGCGGGTGCTCGACATCGTCGAGAGCGTCGGGTCGCCGGCGCTCCGCCTGGCCTGGGACAACGCGAACTACGTGCAGTGCGGCGTCCGGCCCTTCACCGACGGCTGGGAGCAGCTCGCCCCGTACGTCGACTACCTGCAGGTCAAGGACGCCCTCGCCGCCGACTCGTCGGTGGTCCCCGCGGGCGAGGGTGACGGCGAACTGCTCCAGACCCTCACCGCGCTCTGCGACGCCGGCTACTCCGGGTACGCCTCGCTCGAGCCGCACCTCAGCGATTTCACCTCCCTCGGCGGGTTCTCCGGCCCCGCGGCCTTCGGTCGTGCCGGCCGGGCCTTCCGCACCCTCACCGACCAGATCGGAGTCACCCTGCGATGACCGAACCCACCAACCCGCTCCGCCTGGCCGTCGTCGGCGCCGGTGTCATCGGACGCCACCACGCCACCGTCGCCGTCCACCACCCCGACCTGCAGGTCATCGCCCTCGTCGACGCCGTGCCCGAAGCCGCCACGAGCGCAGCCGACGCAATCGAGGCGATGGGCGTCGCCCGCCCGATCACGACGTCCACCATCGAGGAGGCGATCGAACAGACCGACATCGACGTCGTCGCGATCTGCTCGCCGTCCGGCATGCACGTGCAGCTCGCCGAGGCCGCCCTGGCCGCCGGCAAGCACGTCGTCATCGAGAAGCCGCTCGACACCACGATGCCCCGGGCCCGGCAGATCGCGGCGCTCGCCGCAGACGCTCGTGACCGCGGGCTCGTCACGAGCGTCATCAGCCAGCACCGCTTCGACCCGGCGTCGGCAGCCGTCGCCCGGGCCGCGCACGACGGCGGGTTCGGCACCGTGACCTCGGGGCTCGCGAGCGTCGCGTGGTACCGGTCGCAGGGGTACTACGACTCCGGTGACTGGCGCGGCACCTGGGCGCTCGACGGCGGCGGCGCGGTGATGAACCAGGGCGTGCACACCGTCGACCTGCTCGTCTGGGCGCTCGGTCGTCCGGTCGAGATCTCCGCGCAGACCGGCCTGCTCGCGCACGACCGGATCGAGGTCGAGGACACCGCCGTCGCCACCGTCCGGTTCGCCGGCGGGGCGCTCGGGGTCGTTCACTGCACGACCGCCGCGTACCCGGGGCTCTCCGCCCGGTACGCCGTGTACGGCACGCACGGCTCCGCCATCGTCGACGACGACCGGCTCGCGTACTTCCACATCGCCCCGGACACCGCCACGCTCGAGTCCGCGTCCACCACGTCGAACGCCACCGCGGTCGCCGGTGCGGTCGACCAGAAGGACCAGATCGTCCCGCCCGAGCACGTCGTCGGCGGCCCGGCCGAACCCGACCACTTCGCCGCGGGGCACGCTCGGCAGTACACGGACATCGTCGACGCGATCCGGCAGGGCCGCGAACCGGGTGTCACCGTCGATGCGGCCCTCGTGTCGCTCGCCACCGTCCGCGGGCTCTACGTCAGCGCGACGCTCGGACACCCCGTGCGCATCGACGACGTGATCGAGGGGAAGTACGACGATGTGGTGCCGGTCGTCGGCACACCCGCCACCGCCAGCGCGACCGAAGGAGCCACCCGATGAAGTTCTCCGTGTTCACCGCCTCCACCCCCGACTGGACCCCGTCCGAAGCCGCCGAGACCCTGGCCGCACAGGGCTGGGACGGCATCGAGTGGCGCATCGTCGACGACCGCCCGGCCGACGGCGCCGAGGTCCCCGCCGAGCGGTCGTTCTGGGCGGGCAACAACTCGACGTGGCAGTACACCGGCATCCGCGACCGGGTCGGCGAGATCGCCCGGGTCACCGAAGCAGCCGGGCTCGAGTACTCGGGCATCGGCGGCTACCAGCCGGCTGCCGACCACGACGGCGTCGAGACCATGCTGCGCGTGACCAGCGAACTCGGCGCCCGGCAGGTCCGCGTCACGATGCCGCACTACCGTGCCGAGCAGGAACGCACCGGCGAGACCTACCCGCAGCTCTTCGACCGCACCCGCGCCGACCTCGAGTGGGTCGCGTCGCGTGCGTCGGAGCTCGGCGTGAAAGCACTCGTCGAGCTGCACCACATGACGATCACGCCGTCGGCCTCCGCGGCACTGCGACTGATCGACGGTCTCGACCCCGCACACGTCGGCGTCATCCACGACCTCGGCAACCTCGTGATCGAGGGGTACGAGGACCACCTCGCCGCGTTCGAACTGCTCGGGCCGTACCTGGCACACGCCCACGTGAAGAACGCCCGCTGGGTGGACACCGGCGACACCCGTGCCGACGGCAGTTCGATCTGGCAGCACGAGTGGGCACCCCTGCGCACCGGCCAGGCGTCGGTGTCCGAGTACCTCGACGCGCTCCGCCAGGTCGGGTACGACGGGTGGGTCACCATCGAGGACTTCTCCACCGACCTCCCGCTCGAGACCCGCACCGCCGACAACCTGGCGTACCTCCGCTCCCTCGTACCGGTGTCGGCATGACCGATCGGCGTCCGGGCATCGTCCACCTGGGGGTGGGCGCGTTCGCTCGTGCCCACCTCGCCTGGTACACCGCCCACACCACGGGGGAGCCGTGGGGCATCACCGCCTTCACCGGCCGCTCGCCCGCGGCCGCGGATGCGTTGGCCGCGCAGGACTGCCGGTACACGCTCGTCACCCGAGCCGCGTCCGGCGACGGAGCCGAGGTGGTCGACACGATCGTGGCCGCCCACCCGGGCAGCGACGACACGGCCTGGAGGCACGTGGTCGCGTCCCCCGAGACGACCATCGTCACGCTGACGGTCACCGAGCAGGGCTACCGGCCCGGTTCCGACGTGCCGTCGCGGCTGGTCGCGGGGCTCGACGCCCGCCGTGCCGCCGGCTCCGGGCGCATCGCGCTGGTCAGTCTCGACAACCTGACGCACAACGGGGCGGTCCTGCGGGACGCCGTGCTCGACGCCGTCACCGACGACGCCCTGCGCGACTGGATCGAGGCGAACGTCACGTTCCCGAGCTCGATGGTCGACCGGATCACCCCGGCCACCACCGACGACGACGTCGTGCGCCTCTCGGAACTGCCGGGTGCGCTCGCCGGAGACCGGGTCCCCGTCGTCACCGAGCCGTTCGCCGAGTGGGTGCTCGAGGACGCCTTCGACGGGATCGACCGCCCCGCGTGGGAGACCGCCGGGGTGCGCATCGTCGACGACGTCACCCCGTACGAGCAGCGGAAGCTCTGGCTGCTGAACGGCTCGCACTCGCTCCTCGCCTACCTGGGATTGCAGCTCGGCCACGACACCGTGGCCGAGGCGATGGACGACCCGGTCTGCCGCAGCGCCGTCGAGCAGCTCTGGGACGAAGCCGCGCTCGAGCTCCCGCTGCCCGAGGCCGAGGTCAGAGAAGCCCGCACGGCCCTGGTCGAACGGTTCGCCAACCCGCGCATCCGGCACACCCTGCGGCAGATCGCGTCCGGCGGCTCGCAGAAGCTGCCCGTCCGTGTCGTCGACGTCGTGCGGCACCGGCTCGCCCGCGACCCCTCGGCCGGCATCGGCACCGGAGCGGCCACCGCCCTCGCCGCATGGTGGTTGCACGTCACCGAGCAGTCCGACCTGGTGGACGACCCCGGTGCCCCGGGGCCAGACTCGGACGTGCACGACGTCCTGGCCGCCATCGCGCCCGAACTCGACACCACCCCCGTGGTCGCCGCCGTGACGGCGGCGGCCGACCGCATCCGCACCGCCGCGGCACGCGCCCGCGAACGCTCCAACGGAGGAGTCCACGCATGACCGACACGAACACCACGAACCCCGCGGCCCCGGTCCCCGGTGCCACCGACAGCGGGCCGGCCGAGACCACCGCCGGCCGTCCGGACACCTGGGCCTCGGCGGACCGCGGCCAGCTGATCGAGCGGGCCGAGGTCATCGTGACCAGCCCGAACCGGAACTTCGTGACGCTCAAGCTCACCACGGCCGACGGCGTCACCGGGCTCGGCGACGCCACCCTGAACGGCCGCGAGCTCGCGGTCTCCGCCTACCTGTCCGAGCACGTCGTCCCGCTGCTCGTCGGCCGTGACGCCAGCCGCATCGAGGACGCCTGGCAGTTCCTGTACCGGTCGTCGTACTGGCGCCGTGGTCCGGTCACCATGGCCGCGATCGCGGCCGTCGACATGGCCCTCTGGGACATCAAGGCGAAGGTCGCCGGGATGCCGCTGTACCAGCTGCTCGGCGGGGCATCGCGCACCGGGCTCATGGCGTACGGCCACGCCTCGGGCAAGGAGCTGCCCGAGCTGTTCGACTCCATCCGCGAGCACCAGGAAGAGGGCTACCGCTCGATCCGCGTGCAGACCGGTGTCCCCGGCCTCGAGTCCATCTACGGCATCGCGTCGAACAGGACCACCGAGGGCAACGCCGGAGTCCGCTACGACTTCGAGCCCGCCCAGCGCGGGGCGTACCCGGCGATGGAGGACTGGGACACCCGCGCCTACCTGCGCCACGTGCCCACCGTGTTCGAGGCCGTCCGCAACGAGTTCGGCCCCGAACTGCCGCTGCTGCACGACGGCCACCACCGGATGACCCCGCTGCAGGCCGCCAAGCTCGGCAAGTCGCTCGAGCCGTACGACCTGTTCTGGCTCGAGGACTGCACCCCCGCCGAGAACCAGGAGGCCCTGAAGCTCGTCCGGCAGCACACCACGACGCCGCTGGCGATCGGGGAGGTCTTCAACACCATCTGGGACTTCAAGGACATCATCCGCGATCAGCTCATCGACTACGTCCGCGGTGCCGTCACGCACATGGGCGGCGTCACCCCGCTCAAGAAGACGATGGAGTACGCGGCGCTGTACCAGGTCAAGTCCGGCTTCCACGGGCCGACCGACATCTCCCCGGTGGGGCTCGCCGCGCAGATGCACCTCGGGCTCGCGATCCACAACTTCGGCATCCAGGAGTACATGCAGCACGGACCGCAGACCAACCAGGTGTTCCACCAGACGTTCACGTTCACCGACGGCTACCTGCACCCGGGGGACGAGCCGGGCCTCGGGGTCAGCCTCGACGTCGACGAGGCCGGCAAGTACCCCTACGAGCAGGCGTACCTGCCGTTCAACCGCCTGGCCGACGGCACCGTCCACGACTGGTAGTACCCGGCATCCTGGCTGGCACAGTGGTCGCATGGAGTTCGCCGACGTCGCCAGGGAGCTGCTGCTCGTCGCGCCGCAGGACTTCGTCGCCGAGCGCACCGCACGGCAGCGCGCGGTGCGGAAGGACGACCGCGCCCTCGCTACGGCGATCGGGAAGCTCCGGAAGCCCTCACCGGCCGCCTGGGTGATCGACCTGCTCGCCCACGACGGTGCCCTCGACGACGCCGTCGACCTCGGACCGGCGCTCCGGAAGGCGCAGGCCGACGCCGACCCCGACGCGATCCGGACCCTCCGTCGGCAGCGCGCCGAGGTCGTCGACGCCCTCGCGCAGGCCGGTGCGGACCTGGCGTCCGACGCCGGACATCCCGTCACCCCGGCGGTGCTCGAGCAGGTCCGGTCGACGATCGAGGCGGCGATGGCGGATCCGCACGCCGGCGCGGCCGTCCGGTCGGGGCTGCTCGTGACGGCGCTCGAGAGCGTGGGGTTCGACGCGGTTGACCTCGACGGGGCGCTCGCGGATCCGGACGCGGTGCCCGATGCCTGGTCCGGCAGCGATGCCCCACCCATCCCCATCTCCCAGGCGAGGGGTGCGCGGAAGGCGAGCCGTGCCTCCAGGCCCGCGCAGCGTGACGCTCCGGAACCGGACGCCGAACCCGAACCCGAACCCGAACCCGAACCCGAACCCGAACCGAAGCGCGACCCGGCTGCCGACCGGAAGGCCGCGCGCCAGGCCGAGACCGCAGCGCGCACGGAGTCCCGCGATGCCGACGCCGCACTCGACACCGCCGAGGCCGATCTCGAACAGGCGGAGGAGCGCCGCGCGGAGCTCCAGCGTGCCCTCGAGCAGGCCGAGGCCGAGATCACCCGGCTCGAGGCAGCCCGCGACGACGCTGAGGCGGCGAGCGACCGGGCGCGCGACGTCCTCCACGCCGCGCAGGAGCACCGGCGGGAGGTCGGCCGCTGAGCGTCGTCGCAGCCGGAGCGGGCAGATCACGGGACGACACGCCCGGACGGCCCTGCTAGACTCAATCCCTGACTTCGGCGAGGGCTGCGTACGCGCGGCCGTGATCGACGCGGTGGGATACCCGGCAAGACCCTGGGATCGTTCCTCACGCGTGCACGCGTTCGAGTTGCAACACCACAGACCCCCACGATGCCGGCACCCCGGCGTCGTCCCCGACACCAGGAGGCACCATGGCCGACTACACCAAGCTCGCAGCGGAAGTCCGCACCAAGTTCGGCAAGGGCGCTGCTCGCAAGCTCCGCGCGGCCGACAAGATCCCCGCGGTCGTCTACGGCCACGGCACCGAGCCGAAGCACATCTCGCTGCCCGGTCACGAGACCATGCTGCTCGTCCGTACCGCCAACGCGGTCGTCGACCTCGACATCGAGGGTGCTGCGCAGCTCGCCCTCGTCAAGGACGTCCAGCGTGACCCGGTGCGCCAGATCATCGAGCACATCGACCTCGTGGTCCTCCGCCGCGGCGAGAAGGTCACGGTCGACGTGCCCGTCGTCATCGAGGGCGAGTCCTTCTCCGGCACCATCCACGTGCAGGACCTCAACACGATCTCGCTGCTCGTGCTCGCCACCGACATCCCGGAGCACGTCTCCGTGAACGTCGAGGGCCTCGAGGACGGCGTGCAGATCCACGCCGCGCAGCTCGAGCTCCCCGAGGGCGCCGAGCTCGAGACCGACCCCGAGGCGCTGGTCGTCGCGATCGTCACCCCGCGTGGCACCGCTGACGACGACGCTGCGGACGAGGCCTCGGCCGAGGCCGGCGCCGAGTCGGGTGCCGAGGGCGCCGCGGACTCCGAGTAACACCCCTTCGAAGACATCTGGTCGACGCTGTGACGGATCGAATCCTCGTGGTGGTCGGGCTCGGGAACCCCGGGCCCGACTACGCCGGCAACCGCCACAACGTCGGCCAGATGGTCCTCGACGAACTCGCCTCCCGCATGGGAGCGACGTTCAAGAAGCACAAGACGCCGAACCAGGTCGCCGAGGGGCGCCTGGTGCCCGGCGGCACCCGACTCGTGCTGGCGAAGCCCGGGTCGTTCATGAACACCTCGGGCGGACCGGTCTCCTCGGTGCTCGGGTTCTACAGCGCCACCCCGGCCGACCTCGTCGTCGTGCACGACGAGCTCGACCTGCCGTTCGACACCGTCCGCCTGAAGGGCAGTGGCGGGCACGGTGGGCACAACGGGCTGCGCGACATCATCAAGGCCACCGGGACGAACGAGTTCATGCGCGTCCGGGTCGGCATCGGGCGTCCGCCCGGTCGGCAGGACCCGGCCGACTACGTGCTGCGTGACTTCTCCGCAGCCGAGAAGAAGACGCTGCCGATCCTGCTGGCCGACGCCGCGGACGCGGTACAGGCGATCGCCGAGGTCGGGCTGCTCGCCGCACAGCAGCGCGTGCACGCTCCGTCCTGAGCGCTCCGTGCCGGGCGTCGCGCTGTTCGCCCGTCGCGCACGTCGCGGCCGGTGTCGGTGGCGGCCGGTACCATCTCCTGAGTGACGATCTCGGGCATCATCCCTGCGCTCTCGCGCGCCTCCGCCTTCGATCGCGTGCTGCGCGCCGCACCGCGCGACGCCGACTTCTCCGTCGTGGACGGCCTGCGCGTGCCGCTGCTCGGCGCGCTGCTCGCCGAGCGCAACGGCCCGCAGTGCGTCCTCGTCATCACGGCGACCGGGCGTGAAGCCGAGGCGGTCCGCGAAGCGTTCGGCAGCTACGTCCCCGGCGCCGACGTGCTCGAGTTCCCGGCGTGGGAGACCCTGCCGCACGAACGCCTCAGCCCGAGTGCCCAGACCGTCGGCACGCGGATCGCGACGCTCCGGAAGCTCGCGGCGTGGCAGGCGGCGGACCCGGCCGAGCGCCGCCAGACCATCGTCGTCGCGAGCGTCCGCGCCGCGCTGCAGCCGATCGCGAGCAACCTGACGTCCCTGGCGCCCGTGGTGCTGCGGACCGACTCGCGGGGCAACGACCTGGCTGCGATCGCGTCCCAGCTGGTGGACCTCGCCTACTCGCGTGTCGACCTCGTCACCCGCCGTGGTGAGTTCGCGGTGCGCGGTGGCATCCTCGACGTCTTCCCGCCGACGGCCGACCACCCGGCACGCGTCGACTTCTTCGGCGACGAGATCGAGGCGATCAAGGCGTTCTCCGTCGCCGACCAGCGCACGACCGAGGACGACCTCGGCTCGGTCGAGCTGACCGCCTCGCGCGAGCTCCTGCTCAGCGACGACGTCCGGCAGCGGGCGCGCGAGATGCTGCACGAGTTCCCGAACCTGTCGCAGATGCTCGCGAAGATCGCCGAGGGCATCCCGGTCGAGGGCATGGAGTCCCTCGCCCCGGCGCTCGTGCAGGACCTCGTGCCGATGACCTCCTACCTGCCGGACGACGCCACCATCGCGGTGTTCTCGCCCGAGCGGGTGAACGGCCGCGCGAACAGCCTCGCCGAGACGAACACCGAGTTCCTGCAGGCGGCCTGGAGCGCAGCGGTCGCCGGTGCCCAGGCGCCGATCGACCTCGACGCGGGCAACTTCCTGACCGTGCAGCAGCTCAAGAACACCCGGGGGCAGCGCACCTGGTGGACGGTCTCGCCGTTCGACTCCGGCCTCGACGAAGGGGACACCGAGCGCGTCCTCACCGACGCCGAGGCCGCTGCCGAGGCCGGCGAGTACATCCGCGTCCGGGCCGAGGCCGTCCCGAGCTTCGCCGGCAGCGCCGACGGGGCGATCGCGCACGTCAAGTCGCTGACCGACGACGGGTGGGCCGTCGTGGTGACCGCGCAGGGCCAGGGCCTCGTCGAGCGTGCGGTGCAGGTGCTCGCCGACGCCGGGGTCGCCGCCCGTGCCGCAGCGGTCGACGCGCCGCCCGAGCCGGGGTTCGCCGTCGTGACGACCGCGACCGTCGAGCACGGCTTCGCGATCCCCGACCCCCGCATCGCGGTCCTGAGCGAGGCGGAGTTCTACGGCCGCAGCGTCCAGCAGGGCGCCCGCACCGTCAAGAAGCTCGCGAGCCGCCGCAAGAACGTCGTCGACCCGCTGCAGCTCAAGCCGGGCGACGTCGTCGTGCACGCGACCCACGGCATCGGCAAGTTCGTCGAGCTCGTCAGCCGCGAGGTCTCCAGCGGCGGCCGCAACGCCGTGAAGACGCAGCGCGAGTACCTCGTGCTCGAGTACGCGCCGTCGAAGCGCAACTACCCGGGCGACAAGCTCTTCGTGCCGACCGACCAGCTCGACCAGCTGTCGCGCTACGTCGGTGGCGAGTCCCCGACCCTGTCGAAGATGGGCGGATCGGACTGGTCCGCCGCCAAGTCGAAGGCCCGCAAGGCCGTCCGCGACATCGCCGTCGACCTGGTCAAGCTGTACTCGGCGCGGATGGCGTCGAAGGGGCACGCGTTCGGCCCGGACACCCCGTGGCAGCGCGAGCTGGAAGAGGCGTTCCCGTTCGCCGAGACCGCCGACCAGCTCACCACGATCGACGAGATCAAGCGCGACATGGAACGCCCGATCCCGATGGACCGCCTGCTGTCCGGTGACGTCGGCTACGGCAAGACCGAGGTCGCGATCCGTGCCGCGTTCAAGGCCGTGCAGGACGGCAAGCAGGTCGTCATGCTCGTCCCGACGACCCTGCTCGTCCGCCAGCACATGGAGACGTTCCAGGAGCGCTTCGCCGGGTTTCCCGTGCACCTGCGCGCCCTGAGCCGGTTCCAGACCGAGAAGGAGTCGAAGGAGACGATCGCCGGGCTCGCCGACGGCACGGTCGACATCGTCATCGCGACCCACCGGATCCTGTCGCAGGGCATCACCTTCAAGGACGTCGGGCTCGTCATCATCGACGAGGAACAGCGGTTCGGGGTCGAGCACAAGGACCAGCTCAAGAAGTTCAAGACGAACGTCGACGTCCTGGCAATGTCGGCGACCCCGATCCCGCGCTCGCTCGAGATGGCGGTCACGGGCATCCGCGAGATGTCGACCCTGGCCACCCCGCCCGAGGACCGCCACCCGATCCTGACCTTCGTCGGCCCGCAGTCCGACCTGCAGGTGGCGGCGGCGATCCGCCGCGAGCTGCTGCGCGAGGGCCAGGTGTTCTACGTGCACAACCGCGTGAAGGACATCCAGTCGGTCGCCGCGCACCTGGCCGAGATCGTGCCGGACGCCCGCATCGCCGTGGCGCACGGGCAGATGTCGGAGACCGCCCTCGAGCAGGTCATGGTCGACTTCTGGG
This sequence comes from Curtobacterium sp. MCLR17_034, assembly GCF_003234485.1. NCBI lineage: Bacteria > Bacillati > Actinomycetota > Actinomycetes > Micrococcales > Microbacteriaceae > Curtobacterium > Curtobacterium sp. MCLR17_034. The sequence goes on from NZ_QKTH01000015.1 coordinate 90,134, forward strand.
AGCGCCGCTTCGACGTCCTCGTCTCGACGACGATCATCGAGACGGGCCTGGACATCGCGAACGCGAACACGCTCATCATCGACAAGGCGGACAAGTACGGCCTGTCGCAGCTGCACCAGCTGCGCGGTCGTGTCGGCCGCGGGCGGGAGCGCGGGTACGCGTACTTCCTCTACGACTCCGACAAGCCGCTCTCCGAGACCGCCCAGGACCGCCTCGAGACCATCGCCGCGAACAACGAGCTCGGCGCGGGCATGCAGGTCGCCATGAAGGACCTCGAGATCCGCGGGGCCGGCAACCTGCTCGGCGGGGAGCAGTCCGGCCACATCGCGGGCGTCGGGTTCGACCTGTACCTGCGGATGATCGGCGAGGCGGTGTCGCAGTTCCGTGGCGACGTCGCCGAGGGGCAGACCGAGCTCCGGCTCGAGATCCCCGTCGACGCGCACATCCCCGAGGACTACGTCGAGTCCGAGCGACTCCGGCTCGAGGCGTACCAGAAGCTCTCGGCGGCCTCGGCCCCGACGGCCCAGCCGAACGCGATCGACATGGTGCTCGACGAGCTCACCGACCGCTACGGGCAGCCGCCGCAGGCCGTGCAGACCCTGGTCGAGGTCTCCCGCCTCCGTCGCATGGCGCAGCAGGTCGGCCTGTCCGACGTCGTGGTGATGGGCTCGAACCTGCGGGTCGCCGGCAAGGAACTCGCCGACTCGTCGCAGGTGCGCCTGAAGCGCATGTTCCCGGGTGCGCGCTGGTTCCCGCAGCAGAACGCGACGAGCATCCCGATGCCGCGTCCGCACGACCAGGCGCTGCCGGACGATGCCCTCATCCAGTGGGTGGAGAGCATCCTCACCGCCGTCTACGGGGCGACGACCCCCGCAGAGGCGCCGGCCGCGTAGACGCGAGCGGAGACGGACAGGAGGCACGTTGCGGGCCCGCACCGTGCCTCCAGGCCGTCCGTGGCCACGTCCACAGCGCGCGCGCCGTTCGCGACGATCCACGCGTCGAACGACGCGTGCCCTGTCGCGGAACGGGTGTGAACCCCGGCCCGCGACCCGCTACTCGGTGTCCTCGGCCTCGGACAGCTCGCGGCGCGCGCGGTACGCCCGCGCTCGCAGGGTGACGACGACCGCCGACGCGACGATGGCGATGCCCGAGCCGACGAGCACGGCGAGGACGCCCTCGTCGAGGATCTCCTCGTTGCGGGCGAACGCCAGCTCGTTCATGAGCAGGGACACCGTGAACCCGATGCCGCCGAGCACGCCGACGGTGATGATCGAGAAGAACGACAGCGACGAGCGGCCGGGCGAGCGGAAGATCCGCGTGGCGATCGTGCCGAACAGCGTGATGCCGATCACCTTGCCGACCGGCAGCGCGAGGACGACCGCCCAGAACGTGGGGGAGAGCTCGCTGATGCCGACCGAGGGGATGATGACGGCAGCCGACGCGAACGCGAACACCGGCAGCACGATGGCGTTCGACCACGGCTCGACGTTCTCGTGCAGGGTGTGGCCCGGGCGGCGGGGCAGCACGAGCCCGAGGGCGACGCCGGCGATGGTGGCGTGCACACCGGAGTGGTAGACGAGCCACCAGGTCAGGAGCCCGACCACGACCATCGCCACGATGATCAACGTCTGCCCGCTGCGCCCCGGACGGAGCATCCGGCCGAGCAGCCAGAACACCGCGAGGGTGACGACAGCGCCCGCGAGGGCCAGGAAGTCGGTGTCGTGCGCGAACACCACGGCGATGATGATGATCGCGATGAGGTCGTCGAGCACGGCCAGCGCGAGCAGGAACACCCGGATGCCGCTCGGCAGCCCGCGACCGAACATGGCGAGCACCCCGAGCGCGAACGCGATGTCCGTCGCCGTCGGGATCGGCCAACCGTGCGTGTACTGCGTGCCCGCGGTGACGAGCAGGAAGATGCCGGCCGGGACGAGCACGCCGCCGACCGCCGCGATGGCGGGGATGATCGCGGTCTTGGGGTTCGACAGCTCGCCGTCGACGAGTTCCTGCTTGAGCTCGATCGCGACGAGCAGGAAGAAGACCGCGAGCAGCCCGTCGCTGATCCAGTGCGCGATCGACAGGTCGAGGCCGAGGGCACCGAGCGGCAGGTGCGCGTCGAGCAGCCGTTCGAGGCCGGGGCCGATCGGGGAGTTCGCCACGACCAGGCCGAGCACGGCGGCGGTGAGGAGCGCGATGGCGCTGAAGCGGGGGGAGCGGACGAGGGACGACATGGATCTCCGTCTCGAGGGGTCGGGTGAGTGTCCGTCGACCAGACTTCCCGACACACCACGACCAGTCTACGCGGGTGGCACGATGACCTGATGACCGCCGTACCGGACCTCGTCACCGTCGTCGACCGCCTGCTCGCCGAGGACGGCGGGTGCGTCTGGAACCGGGCGCAGACCCACGCCTCGCTTGCCCGCTACGCCGTCGAGGAGTCGTACGAACTCGTCGACGCCATCGACGACGGCGACCCGGACGACGTCCGCGAGGAACTCGGCGACCTGCTCTACCAGGTGGTCCTGCACGCGGGGATCGCTGCCCGCGCGGGGGACTTCACCCTCGAGGACGTCGCCGCCGGGGTCCGGGACAAGATGACCAGGCGGCACCCGCACGTCTTCGGCGACGAGACCGCGGACACCGTCGAGGACGTCGTGCGGGTCTGGCGTGCGGCCAAGGCGGCCGAGAAGGCGAGTCGGCGGAGTGCGTTCGACGGGGTGCCGCGGGCGATGCCGCCGCTGGAGCGCGCGGTGAAGCTGCTGGAACGCCTGGAGGAACGTGGGGACGCCGACGCAGTCGTCGCGTCCGTCGTCGGGGCCGGTTCCGGCGTCGGGTTCGGGGCTGGGGCCGGGTTCGGCTCCGGCGCCGGCCTGGAGGCCCGTGGTGCGTCCGCCCTGCCCGCTGCGGACGACGGGGTGGGCACGGTCGACGCCGAGTGGGGGCGGGCGGTGCTCGGGGAGGTCGCGGCTGCGGCGGGACGCGGGGTGGACGCGGTCGCGAGTCTGCGTGCCGCGGTGTCGGCGCTCGAGGAGGCCGGTCGCGCCGTGGAGTGATCCCCGGTCGGGAGATCGCTCCGGGCAGGGGAGAACGGGCGCCCTCCCAACCCGAAAAAGAGAGGGCGCCCGTGAGCGGGCGTCGGCTCCACCAGGGAGAGGGGCCGACAGGGAAGCCCGCTCGAACCGCGGGACGCACTGCAGCACGTCGCCCCGCGAATCGGTCCGGAGCGTGGATCAGGCACGATCCGGACCGAGGTTCTGCATGCAGTATGCCAGTGGGTCGGCAGGCGCGCAAGCCGGAGACGCCCGTCTGCCAGAATTGACCGCATGGCAACGACCGTGACGGCACCCCGTGGCATGCGTGACTTCCTCCCGGCGGACAAGGCCCGGCGCGAGCACGTGCTCGGTGTCGTGCGGGACGTCTACTCGCGGCACGGTTTCGACGAGATCGAGACCCCGGTGGTGGAGGACGCTGCGCGGCTGCACTCCGGGCTCGGCGGTGACAACGAGAAGCTGGCGTTCGCGGTGATGAAGCGCGGGCTCACCACCGAGGACCTGCAGGCGGCCGAAGCGCCGTTGGACCTCGCCGACCTCGGTCTCCGGTTCGACCTGACGGTCCCGCTGGCCCGGTTCTACGCCTCGCACCGTGCGGAGCTGCCGTCGGTGTTCCGATCCGTGCAGATCGCGCCGGTCTGGCGTGCCGAGCGCCCGCAGAAGGGCCGCTACCGCCAGTTCGTGCAGTGCGACATCGACATCCTGGGGGAGCCCGGGCAGCTCGCCGAGATCGAGCTCATCCGCGCGACGACCGCGGCCCTCGACGCCCTCGGGGTCCGCGGCACGACGATCCGGATCAACGACCGCCGGATCCTGCTGGCGCTCCTCGCGTCGTGGGGGATCACCGAGCCCGCCGCCGCGGACCGCGCGCTCATCACGATCGACAAGCTCGACAAGATCGGCGCGGACGGCGTCGCGGCGGAACTCCGCAGCACCGTGGGCGCCGACCTGACCGGGCTCGAGGACACCATCCGTGCGCTCGAGGCCGCCGACTGGACGTCGGTCGAGGGGGCGCCGTGGCTCGACGCCGAGGCCTTCGCCGACCTGCTCCGACTGCGCGAGGCGCTCCCCGGGGTGGACCTGCGCTTCGACCCGACGCTCGTGCGCGGCATGGGCTACTACACGGGCACGATCTTCGAGGTCGCGCACCCGGACTTCGGCTACAGCCTCGGTGGCGGCGGCCGGTACGACGGGATGATCGGCCGGTTCCTCGGGCAGGACGTCCCCGCGGTCGGGTTCTCGCTCGGGTTCGAGCGGCTCGTCGACCTCGTGACCCTCCCGGAGTCCGCCGAGGCCGACGCCGTCGTGCTCGTGTACGACAAGGACGTCGACCCGGTCCGGCTCGCCGCGCTGAAGACCGAAGCGCTGGCGTCCCACCGACGCGTCCGGCTCGAGCGCCGCACGAAGAACACGAAGAACCTGCTCGCCGGCCTCGCCGCCCAGGGCTTCACGGCGTTCGCGACCGTCTCGGCGGACACCGCGTCGCTCGAGGGCGTCGAGTTCCGCCCGCTCGACTGAGCACCCAGTCCTCGTTCCAGCACGGACTCGTCCACAGCGGGGCGTCACGGCCGACGTCGTGTTCACCTCCGCTCGCTAGGATCGACACCGCAATCACCACAACCAATGTGTAGGGAGTACCCCGTGGCCCTGATCGATGCCGTAGGCGCACGCGAAGTCCTCGATTCCCGAGGCAACCCGACGGTCGAGGTCGAGGTCCTCCTCGACGACGGCGTCGTGTCCCGCGCGCTCGTCCCGTCCGGTGCATCCACCGGCGCGTTCGAGGCGTACGAGCTGCGCGACGGCGACGCCTCGCGCTACGGCGGCAAGGGCGTGCTCAAGGCCGTCGACGCCGTCCTCGACGAGATCGGCCCGGCGCTCGAGGGCTTCGACGCCACCGACCAGCGCCTCGTCGACGCCGCGCTCATCGAGCTCGACGGCACCGAGAACAAGTCCCGCCTCGGCGCGAACGCGATCCTCGGTGCCTCGCTCGCCGTGGCCCGTGCTGCAGCCGACTCGGTCGACCTGCCGCTCTTCCGCTACCTCGGCGGCCCGAACGCGCACACGCTGCCCGTCCCGCTGATGAACGTCGTCAACGGTGGTGCCCACGCGGACACCAACGTCGACATCCAGGAGTTCTTCCTGGTGCCCTACGGCGCCGAGTCCTTCTCCGAGGCACTCCGCTGGGGCGTCGAGACCTACCACGCCCTCAAGGGCGAGCTGAAGAAGCAGGGCCTGGCCACCGGCCTCGGCGACGAGGGTGGCTTCGCGCCGGAGCTCGCGTCGAACCGCGCGGCGCTCGACTTCCTGCTCACCGCGATCGAGAAGGCCGGCTACACGCCCGGCAAGGACATCGCCGTCGGCCTCGACGTCGCGTCCACTGAGTTCTTCTCGGACGGCAAGTACCAGTTCGAGGGCAAGCAGCTCTCGAGCCAGGAGTTCACCTCCTACTTCGCCGAGCTCGTCGCGAACTACCCCCTCGTCACCATCGAGGACCCGCTGGCCGAGGACGACTGGGAGGGCTGGTCGCACCTGACCGCCGAGCTCGGCGACAAGGTCCAGATCGTCGGCGACGACCTGTTCGTCACCAACCCGAAGCGTCTGCAGCGGGGCATCGACGAGAAGGCCGCGAACTCGATCCTCGTCAAGGTCAACCAGATCGGCACGCTCACCGAGACGCTCGACGCGGTCTCGCTCGCGCACCGTCACGGCCTGACCTCGATCCTGTCGCACCGCTCCGGCGAGACCGAGGACACCACGATCGCGGACATCGCGGTCGCGGTCGACGGTGGTCAGATCAAGACCGGCGCCCCGGCCCGCTCGGACCGCGTCGCGAAATACAACCAGCTGCTCCGCATCGAGGAAGAGCTCGGCGACGCCGCGGTGTACGCCGGTCGCTCGGCCTTCCCGCGCGCCGCGTCGCTGTAACCAGTCGCTCAGCAGTACCCGCACCACCGAGACGCCGTCCTCCTCCAGGAGGGCGGCGTCTCGTCGTCTGTGCCGCCCCGGAGCGCCGAGCGGTCGGGACGTGCCGCGCGCGCTGCGTCGAGTGGTCGCGAGTCGTCGGCTGGCCCGGGCCCGGCCGACAGGACGTGACCACCGGACGTGCGCCGGGCGGTGTGTGGTGACCACTCCGGGTGCGGGGCGGACGGACGGGCCGGAGCCGTGCCTCCCGGCTGCCTCGATCGGACCCGGACCCGCCCGCCGTCGGCGTGACGCCGTCGTGTCAGCCTGACGCCGCGAAGTCCGTGAGACGCCGCCGAATCCGGAGGCGTCTCGAGGAGACGACGGCGTCTTCTGCTGGGCAGCACCGTGGGACGCGAGACGCTGAGAGGGCGCCGAACGGCCGCGTGCCGGGCGGCCCGACCGACCGTGCCGGGTTATCGTCGGACCGTGCCCAGCCAGAAGCCCCGCGTCCGCCGCGTCCCCGTGGCGATGCCCGACGGCAGCACACCCGCGCAGCCCTGGTACCGCTCGATCCACTTCTCCGGGTTCAGCCTGCTCATGCTCGCGATCATCGTGCTCTTCGTGGTGGTGCTCGCGCCGTCGCTCCGGACGCTCATCCAGCAGCAGGAGCAGATCGCCCAGCAGCAGCAGGAGGTCGCGAGCCAGAAGGCCGACGTCACGCAGAAGAAGAAGGACGTCGTACGCTGGGACGACCCGGCGTACATCGAGGCGCAGGCTCGTGACCGACTGCTCTACGTGTACCCGGGCGAGGAGAGCTACCTCGTGATGGGCACCGAGGACAAGCCGGCCGAGAAGACCCCCACCACCGACTCCGGCACCCCCGTGAGCGCGAAGGTGCAGACGCCCAAGGTCGACTGGGTGCAGGCCATGCTCTCGTCGGTGCTGCAGTCCGGGCTCACCGACGAGCGGGCAGCCGACCTCGTCGCCCCCGACGTCTCCGGCACGGGCGACAGCAAGTAGTCCGAACCGCGCGGCGCGGAGCCGTCCGGCCCGACGGTGCGAGGGGTTCCGCTTCTCCGGTAGGCTCACGTTCCCGTGACGACCCCTCCCTTCGACCCGCCCTCCGACCGCGACGTCCAGGTCGTGTCGGCGCAGCTCGGCCGACCGGCGCGTGACGTCATCGGGATCGCGGCACGCTGCGTCTGTGGCAACCCCACCGTCGTCTCCACGAAGCCCCGGCTGTCGAACGGCACCCCGTTCCCGACGTTCTACTACCTGTGCCACCCCGCGGCCACCGCTGCGGTCAGCACCCTCGAGGCCAACCAGGTGATGCCCGAGCTGGCAGCCCTGCTCGAGGACCCCGAAGTCGCCGCGCAGTACCGCGCGGCCCACGAGTCCTACCTGGCCGATCGCGAGTCGATCGAACACGTCGACGAGATCGACGGCATCAGCGCCGGTGGCATGCCCACCCGCGTGAAGTGCCTGCACGCCCTCGTCGGCCACGCCCTCGCCGCCGGACCCGGCGTCAACCCCATCGGCGACCTCGCGCTCGAGCGCGCGGACTGGTCGCCCTCCCGGTGTGAGTGCCGGGCGTATGATGACGGTGCAGACGCTGGAGTCGGGGCGGGTGGCGGCGAAGTCTGACCCGACTCCCGCACACCCCCATCCAAGGAGATCATCCCCCGTGCCCAAGATCCTCGTCGTCGGCGGCGGTTACGCCGGTTTCTACACCGCATGGAAGCTCGAGAAGCACCTTCGCCAGGGCGAAGCCGAGGTCGTCATGGTGGACCCGCTGCCGTACATGACGTACCAGCCGTTCCTGCCCGAGGTCGCCGCCGGTTCCATCGAGCCGCGTCACGCGGTCGTCGCGCACCGTCGTCACCTCAAGAAGACCCGCGTCGTCACGGCGAAGGTCACCAAGGTCGACCACGCCACCAAGACGGCGACGATCACCCCGACCGAGGGCGAGGCGTGGGAGGAGTCCTACGACCAGATCGTCATGACCGCCGGCGCGGTGTCCCGCACGTTCCCGATCCCGGGCGTCGCCGACGAGGCCATCGGCCTGAAGACGATCGAGGAAGCCGCGTCGATCCGTGACCGCATCCTCAGCAACTTCCACAAGGCGGCGAACCTGCCGGCCGGTCCCGAGCGCGACCGCCTGCTCACCGTCGTCGTCGTCGGTGGTGGCTTCGCCGGCATCGAGGTGTTCGCCGAGCTCCGCTCCTTCGTCACCGACCTGCTGAAGAGCCACCCGCAGCTGTCCTTCGACGACACGCACTTCCACCTGGTCGAGGCGATGGGCCGCATCATGCCCGAGGTCTCCCTCGAGACCTCGCACTGGGTGCTCAAGAACCTCGCCGAGCGTGGCGCGACCGTGCACCTCGAGACCCAGCTGGCCTCGGCCGTCGGTGGCGTCTGCGAGCTCAAGACGAGCGACGGCGCGATCGAGACGATCCCGTCCGACCTCATCATCTGGACCGCCGGTGTCATGGCGAACCCGATGGTCAAGGGCACCGACTTCCCGCTCGAGCAGCGTGGCCGCATCCGCGTGCAGCCCGACCTGCGCGTGGTCGACGACAACGGCGTGATCGCCGACGCATGGGCCTGCGGCGACGTCGCAGCCGTGCCGGACCTGACCGGTGGGGGTGTCGGCGGGTTCTGCGTGCCGAACGCCCAGCACGCCGTGCGCCAGGCCAAGCAGCTCGCGAAGAACGTCGTCGCGACCATCCGTGGCGAGGCGACGACCGACTACAAGCACGAGAACCTCGGTGCCGTCGCGGGTCTCGGCCTCGGCACCGGTGTGTTCCAGTCCGGCAAGTTCGCCATGAAGGGCTTCCTGGCCTGGGGCGCGCACCGCGGCTACCACGGCCTGGCCATGCCGTCGTGGGAGCGCAAGTGGCGCGTCATCGGCGACTGGGTCGGTGGCTTCTTCCTGGGCCGCGACATCGTGTCGCTCGACGACCGCGAGACCCCGCGCGCCGCGTTCGAGGCGTTCGCGTCCCGTCCGAAGCCCGCCGCCGAGGCCCCGGCCGCGCCCGCCGCAGCCCCGGCTCCGGAAGAGGGCAAGGTCGCCGGTGCCGCCGGTCCCGTCTACGGCGAGCCCGCGAAGGACGTCTCCAACGCCCCCGAGCCGGTGACGGCCCCGGCCGACGCCAAGTAGCACCACTCGTCACGAAGGCGGTCACCTGCGAAGGGTGGCCGCCTTCGTGCATCGGTAGGCTGTTGCGGCCCGCCCCCGTGGCCCAATCGGTAGAGGCACGCGACTTAAAATCGCTGAGTTGTGGGTTCGAGTCCCACCGGGGGTACCGCCGAGGCTCTGCCGCGGCGCCCGCCGCGCGGCGCCCGCCGCGTGCCGCTGCGAAAGCGACAGAACTCTGCGAACAGTTCGCGTCGTTCTGTCGCTCCGGCCGCACAGTCCGAGCGATGGTCCTGCCATCTGTCGCTTCGACGGTGGGATCGGGTCGCCCTGGGCATCGGACTGGAGGCGCGGGACCGGCCCGCCACGTGCCTCCCGGCCCGCGGACCGTCGCCTTCCCGCGAAGACGGCGCGACTGCACGACCGGCTCGCCGCCCAGTAGCATCGACGATCGTGGTCGGACTCGGAAGCGCACTCGCCAACCTGCAGAACGCCCTCCGCCGACCGGAGGCCCACGTCGAGGTCGTCGACGGCGAGAGCGTCCCGGTCGGCATGCTCCTCGGCACCCTCGGAGCCCTGCTCCTGGACGCCGGCAGCTCCGTCACCGACGTCCGGTCGGCGCTCGAGAAGGCCCGGGACGCCGCCGGGGTCGGACCGACGCTCGCGATCGGCGTCCTGCCCGCCCTGGTGATGGTGAGCGAGGTCTCGACGGGCGCCGCCACCATCGTCAACGCCGAGGGCGTCGAACTGTCGTCCCGCCAGGCCGCCCGCGCCAACCGCGTCGTGCTCGGGCTCGAGAGTGGCTCCATCGCCCTCGCCGAGATCCCCGCCCGCGTCCGGGCCATCCGGGCCGGCACCGTCCCGCCGCCAGCCCTGCCGTGGATTCTCGGCAACGCCCTGACCTCGGCCGGCCTGGCCGTCGTCTTCCGCTGCCCCTGGTGGGCGATCGTCCTGGCGCTCGTCGTCGGCGGCCTGGTCGGCGTGATCGGACTGGTCCTCCGGCGCTTCCGCGAAGCCGTGGCGATCATCCCGTTCCTGGCCGCGTTCGTGTCGACGGCGATCGTCGGCCTGGTCGCCGCGGGCACCGGGTTCGAGCAGGTCCCGCTCTTCGCGGTCTGCGCCCCGGTGGCGGTGTTCGTCCCCGGCGCACTCATCACCAACGCGTTGCTCGAACTCACCGCCGCGGACATCGTCACCGGGTCGTCGCGACTGGTGCAGGGGCTCATCATGCTCGGCTTCATGGCCGCCGGCATCGCGTCCGGCAGCGCCCTGACCGGGTTGCACGTCGACCCGTCGTCGGCCGCGCTCGTCGGCGAGGTCGCGGGGGTCGGCACCGACCTGGCCGGCTGGGAGTCCGTGCCCGCGTACTGGGTGTCGTGGGTGGCCGTCGTGGTGCTCGCGGTCGGGCTCGGTCTGGTGTTCCGGTCCGGGTGGCGCCTGACGCTCGTGTCGGTGGCGGTCATGGTCACCGCCTACGCCGTGGTGAGCACGACGACGCCGCTCTGGGGCAGTGTCGTCGCGACCGGCGCCGCAGCGGCGCTGCTCTTCGTCGCGACCCGGTTGCTCGAGCGGCTGGTGCCGGCGATCCCGGCGACGGTGTCGTTCTTCCCGGCGTTCCTGCTGCTCGTGCCGGGGACGGTCGGGCTGGTGGCGGTGGCCACCTTCGATCCCGAGGCCCTCGCGACCCCGCTCGCGACCTTCGTCAGCCTGTGCATCGGGACGAAGATCGGCGGGCTCCTGCCCGGCCTCTTCGCCCGCAACGCGCCCCGGCGCGCGGTGGACGCGACCAGCTGACGGACGGGAGGCCCGTGGCGGCGCCGCCACGGGCCTCCAGGCCGTCACCGGCCGGGTACCGGGCCCACTACGGCTCGATCAGCCGGCCGGCTGCCTGGTCCGCCGCGGCCGTGTCCTTCGCCAGGTAGTGCACCTTCTTGCCGGTGGCGTTGTAGGGGACGTCCGTGACGAAGCGGTACCGCCGCGGGCGCTTGTACCGGGCGAGGCCCGGGCGGGAGCCGGTCCACTCCTCGAGCACGGCCGCTGCCTCGGCGTCGTCGGTCGGCAGCCGGTCGCCGGCACGGACGACGTACGCGGTGACGACCTCGCCCCACCGCGGGTCCGGCACGCCCACCACGATGGAGTCGGCGACCCCGGGGTGCTCCTGCAGCACCGCCTCGACCTGGACGGGGTGCACGTTCTCGCCGCCGGAGATGACCATGTCGTCCTTGCGGCCCACGATCGTCACCCGCTCGTGCTCGTCCCACGTGGCGAGGTCGCCCGGGTAGAACCAGCCGTTCGCGAACTTCTCGGCCTCGAGCCCGGGGTTCCGGTACGAGTAGCCGGACTTCACGGTGCGGACGGCGAACTCGCCGATCTCGGTGCCGTCCTTCGCCACCGTGTCGGTGGGGTCGGCCAGACGGTCCTCGTGCACGCGGACGACGGCGACGTCGTCGTCGGTCGATGCGCGACCGGTGGAACCGGCGCCGTCCGGGAAGTCCTCGGGGCGCAGGAACGTGTTCCAGAAGGTCTCGGTGGTGCCGTAGCCGTTGAAGATCCGGGGCGACAGCAGCTCCTGGTACCGCAGTGCCGCGGCGCGGTCGAGCGGTGCGCCCATCGTGACGATGCCGTTGAGGCTCGACAGGTCCCGCGCCCGGCGTTCCTGCGCGTCGGCGAGCTGCACCAGGTTCGGCGGGGCCCCGATCAGGAACGTCAGGCGCTCGGACTCGACCAGGTCGAGCACCCGGTCGGCGTCGAAGTGCCGCAGCGTCGTGAGTTCCGCGCCGACGTAGAACACCGGGTTCGGGCCGCCGGAGTAGAGGCCGCCACGGTGGAACAGCGGTGACATGTTGAGCGTCTTGTCGAACGGACTGAGCGGGAAGTGCATGACCACGTCGTGCGCGCTGAGCACCTCGACCAGGCTCGGCAGCGGGACGGGCTTCGGCCGACCGGTGGTGCCCGAGGTGTAGAGCCGGGTGGACTCGTCGTAGGTGCTGCGCGGGCCGATCGCCGCGAGTTCCTCGGGGGAGACGGGATCGGACGCGAGCAGCTCGGCGAACCGGTCGTGGTCGCCGCCGACCGGGACGACGTGGTCCGGCCGGTGCGGCGAGGACTCGATCGCGGCGGCGATCGCACTCGTCCGCTCGGTGTCGTGCACGAGGACGGCGGGCGCGGAGTCCTCGATGATGAACGCGACCTCGTCGGGGGCGAGCCGGAAGTTCGTCGGCGAGAACACGGCGCCGATGCGGTGGCAGGCCAGGTAGAGCATCGCGAACTCGGGTGTGTTGAACAGCTCGACCATCACGACGGAACCCCGTCCGCCACCGTGCCGGATGAGCCACCCGGCGATCCGGTCGACGACGTCGCCGAGCTCGGCGTAGGTCCACGAGCGGTCCGTCTCCGGCTCGCGCAGCGCGGGTCGGCCGGCGAAGCGGTGGGTGTTGCGGGCGAAGCCGTTCGCGTAGGTGAAGCTGCCCTCGAACACCTCGCGGAAGCGTGTCGCGTCGTAGTCGGACCGGGTATCGGCGTGGGGTTCCGAATCGGGTCCGGTGTCGGTGCGGGGTCCCGGGTCGGACCGGGTGTCGGCGTGGGGTTCCGAATCGGGTCGGGTGTCGGTCATCATCGCTCCTACCGCGGTCGTGCGGTGCACACCGTCGGTGCTGCGCGGGCACCGGTCGCGCGGCACTGCTGCACCGCTGGTCCGGCGCGGCGTCGGTCGTCCGTGCGGGACGGCGAGCGTCCTCCGTGCGGTGCGACCAGCACCGATCGTCACACTAGCCCGCTGTCCGCGAACCGGCCCGGAAGTGCGTCTTCTGTCCCGGGGGCGGTGCGGTGCGCCGCTCTGGAGGCCCGGCGCGGGTCAGACGCGGGCCGCGCGCCGGTCGGTGCGCAGCCAGACCAGGGCCGCGATCGCGGCCGCCACGCAGGCCGCGGCGATGCCGACGAGCAGGGCCGGTGCGGCGTGCGTGCCGGTCGTCCCCGAGTAGACCGCGGTGGTCAGCGCGACGGCGACCACCGCGAGCGCGACGTACCGACCGCGGGAGGCGGCGAGCAGCGCGCTGCCTGCGGACCCCGCGACGGGCAGCAGGGTCGCGACGACGGCACCGAGGCCGCCGACGCACAGCGTGATGGCGAACTCCGAACCGAGTGACACCCAGAAGCCACCGCCCGCGAGCAGGCTGTGCAGCACCCAGCCGGCCGCGGCGAGTCCGAGGAGAGCCAGCACCCGCCAGGTCGCACCCCGGGCGCTCGCGGCGATCCCGGTACCGAGGCGGAGCGGTCCGGTCCCCAGCCCGGGGCGGACGGACGGCACGAGGACGACCCCGACGATGAGTGCGGGGGACAGGTCCGCCGCGCGGGTGACGCCGCACGCCACGAGGGCTGCGAGCACGAGCCACGGCGACACCCGGAACCCGACCGTGCGGTGGTCGCTGCCGGCTGCCCACCGCGTGGCGAACACGACGGCGGCGGTCAGGACCCCGGTCCCAGCGAGGACGGCGATCGCCAGACGGGCGTAGCGGGCCTCGAGCTCGACGCCGACCCCGAGCAGGGTGCACAGCGCCGCGACGGACACCGCGATGGTGATCGACGCCCAGGTCGGCAGGACGTCGTCGCCGCCGGTGCGGTCCGACCGCGAGCGGTTGCGTCCGAGCAGCCCGGCGAACGGCGAGCGGAGGCGACCCCGGGTGACCGCGGCCACGAGGGCGAGCGGCGCCGCGATCAGCAGGAGGAACCCGGCGGCGACGGCGGTGGCGACCAGGACGGTCCGCCACGAGAACGCGGCCTGGATGGTCGGGACGGTGCGGTCGTACGTCGTCGCCGCGGTCCAGTCGCCGGCGGGGCCGGACCAGTCGGGGTGGCCTCCGGCGCTGCCGACGCCGGCCGGGGTGCTGCCGGTGCCGTCGCTGGGGCCGTTGCCAGTGCCTGCTGCGCCGCCGCTTTCGTTGCCGTTGCCGCCGTCGCCCCCGTGACCGGCGGCGTTCGTGCCGATCCCGGTTCCACCGTGGCCGGTCGCGCCGGGGGTGCCCGCCGTCGAGCCGGATCCCGGCGTCGACGTGCCCGGCGTCCCCGGGGTGTCCGTGGCGCCCGGGGTCGGTGTGGCGGTCGGGGCCGTGGTGGTGGACCACACCGTGACCCGGACGGCGGCCGACGACCGGGAGTAGTTGCCAGCGACGTCGTGCTGCGTCGCGGTGAGCTGGTGCCCACCGGCGCGCAGCGTCGACCCCGCGGTGGAGCACGACCACGAGGCGTCCGGCGCGACCACCACGCCGCACACCGGCGCACGGTCGACGTACACGGTCACGCGGGCGCCCGGCTCACCGGTCCCGGCGACCGTCGTCGAGCGGGTGCCGATCCGTTGGCCGTCGTCCGGCGTCGTGATGCGCGGGGCAGCGGGCGCCGTACGGTCGACCGTGATCGTCACGGGAGCGGAGGCCGCGCTCCGCAGGTCCGACCGGTAGCCGCGCGCCGTGCTGGCGGTCTGCGACGCGGTGACGGTGAACCGGCCGTCGGCGAGCGACCCGAGGGCGGCGACCCACCGACCGTCCGCACCGACCCGGGCGGTCTGCTGGGCCGAGGAGCCGGACACCGACAGCAGCACCGTCGATCCGGGGTACCCCGTGCCGGAGACCGTGCCGCCGGTGGGCCCGGCGGCTGCCAGGGTCGGCGGGACGATGACGTCCGAGGCCGGTGCACTCGCGACGGGCAGTGCGGCGACGAGGTCGCGCACCGTGAAGACCTGTTGCGGGCCGGAGCGGACGGTGCCGAGGCAGGCCCAGGAACCGTTCGGGTCCACCCGGGTCGTGCACCCGGACGAACCCGTCGCGGCCGGGCCGGTCACCCGGACGGTGTGCCCGGGGGTGCCGGTGCCGTGGAAGCGCGTCGTCCCCGTCGTGACGTCACCCGGGTCGGCGATGGTGGGCCGAACGGCGGGACGCGTGGGGGTGGGCGTCGGGGCGCCCGGCCGGCCGGGGCTCGGCGGAGCGACTGTCTCTTATACACATCTCCGAG